>JAGNTR010000027.1:0-9855 GCA_017987415.1 Neisseriaceae bacterium
CGGTGAGATTCGAACTCACGGAAGGGTATAAGCCTTCGACGGTTTTCAAGACCGTTGCATTCAACCGCTCTGCCACGCCTCCTTAAGAGATGCGTATAGTACCTAATAACCACGGGCTTGCCAAGCCTTTTTTTACTTTTTTATTGGTTTATTTTATAACCTATTCTTTATAAAGTTATTGTTCTTCTCTCAAGTACACCCACTCATGCGCTTTTGAGTGTTCATCGCTATAGCGATAGCCCGCTAGATCGAAGTTCTTCAGGGCTTCTGGCGTGTTTATTTGATTTTCAGCGGCATATTTCACCATCAAACCTCGGGCTTTTTTGGCGTAAAAGCTGATGATTTTGTATTCACCGTTCTTTTTGTCCTTAAAAATAGGCGTAATGATGGGGTAAGCCAAGGTTTTTAAGTCTACTGCTTTAAAGTATTCATTAGACGCCAGGTTAATCAGCGTTGTGTGGCCACCTTCGCGCATGTACTGATTGATTTGTTTGGCGATGGTCTGGCCCCAATAAGCATATAGATTAGCGCCTTTAGCATTCTGTAATTTAGTACCCATCTCTAAGCGGTAAGGCTGCATTAAATCTAAAGGCTTTAAAATGCCATACAGCCCTGACAAAATGCCTAGATGCTGTTGCAGATAGTCGGTGGCCTCGGGCGTTAAATGGTAGGCGTCTAGGCCATCATAAACATCACCTTTAAAGAGATACACAGCCTGTTTTGCATTTTTTAAATCAAATGGTGTCGCCCACTCACCAAATCGCTCGCTATTCAATAAGGCAATCTTATCCGACACCTTCATTAGCTCAGCAATCGCCTGCGGCGACAGTTTGCGGCAAACCTTAATTAAAGCTTCGCTATATGCTAACAAAGGACTTTGGGTATACGTTTGAATGGGTGCGGGTGTGGTTTCGTCTAGGGTTTTTGCGGGTGATAATACAAAGAACATAAGGCCCCCTTATCATTAATTAATCATAAATAGTAAAGCTCATTCTATCAGCCCCTCAGCCGGCCTCATAGGGTTAAATAATTAAGATTAACTATAGGTCATGATCAAAAATATAGGCCAAAATGAATTTAAATTAGAGTGACTATACAAACCCCTCAATCCTGCTTTATGATGGCTGTAGGCCTTTATTTTATGTACGCATGGTTTCTGTTTCGACTAGCAGAACAGCCCGCCAGAAGCCATCCCTACCGCTTTATTTGGCCTAGTGGCGCAGCCACTAGCGACACCATAAATATAATTCGTTTCGTACAAAGGAGTCTTAACATGTCTCAGAATCAAGATTTAGAAAAACGTCGCCAAGCCGCAACGCCTCGTGGCGTTGGCATTATGTGTAGCTTCTATGCAGATAAAGCTAAAAATGCTGAGATTTGGGATACTGACGGCAATCGCTACATTGATTTCGCTGGCGGTATCGGGGTATTAAACACGGGTCACCTACACCCTAAAGTAGAAGCCGCTGTCGCTGAACAGCTACACAAGTTTAGCCATACTTGCTACCAGGTCGTGCCATATGAAGCCTATATTGAAGTAGCCGAGTTGATTAATGAGCGTGCGCCCGTCGGTGGCACCGCTAAAACCGTCTTTTTGACCACTGGTGCCGAAGCGGTCGAAAATGCCGTTAAAATCGCCCGTAGCCATACCGGCCGTCGTGGTGTCATTTCATTCTTTGGTGGCTACCACGGCCGCACCAACTTCACTCTAGGCCTCACCGGCAAGGTTGCCCCCTACAAATTAGGCTTTGGCCCCTTCCCAGCCGACATCATTCACGCACCCTATCCGAATGAGCTGCATGGCGTAAGCGAAGAAGAAGCGTTGACTGGCTTAAAGAAAATCTTTAAATCAAACATTGACCCTACCGATGTTGCGGCCATCATCATTGAGCCAATTCAAGGCGAAGGTGGCTTTAACGTGACGCCTTATTCGTTCTTAAAAGCCCTACGCGACATTTGCGATGAACACGGCATTGTGCTGATTTTTGATGAAGTCCAGTCTGGCTTTGCGCGTACAGGTAAGCTGTTTGCCACCGAACACACGGGCGTCACGCCAGACCTGATCACCATTGCCAAGTCCTTGGCCGGTGGTTTCCCGCTATCCGGCGTGATTGGCAAAGCCAACATTATGGATGCGCCTTTACCCGGCGGCCTAGGCGGCACCTATGCCGGTAGCCCTCTAGCCCTAGCCGCCGCCAAAGCCGTGATTCACGCCATTGAAGATGAACAGCTGTGCCAACGCGCCCAAATCCTTGGCGACAAACTCATGGCTAAGCTAGAATCTTTAAAGTCCAGCATTCCCCAAATTAAAGCCGTACGTGGTTTAGGCGCAATGGTCGCCGTAGAATTCATGCAGCCTGGCACAACTCAGCCTGACCCTGAGTTTGCTAAAAAAGCCCAAACCTACGCCCTCGAGCATGGCCTGATTTTATTGACCTGTGGGATGTATTACAACGTGATGCGCTTCTTATTCCCGCTGACCATTGAAGACAGCGTGTTTGATGAAGCCATGACGACCTTAGAAGCAGCCTTACAGTTCGCCAGCAAATAGTCCATTAATGCCAGTCTAAGGGCTGGCCTGATATTACAACGTGTAGACCAGATGTCCGCACAGGAGTTGAAAAATGCAATTAAAAGATCAAAGTTTATTTAAACAGCAGTGCTACATTGACGGGCAATGGCTAAACGCCGACAGCGGCCAAACCCTAACCGTCACCAACCCCGCCACGGGCGAAGTATTGGGCACTGTGCCCAAAATGGGCCAAGCTGAAACCTTAAAGGCCATTGCGGCGGCAGAAGCGGCGATGAAAACCTGGAAAAAAACGCCAGCTAAAGCCAGAGCCAATATTTTGCGCAAGTGGTTCGATCTCATGATGGCGAACCAAGATGACTTAGCCGCTATTTTAACCGCCGAACAAGGCAAGCCATTGGCTGAAGCCAAAGGTGAAATTGCTTACGGTGCCTCTTACATTGAGTGGTTTGCCGAAGAAGGCAAACGCGCCTACGGTGACATCATTCCCGCCAATGCACCCGACCAACGGGTCTTGGTGACCAAAGAGCCAATTGGCGTGTGCGCCGCCATTACCCCTTGGAACTTCCCCAATGCAATGATTACCCGCAAAGTAGCGCCAGCACTGGCAGCAGGCTGTGCCATCGTAGTGCGCCCTGCCACGGCCACGCCCTATTCAGCTTTTGCTATTGCAGAGCTAGCTGACCGCGCAGGTTTACCCAAAGGCTTATTGAGCATCCTCACCGGCGGCTCAACCGATATTGGTCAGGTATTGACCGAACACCCTGTGGTGAAAAAATTCAGCTTCACGGGCTCAACCGAAGTCGGTAAAAAACTGATTGCCCAGTGCGCCACCACGGTAAAAAAAGTGTCGATGGAACTCGGCGGCAACGCCCCCTTCATCGTATTTGACGACGCAGACATTGATGCAGCCGTTGAAGGCGCCTTGATCTCTAAATTCCGCAACGTTGGTCAAACCTGCGTGTGCGCCAATCGTCTCTACGTACAAGAAGGCGTCTACGATGCATTTGTGGCCAAGCTCACCACAGCCGTTAGCCAAATGAAAGTTGGCAATGGCTTTGAAGCCGGCGTTCAGCAAGGCCCCATGATCGACGCAGCGGCGGTTAAAAAAACCCAAGAGCACATTGACGATGCCGTAGCCAAAGGCGCTGAAGTGGTCTTAGGCGGTAAACCCCACGCTCTAGGCGGTAACTTCTTTGAGCCAACCATTGTGAAAAATGTGACGCAAAGCATGAAGGTAGCGAAGGAAGAAACCTTTGGCCCCTTAGCACCGGTATTTAAGTTCAAAACCGAAGAAGAAGCCATCCAATACGCCAACGATACTGAGTTTGGCCTGGCCAGCTACTTCTATGCTCGTGACGTGGGCCGTATTTTCCGAGTAGCAGAAGGCTTAGAATACGGCATGGTGGCCGTGAACTCGGGCATTCTTTCCAATGAAGCCGCTCCTTTCGGTGGCAGCAAAGAATCTGGCCTTGGCCGTGAAGGCTCTAAGTACGGCATTGAAGATTACCTAGAAATTAAATACACGCTATTGGGCGGCCTCTAGGCTCACCCCTCCAATAACCATACCAAAGCTGCGCCCGATTGATGTCACTGATCGGGTGCAGTTTTTTTACCCTTCTAGGCACTTAACCTGCGTCCACACGCCGATCGGTTTACCATGAACGTCATGAAACACATGCAAAAAACCCTATTACTCAGTGGCTGGCTATGGCTTGGCCTCGCCACCAGCCTTCATGCACAGCCCTCAATCATCAACACCAGCGACTACAGCGACGAGCAGCTGTCGGACATCCGCGCCAGCGTTCCGACTGATGGCTGGGTTTTGATCCAGCATCAAGAAGAGCGATACCTTCTAAATGTTTCCAATCAAGAATACACGCTGTCGCTTGCCTGCCAAGACTCAAAACAGCCTAGCTATCTTATCGAATATGCCAGAGCCTACCGTGATGGCACTTTTGACGGTATTGACTTGGTTAGCTCAAGCCGCCAGCAGTTCGCCAAAGTGGTATTTGAAGTCGATGGCCATGCTTTTGAAGACCCATTCACGCCTGCAACGGCTAAGGAGGCTCAAAGCCTCATCGCCGCTCTTAAACAAGGTAAGACATTAACCGTAAAGGTTTATGACACGGCATTCAACCCAGAAACCGCCACCGAGACATTGGCCTTGAATCGCTCAATCAATTTTAAGCTCAATCACTCAGCGCTTCTAGATGAGGTCACCCCTTGTCGCTAAAGCCCTTTTAGGTGCATCGTTCACTCATAAAAAAACGCCTAGAAACAAACGTGACATCCGTCATTTCTAGGCGTTTTAGGCTGTCGCTTCCTGCTAGCGAATGAACCAATCAAACATCGGCACCATATAAGGCAGTAACAGCGTGGTCAAAATCCCATTTAGCCCCATGGCTAGGCCGGCGAAGGCGCCCATGTGCGGATTGATGTTAAATGCGTGGGCCGTCCCCACCCCGTGGGAGTTAAGCCCCAAGGCAAAGCCCTTAACCTCATCTGAAGTAATGTTCAGCCATTGGTACACATATTTAGCCATGATGGCACCAAACATACCGGTGGTTAACACCACTAAAGTGCTGATGGAAGGCTCGCTGCCAAACTGTTCGGTCACGGCGATCGCAATCGGCGTCGTCACGGCTTTAGCCGTCATCGTCGCCACCAACACTTTGCTGCCGCCTAGCAGCGCCATCAAAAACCCCGCCGACACGATAGACGTCAAACAGCCTGCAACTAAACCTACCATAAACGGTTTAAAGTAATCCTGAATTTTTTTGATCTGTAAGGCTAAAGGTACGGCCAAAGCCACCGTAGCTGGCCCCAGCAGAAAATGAATGAATTTAGCGCTGTCAAAATAGCG
Source organism: Neisseriaceae bacterium (assembly GCA_017987415.1). GTDB lineage: Bacteria > Pseudomonadota > Gammaproteobacteria > Burkholderiales > Neisseriaceae > JAGNPU01. Next base: position 5,397 of record JAGNTR010000027.1, read on the forward strand.
ATCATAGGGCACGTTATTGCTCACCAAAAACAAGGACACCATGCCCACCGTTAAGGCCACAGGATTGACTAAAGGATGAAAGCGGCTTTTGCGATGTAAGAACATCGCCAACATATAAGCAGCCAGCGTAATGGTCAGGCCTAATAAAGGTGACTGGGTCAGATACAGCCACATGCTCTCTGGCTTATTCATGTTCGGCCTCTTTTTGCTTATTGATCATTCTTTGCACCACCCAGGCAGTCACGCCTAAGGTGATGAGGCTACTGCCGGCGATGCTGACAATCAGCGCCGTCCACTGGCCCTCTAGAAGCGCGGCACTGCTGATGATGCCCACGCCAGCAGGCACGAACAGCAACGACAAATGGCCAATCAACAGCCGACTGGTGTCTTGAATATAATCTAGTAATCGGGGGAAGACCAACAGACTGACAAATAACAGCAGCATGCCAATAACGGGGCCGGGAATCGGCAGGTTCAGATAGTGAGACAGTAACTCACCCATACTTTGGTATGCCAGTAAAATAGCAAATGCGCCTAACATGGTGTCACAACCTAATATATGATTAACAAAATGCAAAAGGTCACCCTAATAATTTAAAGTGACCAGTTACAACAATCATACAACTAATTGTTTCAGCCGTTAACCTTTATATAGCTCAGCGACCCACAAAAAGGCCGTAGGGGCCAACCACCCCACACATTGGCCTTTATTTGCTGGTTTCTAGCGGATAACCCGCCTCACACCACTCACGAAAACCACCGTCCATAGACAATACTTGGGTATAGCCCATTTTTTGTAGATTTAGCGCCGCCAGCGCCGAACGATAGCCGCCACCACAATAAAGAATCATTGGGGTACCAAAATCAGGGACGGCAGCCTCAATGTCACGCTCTAAAATCCCCTTCCCCATATAGATGGCTTGAGGCAGGTGGCTTTTGTCCCATTCAACCACTTCACGTACGTCTACAAACAGAGGCAACCGGCCTTCATCTAATAAGGCTTTGGTGGCGCTGACGCTGATGCCGTCAATTTGGGTACGTGCCTCTTGGCACAACTGTTCAAATCTAGGACTGTGTTGCATAAAACCTCCTTATTGGCAGAGGCCTCAAACGAAGCCTCTGGTGTTCAGCGCAAAAACTTACAATACTGGGGTGTCTACGCGCACGTCGGCGCACTGAGCCCGTAGCCGCAGGGCATGATCCATCAACACCATGGCCAGCATGGCTTCGGCGATGGGCGCTGCCCTTAGGCCGACACAAGGGTCGTGGCGGCCATGCGTCGCCATTTCGATTGGCTCACCGGCTTTGGTGATTGACTGGCGCGGCGTGGCGATGCTCGACGTGGGCTTAATCGCAATCTTGATGTCGAGGTTTTGGCCCGTGCTGATGCCGCCCAAAATACCGCCAGCGTGATTGCTCAAAAACCCTGTTGGGCTTAATTCATCACCGTGCACCGAGCCGCGCTGTGCAACGGCTTCAAAGCCGGCGCCGATTTCCACACCCTTAACGGCATTAATACTCATCATGGCGTGGGCAATGTCTGCATCAAGACGATCAAACACCGGCTCGCCCAAGCCTACGGGCACGTTAAAGGCTTCAATTTTCAGTTTGGCCCCAACTGAATCGAGGCTCTTGCGTACAGAATCCATATAGTCTTCTAAAGCGGGCACACGGCTTTGATTGGCTACAAAGAAAGGATTCTGGTTGATGTCTTCATAGCGTGAAAACGCAATTTCTTCCGTCCCAATTTGGGTCACATAGGCCACGATGTGGGTACCAAACTGCTGCTGCAACCATTTTTTAGCAATGGCGCCGGCGGCCACGCGGGCAGCGGTTTCTCGCGCCGAGCTACGGCCACCACCACGGTGGTCGCGAATACCGTATTTATGCCAATAGGTGTAGTCGGCATGGCCTGGACGGAAGGTTTCGGCAATATTGCCGTAGTCCTTGCTGCGCTGATCGGTATTGCGAATCAATAAGGCAATAGGCGTGCCTGTGGTTTTGCCTTCAAAAACGCCCGATAAAATTTCAACTTCGTCTGCTTCTCTTCTTTGCGTGACGTGGCGGCTTGTGCCTGGCTTACGTCGATTTAATTCCAACTGAATATCTTCAGCAGACAATGCCAACAAAGGGGGACAGCCATCGATCACGCAGCCTAATGCAGGACCGTGGCTTTCGCCAAAAGTAGTGACAGTAAACAACTGCCCAAATGTATTCCCAGCCATTGATGCGCCTTTTATTGTGGAAGGTTGATGATTATTATTGATCGCTCAGTTTAGCACAATCGGCTTTTCGATGGGGCTCAATATCGAGCACGAACGTGGTTTTTATCACAGCAAAAAAGCCACAGCCGCCCGAGACAAAATTTGACTTAAGTCGTGTTTTATACTAATAATCAATACAAATATAACATTTAACTTTACCTAACAAAAACAAGGTGCTTTAAAAGCACCCACACCTCATCAACTTGCACGCGGCCCTTAACCTCTTTAGGCATAAGGCCATGTTCTCTATTGTTTCGGCCAATACAGAAAGGCAATCGCGATGCCCGTTAAAACCCTCCCTTCTTTACGCCTCAGGCGGCTACCGTTGTGGGCAGAACTCTGCCTGATGCTGGCCATTAAGCTGTCGCTCCTCTATGGCGCTTGGTACTTCTGGTTCTCTCAACCCGTGGCCAAAAACATGACCGTCCCTCCACCAGAAATCGAAACCCACTTTTTCGACCGCGCGACACAAACCTACTAACTCACGAAAGACACTCACTATGCTCACTGATTTAGTCGACCTATCTCGGCTGCAGTTTGGCCTGACCGCCCTATTCCACTTTTTATTCGTCCCGCTCACCATGGGGCTTTCTTGGATTTTGGTGATTTGCGAAAGCGCTTACGTGATGACCGGTAAGCAGATCTACAAAGACATGACGCGCTTTTGGGGCAAGCTCTTTGGGATTAACTTTGCCATGGGCGTCACCACCGGCATCACCCTGGAGTTTCAATTTGGCACCAACTGGGCCTATTACTCTCACTATGTAGGTGATATTTTTGGGGTGCCATTGGCCGTCGAAGGCTTAATGGCATTCTTTTTGGAATCCACATTTGTAGGGCTGTTCTTCTTTGGCTGGGACCGATTATCCAAAAATAAACACTTAATGGTGACCTTCTTGGTGGCCCTTGGCTCTAACCTCTCTGCACTGTGGATTCTGATCGCCAACGCATGGATGCAGAACCCCGTTGGGGCAGAGTTTAATTATCAGACCATGCGCATGGAGCTAACCAATATGAGCGAGGTATTCTTTAATCCCGTCGCTCAAGTTAAATTCGTCCACACCGTAGCCGCCGCCTACGTAACCGCTTCAATGTTTGTTCTGGGCATCTCAGCCCTCTATCTACTGAAAAAACGCGACCAAGGCTTTGCCCTACGCTCCTTTGCCATTGCGGCGGCCTTTGGCCTAGCCTCTGCACTGTCCGTCGTGGTCTTGGGTGACGAATCCGGCTATGAATCAGGTGAGGTACAAAAAGTGAAACTGGCGGCGATTGAGGCAGAATGGCGAACAGAGCCAGCACCGGCCTCGTTTACCGTGGTTGGCCTCCCCCAGCAAGAACAGGAACACACCCAGTACGCACTAAAAATCCCCTACGTGATGGGCATCATCGCCACCCGCAGTCTGGATAAAGAAGTGATGGGTTTGACCGACCTCAAGCACGCCAACGAAGCCCGTATTCGCAATGGCATGATTGCCTATGGCGCCCTAGAGCAACTGCGTAGCGGTGATGAATCAGCATCAACGCTGTCCTTATTTGACCAACACAAAGCAGACTTAGGCTATGGCCTGCTGTTGAAAAAATACACATCAGATGTGGTAGACGCCAGTGAAGCCCAAATCTTGTCGGCGGCCAAAGACACCATTCCCCACGTGGCGACCATTTTCTGGAGCTTCCGCGGCATGGTGGCTTTAGGCTTCTGGTTCATCATTGTGTTCATCATGGCCAACTACTACTTGCACAGTAATAAACTGCAGGAAAAGCGCTGGTTTCTTAAAGTCTGTTTATGGTCCATTCCCCTGCCATGGGTTGCGGCCGAACTGGGCTGGATTGTCGCTGAGATGGGCCGCCAACCTTGGACTATTTCCGGTATTTTACCCACCCATCTGTCGGTGTCGCAGCTCGACATTGGCCAAGTTTGGTTTAGCCTTGCTGGCCTACTGAGCATTTATACTCTGCTCTTTATCATCGAGATGTACTTAATGCTCAAGTACATCAAGCTTGGCCCTGCCAGCCTAAAAACCGGTCGCTACAGTGGCGAAACCGATACCCAAGCTTAATACCCATAAAGGAGCCATTATGATTTTCGATTACGCAACCATTAAGCTCATCTGGTGGGGACTCATCATTGTGTTATTCATTGGGTTTGCCATCACCGACGGTTTTGACATGGGCGTCGCCAGCCTCTTGCCTTTTTT
>JAGNTR010000027.1:9955-22379 GCA_017987415.1 Neisseriaceae bacterium
GAGCCATTATGATTTTCGATTACGCAACCATTAAGCTCATCTGGTGGGGACTCATCATTGTGTTATTCATTGGGTTTGCCATCACCGACGGTTTTGACATGGGCGTCGCCAGCCTCTTGCCTTTTTTAGGCAAAACCGACGTTGAGCGCCGCATCATCATCAATAGCGTCGGCCCCGTCTGGGAAGGCAACCAAGTATGGTTCATCACCGCGGCGGGCGCCCTTTTTGCCGCTTGGCCCTTGGTCTATGCCACCTCGTTCTCCACGCTATACGTCGCTTTGATGCTGACCTTATTTGCCTTATTCATGCGCCCCGTTGGCTTTGACTACCGCAGTAAGCTCAGCAGCTCCCGCTGGCGCCAAAGCTGGGACTGGGCCTTGTTTGTCGGCGGTACGGTTCCCGCCGTGGTGTTCGGTGTGGCCTGTGGCAATTTATTTTTAGGTCTGCCGTTTCAGTTTAACGACGCCTTACAGGTTAGCTATCATGGCGGTTTTATCGACCTACTGAACCCGTTTGCCTTCTTTGCGGGACTAATGTCTTGGGCCTTACTCGCCTTTCATGGCAGCGTTTACCTCAGCAATAAATCTCTAGGAGCAGTACAGGCCCGAGCCCGCCGAGCCACTCGCAACATTGGCTTGGCGTTTGTGACGATTTTCATCTTGGGTGGCGTTTGGGTTCATTTTATCCCTGGGCTCACCATCACCGCAGCACCAGACGGCAACAGCTTCGTCGCCCCCTTAGCCAAAACCGTGGTTCAGAGCGAAGGCGGCTGGCTACATAACTATTTTAGCCTACCCGTTCTATGGCTAATCCCGATTCTGGCCATTGTAAGCGCGTTTGGGGCCATTGCCGCCATTAAAACCCAGCCCAAGCTCAGCATGATCTTGAGCTCATTGGTCGTTGCCACCACCATTTTAACCCCCGCTGTGGCGCTGTTTCCATTCGTCCTGCCCTCCTCAGCCCACATTGTTTCCAGCTTAACCCTCTTCGATGCGGCTTCTAGCCATAAAACGCTAGAAATCATGCTGCTGGCAGCGGTCATTTTCGTGCCCCTCATTCTGTTTTACACCAGCTGGGTGTATCGCGTCATGCGCGGCCCAGTTACGGAAGAGCGCTTACACAACGATACGCACAACTATTAATTTAGGCGGCTTAGGCCGCTTTAGAAAGGACAGCCTTATGTGGTATTTTGCTTGGTTACTCGGCCTTGGTTTGGCCATCAGCACCGGCATTATTGGGGTTTTATGGTTAGAAAGTCAGTTTTCTTTCCAGGACCGCAAGGAAGATTAATCGTTTACCCCTCAAAAGCAGCCTTATAGAAGGCTGCTTTTTATTTTCTTCGCGCTGAAGCATCATCAGTGAAAGCAAGCACCTACAGACAATTAACGGCAAACTGTGGTCAATCATACCCACTTCAAATTTGACAAAATCGCGCCAGCCGTTTAACTTTCAAGCTTATTCCCAAAATAAAAAAAAGCACACTATGAAACCAATTATTAAACGCTTTGTGCTACATTTCGGTGAAATGGGTAGTCTATGGGGCATTAATAGAACAGTGGGCCAGATGTATGCCTTGCTGTATCTATCCCAGAAGCCACTCAACGCCGATGACCTAGTTCAGGCACTACAAGTTTCACGTTCAAACGTGAGTGTGGGTCTAAAAGAGTTACAGTCATGGAAACTGATTCGCCTGGTTCACTATCCACAGGACCGCCGCGATTATTTCACCACTCCAGAAGACGTATGGCAAATCTTTAAGACCCTCATTGAAGAAAAACGTCGCCGCGAGGTAGAGCCTACCTTATCCATGCTCCGCGACACCCTATTAGTCAAACCTGAAGACAAAGAAGAACAATACGCGCAAGAACGCATCCACGAAATGCACGAATTGATCGACTTAGCCAGCAATTGGTTTGATGATGTTCAAAAGCTTTCTCCAGAAACCCTGGCCAAGCTAATGAAATTAGGCAGTAAGGTTAACCGCCTATTAGAAACCATGGAAAAATTAAAGCTCGGCGGCTCTAAGTCTTCCTAAACCCAGCCTAGCCAAAGACACCAATCACTTAGCTGCTTGGTGTTTTTTTCGTCAGCTGCTCCTTAAACCCTAGCACGACGCAGCCCTTGACGAACAACAAGGTGGCGCCGACAGAGATGATCATGGGCCTCGACCTATTATTTATAATGTTTTTAGTGGCCTTAGTGGCCAGTTTTTGTGATGCGATCGCCGGCGGTGGTGGCCTCTTAACGTTACCGGCCTTACTGCTGGCCAGTGTTGAACCCGTATCTGCCCTAGCCACCAATAAGCTACAAGCCTCTGTCGGCAGCGTGTCGGCAGCCTTAACCTTTATTCGTAAAGGCATCGTTAGCTGGCGTAAGATTTGGCCCATGGCCCTCAGCGCTGGCATTGGCTCCCTCCTCGGTGCCTTATCGGTCAATTTATTACCTCCTGAGGTACTCAAGGGCTTTGTGCCCATCTTACTGATTGCCGTGGCGCTGTATTTTATTTTCTCACCCAAATTGAGCGACCTTGATGGCCAACCCAAAATGTCGGCGTTTGCATTCGGCCTGACCGTCGTACCCGCCATCGGCTTTTACGATGGCATTTTCGGCCCAGGCACGGGTTCTTTCTTAACCTTAGGCTTCGTCTCATTAATGGGCTATGGCATCATTAAGTCCATCGGCCACACAAAAGTGTTAAATGCCGCCACCAATCTCGGCGCCCTGCTGGTTTTCCTGACCTACGGCAAAATCATTTGGGCCCTCGCCTTAGCCATGGCGGCAGGCTCATTCATTGGCGCCCAACTGGGCGCACGTTTTGCCATGAAGGCTGGCGCCAAAGTAGTGAAGCCCATGCTGATCACCATCTGCTGCCTGATGGCGATCAAGCTGCTGATGGAGGCCGACCACCCCATTCGACTCTTTTTCGCTCAGCTGTTCTAAGACAACGCGCCACACATAATTAGGCCAATGCCCACTCAGGCATTGGCCTATTTTTGATTCAAGATCACACCAGCTGCCTGACTGAACACTACTGCACCAAAAAATAAAATATAATTAAATAAAATTCAATGACTTAATTAAATAACCGTGCGAATGATAACAATTCCTATTCACAAACAAGAATAAAGTCTGTATAGTTTGGGCTTGGTAGTGGTTTGTGTTCCTTTTCAAGCCCCTTGGGTCCACCAAGGGGCATTTTTTTGCCTAACGCATTCTCCCCTTAACGCCCCCTACAGCTAGACGCCAACAAGCAAGCCAAATAAATCCATTCGATAATCATCTCATCCTCCACTGCTACATTCTAGAGGCAGGCAAAGCCAAATATCTTCCCTCGGTGACACCCACAACCCTTGCCACCACTTTTATCATGCTTTATTTCAAAGACTTAATAAAATAAACGTCCAAATGATAATAATTCCTATTCACATAAAGAAAAAAGACCTGTATCATGCAGTTCATGGTCATCAACGAAAGCACCACACCATGAGTACCGAAAAAACCGCGCAGCAACTCAGCGACAGCCTAATCGATTTACATGGCCGCAGCAAAACCGTGATGATGGCCACCCAGACTGAAGACGCCACACCCCACATCAGCTATAGCCCGTATGCCCTGATCGAAGGTAAATACTATGTATTTTTATCTGCCCTCGCCGCCCACACACGCCATTTAGTGGAACGGCCACAGGCCAGCATCATGCTGATTGAAGATGAGCAGGACACGCGTAATCTGTATGCACGCGCTAGGCTCAGCTGGGTCGCACAGGCTAGCTTAATTGAGCGACAAACGCCTTTATTTGATTTAGCCATCGCGCAATTAAAAGCACGCACCGGCCAAACCATCAACTTACTGGTGAGCCTCAATGATTTTGGTTTATTTGAATTAGCGCCCCTACATGGGCGGCTGGTTTTAGGATTTGGACAGGCTTATCAGATTAAGCCCGAAGATTTACTCGCCGTGATGGCGCACGAACAAGCCGTCAAACTGACGCACATAACAACGTAACGATTTTGGTAGTGGTTTGTGTTCCTTTTCTAGCCCCTTATACTCTAAGGGGCATTTTTTTGCCTATAGCCTGCTGCCACACGGCGCCCTCTCCCTAAACGTCATGCACCCATAGCAAGCATCACCCATCGTCCCGCACACAAGCCTTATTTGGGCACGGTGACCGCATTCATACGGCGGTTGATGATGTTGGTTTTGTTAGACAAGGCACGAGACTTACGGTTTTCATCATAAAACCGCGGCCGCGTGACCATACTGGCTAAACGCGCAGCCTGTGCTTTGGTTAAATTATCAGCAGAACGTTTAAAGTAATACTGACTGGCTGCCTCTGCGCCGTAGACACCGTGACCCCATTCAATCACGTTTAAATAGATTTCATAAATGCGTTTTTTATCGGTGCTGCCTTCCAATAGCAGTGTGAGCCAGGCTTCTTCACCTTTGCGCACATAGCTACGCGCTTCCCACAAAAACAAGTTTTTAACCAATTGCTGAGTAATGGTTGAGCCACCGGCTTTGACTTCGCCATTTTTTTCGTTACGGCGCATGGCATAACGAATGCCGTTCCAATCAAAACCATCATGGCGCAAGAAGCTGGCGTCTTCCGAGGCAATCAATGCATGCTTTAAGTTACTGCTCAGCTCATCATAAGGCCGCCACTGATATTTAAGCACGACATCAGGGTCTTCGGCCTTCAAGACACTCATACGTTCACGCATAAATGCCGTCGACTCAGGCCCCACACCCCGCCAAAACAGCATGGCCCCATAAGCGTAGACATTAAACAAAACCACCGCTGCCACAGCAGCGGTGATGAGCCATTTAAGCCATTTAAACATAGGAAAGCCTAAGCCAGCTGCTCACGCAGCGCATTGGTAATGGCACGGGTTTCAGGCTTGAAGCCACGCCAAATTTCGTATGAGGCCGCGGCTTGCTCAACCAACATGCCTAAACCATCCGCTAAAATACCGGCCTTCTCAGCCTGGGCACGCTTTAAGAATTCAGTTAAGCCAGAGCCATACACCATATCGTAGGCCAAGGTTTTCTCAGTAAAGATGCCTTTAGGAATCGGTGGCAACTCATTATGTAAACTGCTCGAAGTCCCATTGATGATGACGTCAAACTCATGACCAGCCAGTTCTTCATACGGCAAGATGTCAATTTGGTGGCCCTCAAACTGAGACACCAGAGCTTTAGCACGATCCAAATTACGATTCGCGATGGTCACCGACAGCGGTAGCTGTGCCAAAATAGGCTGCAACACGCCGCGAACGGCACCGCCTGCGCCCAAGATCAACACCCGGCGCGCAATCAAAGGACAGTCTAAATTATTTAAAATATCGCTCACAATGCCTACACCGTCGGTGTTGTCGCCCAAAAGCTGTCCGTTGGGCAAAATGCTGATGGTGTTGACGGCTAGAGCTGCTTCGGCGCGCTCGGTGCGCTCATCCACAAATTCATAGGCATCCCCTTTAAACGGTAGGGTAATGTTGAGGCCGGAGCCGCCTGAGGCAAAAAAGGCCGCGGCAACGTCTTTAAAGCCGTCTAACGGCGCCAAAATGCGTTCATAGCCCAGCGCAATGCCTTCTTGTTTGGCAAACGCCAAATGAATTTCTGGCGAGCGGCTGTGTTCGATCGGGTGACCGACAACCGCGTAACGTAGTTCTTTCATATTCAAACCCTATAGCGATATTAATTATATTGTGTCGATACTTTGCCCTTAAACGCGGCTTTTTTCAACTCTTATCGTCAATATTCTGCCTTTTTAGCCCAGTAAACCGCCTATTGGCTGGTTTTAGGCGCCAACCAATCATCATGACGTAAGAATATAAAGTCTGGTAAAAACCGAATTTTACCGTTTTATGGCTGTAAACTTAGTGATTTTGGCATACGCCAGATTATTTTTTCTCGCAGCCATTCTTTTATCAAAATACTTATGGCACAATAGACCGACTGCCCAGTACACAACGGGTGTCACCGTTTTATCTCTCGCATCATCCCACCCATACTAGGAGACACAGATGTCTGTTGCACACGTCGTAGAGTTGATAAAGGCACACAAAATTCGCTTCATCGATTTACGCCTTACCGACACTAAAGGTAAAGAGCACCACGTAACCATTCCCGCCCATGTTTTATTGGAAGACCCAGAAGAATGGTTTGAGTCAGGCCAGCCCTTCGACGGCTCTTCAATGGCCGGCTGGAAAGGTGTTCAGGCGTCTGACATGCTGTTAATCGCCGACCCAGACAGTGCCAACATCGATCCGTTCTTTGACGAACCAACCCTCATTTTAACCTGTGATGTGATTGACCCAGCCAACGGCCAAGGCTATGACCGTTGCCCACGCTCGGTGGCGAAACGTGCAGAAAATTATTTAAAAGCTTCTGGCATAGGCGACACCGCCTTTTTTGGCCCAGAGCCAGAATTCTTTGTATTCGACAGCGTGGAGTTTGAAACCCACGCCTCAGGTACGCGCTTCCAAATCAACGCTGAAGAAGCCGCTTGGTCCTCAGGCAAAAGCCTAAACGGCGGCAACACAGGCCATCGCCCCATGATGAAAGGCGGCTACTTCCCAGTACCACCGGTTGATTCTGGCCAAGACATGCGTTCAGCCATGGTCATGACCATGGAAGCCATGGGCGTACCGGTAGAGGTTCACCACCACGAAGTCGGCACCGCCGGCCAAATGGAAATCGGCACTCGCTTCAGCACGCTGACCAAGCGCGCCGACATGACCCAAGTCATGAAATACGTGATTCACAACGTGGCCCACAACTACGGTAAAACCGCAACCTTCATGCCGAAACCCATCATGGGCGACAACGGCTCTGGCATGCACGTGCATCAATCCATTTGGAAAGATGGCCAAAACTTATTTGCTGGCGACGGCTATGGCGGCCTATCCGATACGGCGCTCTACTACATTGGGGGCATCATCAAGCACGCCAAAGCCTTGAACGCGATCACCAATCCCAGCACCAACTCATACAAACGTTTGGTGCCGCATTATGAAGCCCCTACCAAATTGGCCTACTCAGCCAAAAACCGTTCGGCATCGATCCGCATTCCTTACGTGGCCAGCACTAAAGGTCGCCGTATTGAAGCGCGCTTCCCAGACCCAATGGCTAACCCCTACCTATGCTTTGCCGCGCTGTTGATGGCTGGCCTAGACGGCATTCAAAACAAGATTCACCCTGGCGATGCCGCGGATAAAAACCTCTACGACCTACCACCGGAAGAAGACAAGTTAATCCCAACCGTGTGTACTTCATTAGAAGAAGCCCTAGCTGCCCTACAAGCCGACCATGAGTTCTTAACCCGCGGCGGTGTGTTCAGCGAAGACTGGGTACAAAGCTACATCACCTTAAAAATGGCCGACGTGACGCGCATGCAAATGGCGCCTCACCCCTTAGAGTTTGAAATGTACTACAGCCTCTAAGTCGACCCCACAATGCGAACGCGCCTGCTGATTCAACCAGCAGGCGCGTTTTCTATACCGATCGCCTCGCCAAAAGCTCATGTTCGTAAGCAATAAACGCCCCGATCATGGCCCGATACACTGCCTCTACCACCTCAGGGCTCGCACCAACCAACCGAGCTTCAGTCTTCGCCTGCTCAATCACCGCCGCCGCTCGCTCTGGTGCAGGCACCGCAGCAGCATCGGTTTTAAACCCTGCCGCTTGCGTCACATACCCCTGTCGTTTCGCTAACAGCGCAATCAACTGCTTATCCAACGCATCAATCTGCGTCCTCACTTCTGTCAAAGACGTACATTTCATCTTTTTCTCCTTTGGGCCAATGGCCAACTCATCAATCACATACACACTAATTAAAACAAACCCTTGCATCACCACAGGCACTGCCTTAGCAAATCAGGTATACTGACCCCACCTGTCGGCATGGCCATTAGCTCAAATATCCAGCCACAAAATGGCTGGATATTACTGATTCATGGCAGATACCGAGCATGTTCTTCTTCACTTCCTCTATAGAGTGATCATCTATGCAAAACTACGTCGCGCCCGTTATATCGGCGAAAGTCAAAAAAATACTGCCCATTATCGTGGCCTCTGCCATTTTCATGCAGATGTTAGACGCCACCATTTTGAACACCGCCCTACCGTCTATGGCACGGGATTTAAATGAATCCCCGCTCAATATGCAATCGGCCATCATCAGCTATGCCCTCACCGTCGCGCTACTGATTCCCGTCAGCGGCTATTTTGCCGATCGCTACGGCACCAAAAAAACCTTTATGGTTGCCGTGGTGCTGTTCTGCATTGGCTCCTTGCTGTGCGCCCTGTCACCCACCTTATCCACCCTGGTCTTTTCCCGAGTCATTCAAGGCATCGGCGGCGCCATGATGACGCCCATCGCGCGACTCACCCTCATCAAAGCCTATGATCGTTCAGAGTTTTTATCGGTTATTAACTACGCCACCATGCCTGCCCTGATTGGGCCTATTATTGGCCCTTTAGTCGGTGGTTATTTGGTTGAAGTGGCCAGTTGGCATTGGGTATTCCTCATCAACATCCCCATTGGCGTGCTCGGTCTCATCAGCGCTTATAAATTCATGCCCGATTTTCGCGAACCTGAAGTCCACATGGATTTTCTTGGCTACGCCCTATTTGGCTCGGCCGTCGTACTGCTGTCTTTAGGACTAGAGTTCGCTGGTCAAGGAGCGGGCCTACCGTTTGCCGTCACCGTCATGGCCATTGGCCTGGCCTTATTGGCGGGCTATGTGCGCTACGCTGAACGCATGCCTAGTCCTTTATTCTCAATGGATTTATTTAAAATTCGCACCTTCCGCATCGGCATCTGGGGCAACCTCGTCACCCGCGTCGGCATCAGCGCCATGCCACTACTGCTGCCGCTGCTGCTACAGGTGGCTTTTTTAAATTCTGCCAGTACTGCAGGGTGGATGCTGGCGCCGATGGCCATTGCAGCACTCTTAATCAAGCCCTTTATCAAACCCTTATTAACCCGCTACAGTTATCGTAAAGTCTTAGTGGGCAACACCCTCTTTATTGGTTTTATGTCTATTTTGCTGGCACTACCGACGGCCAACACGCCGCTGTATTACTTGATTCCCTTGCTATTCGTCATGGGCGCGTCGAACTCCATTCAGTTTACCGCCATGAACACCATTTCTTTATCTAATCTGCGGCCACATCAGGCCAGCAGCGGCAACAGCCTAGTGGCGGTGAATCAGCAGTTATCCATTGGTTTTGGCATTGCCATCGGCGCTGCTTGCCTGCGCTTTTTTGATGGCCAAAACTGGGTCGGCGACACCCACACCGCCTTCAGAATCACCTTCGTCATCTTGGGCCTCGCCACCATGGCCTCGAGCCTGGTCTTTAGCCGCTTACACCAAAAAGACGGCGACAACTTGGCCCAGAAGCACTAGGCTAAGCGGCTTAACTGGCGCAGCAATAGGCTATTTTGCACTAGGCCTAAGTCCAATTGGCCATGATTCAGGGCTGGCGTTTCCACGATGAGGGTTTGATCAGGCCGACCAGAATGCAGGCTCAAGCAGCCCTCTGCCGCCACAAATGTAAGGCCATGCTGCTGGGCAAACGCTTGCGCTCGCTGGTTGGCCAGCGCCAACATCGGCAAGAGGGTGACGTCTAAGAAGAAACGGCGTGCCTGCAGCACCAAGATACGCGCGGCAAACCAATCAGCCTCTTCAGTAAAACGATGCGGGCTGACCTGTTCAAAATCGTGGCGCATAGCGGCTACAAGGCAAGCGACCATGCGAATTTGCGGCACTAGGGCTTCGCTGACTTTGGGCAGCGCCATGATACTAGGGGGCATAGTAATGGGCGTGGCGGCATCGCCATCCACAATGAGGTGCCATGCCTGAACCGTTTCTTGTTCAGGCTTAGGAGCTGTTTGATGAAGTTGTTTGGCGCTGGCAAGCATTTTTTCGTCCTTTTTTAGTGGTTCCTACCGCTGCTGCTTGGGCGCCTTTACTGATTATTGACCATCAAAAAAGCCGCCCTATCATCAGGCGGCTTTTTTGTGTATTCGTGTCGTAAACTAAATCTATTCACCATGCACACATAAGGCCCGCCCTCGAGGTGCGGTACCAATATGAAAAAGAAAAGGTGAAATTAGTTTGGGTATTCATGGCTTTTAGATTAAACACTGCGCATCAACTTGTCAAGACTATTTAATAACTGAGGTTTATTCGGCCCACTTCTTCATCAACTGATGCGGAATATTCAGCTGATCCAAAATACGCGCCACTACAAAATCCACCATATCTTCAATGCTTTGTGGATGATGATAAAACCCTGGTGAAGGCGGTAAAATACACACACCTGTCTCGGACAAGGCCAGCATATTACGTAAGTGTATGGTCGACAGAGGAGTTTCACGAGGCACAATAATCAATGGCCGTCCCTCTTTAATGGACACATCGGCTGCGCGTTCAATCAAATTATCCGACAAACCTTGCGCAATCGCCGCCATTGTCCCCACGGTTGCAGGGCACACCACCATCGCATCGGCAGGATTAGTGCCCGACGCCACAGGGGCAAACCACTCTTCTTTGCCAAACACGCTCAACTGCTCTGGCGCCACCCCAAACTTTTCGCGCAGCATCTCAGCGCAGGCTTTAGGAGACGACGGCAAAGTCAGGTCCATCTCTTGCTTGGCCACAATTTGCGCCGCCTGAGAATACAGCACCCATACCCGCTTATTCGCCGCCAGCAGGCTTTCGATCAAGCGAATGCCGTAAGGCATGCCCGATGCCCCGGTTAATGCCACACAGACAGTATTGATTGGTCTGATTACCCTCATGATGTCCATCATCCATTGCTGATTGTTTAGTACCCCATTATAAAACACTCCGCCACGAAAAGCTGCCTTTGTCTGCTCCGTGCACAGACAGCGAGTAGTGCAACCACGCTTGTCGACACCGTTCGAGTACTTTATGCTTAAAAGAATCATGCAACCATTTGCATTTTTCTGACTCTATCTGCACATAGCGGCTAGACTCTATCAGCCTCATGCGCCTTTGCGCCCCACGCCCAACACCATAGCAAGGAGGATCTGTGCGACTGTTCTTACCCCTCATACTGGCCGGTAGCCTATTATTAGGTGCCTGCGCCGCGCCCAGCAATCACGCCAGCAGCACACCCAAGGCCAGCAGCATCACGCCCAAGCCCATTATCCGCAGCAATGCGCTGCCCCTACGCACCGACACACCCGATCAAACCTACACCGCGAACCGCCCATCAGACGACGTCATGCAGTGTCTACAAGCGCAAATCAAGACGTCTTTTCGTCTACCAGAGTCGTTTATTGGTCAGCACAGCTACGACCATCAGGCTTATTCCGTTGGCCTGATGAACCCGATTAGCCAGCGCATGGGGATCACCCTAGACATCACGCGCAATACCCCAGCCACCAGCACCATCAAGCTCTACGCCAACGGTTCCGAGCTCTCTCGTGCATGGCAAAACCTGCCAAAAAAATGCCTTTAGCATTGATTGATTAGCCGCTGATTGGCGCCAGAACTCAGCCTTTTAAATAAAACAGCTGACAACCACGCTGGTTTTGTGGGAAAATCTGTGTATTATTAAATCTAGGCACAGCCAATGAATATTGATTGTGCCTTAATTTTGTATCAATTTTAGATCAAACAAGTAAAACGCTTGTTGCCAAGGATGTCACCCACATGAGTACAGAAACTTCTCTCGGTGCCGCGCTTAAGGCCGCTGTGCAAACCATGAGTAAAAAGAAGCAAACAGAAATGATTGCTGATTATGTCTACAAGAAATATGATGTATTTAGTCGTTTCAAGCCATTGGCCATCGGCATCGACAAGGATTTGATTGAAACCTTGTCACAGTTCGACAGCGTATTGGTGTCTCGCGTGCTGGCTAACCACTGCCGTCGCCCCCGCTACATCAAATCATTGGCCCGCGGTGGCAAACGTTTTGACTTGAACGGCCGCTTCAAAGGTGAAGTGACCGCAGAAGAGCAAGAGATCGCCAAGGCGCACCCTTGCATGCAGTCGGAAGCCCCTAAAGCTGACGCAGCAGAAACCACAGCAGACGTTGCCGTTATCGACGTTGATGCCGCTACAGATGTGGTTGAAACTGATGCAGCAGCAGAAGCGGTAGAAACCGCAACAACCGCTAAAGAGTAAACCTTACTCGATTGTTAAAGCCATCTGTCTACAGATGGCTTTTTGCGTTTAGGCGCGATAAAAACCTAAAAGCCATGAACGATTACCATTTCGTTGGATGGTTAAAGCGTCGCTCAACCCTTACGCTTACACAGCAGCACACATCAAAATAAAACCAAGCGGCCGACAACCCACTCTATCAACGCCCCCTTCATCTCAACAAACAACACATCGTATCATTCTGACTATTGAGTACCGATCAGCACAAGTATTCCTAAGCAAAA
>JAGNTR010000028.1 GCA_017987415.1 Neisseriaceae bacterium
TTGGTGGCCGATTTTGATCTGGTTAAACTGTTTTGTGTGCCTCACGATAGGTGTGAGGATGAAAGTGAAAGAAATGACGTTGTTAGAAAAAGATCACTATGTTTTCCACTCTTGTCAGCGCGGTGACGCGAGCAAGCCACCCATTGTGGTGATTGGCAGCGCGCTTAAGTTTCATCAAAGTGGCCATAATCCGATGCTGGAAGAGCCTCAGGCTTATGCCGCGGCTTTGACTGGTTTTATGAGCACTATTTACCTGACTACACGATAAAGGAACATTATGCGTTCATGGTTGTTGGCTTTAGCCGTCATGGGCTGTACGCCTGTGGCGACGCAAGCCACGGAAGACACGTTAACAGAGGGTGCACCCGTGGTGCTAGAGGCTGCCTTACCAAGTGAGGCTGAAGATGCTTCAGCCCATGCCGTGGCCGGTATTGAAGAGGAAGTGGTTTGGGCTGATGCCGCCAAAGAGGTGACGCTGGATGAGGCCGCGCTACCGCCTGCCGTCGTGGCCTTTGTTGAGTCGCGCGATGCTTGTGAACATTTAATGGGTGAGTTTGTGGGCGATCCTGAGATTGATGGCCCGCGCGGCATTAATCAGCAAATTGAAGCGGCGTGTATCGGTCTAGATGAGCGTTTAACCGCCTTGAAAGCCAAGCATCAAGCTGATGCGGCGGCCATGGCGGTGTTGAATGAATATGAGTTATTGTATTAATGTGGCCTTTTGAAGTAAGAAGACGCCGACCATTAAGGTCGGCGTCTTTTTTAAAATACTCTGGGGCTTAATCCAAGCCCATGGCCTGGGCAATCAGCTTTCTTTTAACCGGGCCCAGCTGATTGGTGAGGCTTAGGCCAGTATTGCGCAGCCACGGCAGCAGCGGCAGGGAGTGATTGCCAAACAGTTTAAAGAGGGCATCGCAGCCCATCTGCATGGTGCGTACCGGTTCGAGGCGGCGCTGGGCATATTGGGTCAATAAGGCGCTTTGGCCAGGATCTTTGGCGCCCTTGAGCAGCTGCGCCAGCGTTTGGGCATCGCCAAAGCCTAGATTGACGCCTTGGCCAGCTAGGGGGTGAATGGTGTGGGCGGCGTCGCCCACCAATAGCACCCGTTGTGCCGTGGTGGCTTGAGGGCGGATCAGCCGAAGTTCAAACGCATTGGCGGGGGTAACCACTTTAAGCTGGCCCAGTTTGTGCTGGCCGCGGGCGGCCACAGCGAGGGCTAAGTCTTCGGCGCTCAAGTCGAGCAGCTTTTCAGGCTGAGACGTCGACCACACCATCGACATGTGGCGATTGGGTAGCGGTAAATAGGCTAGGATTTCACCGTCTTGAAACCATTGATAGGCCACGCCTTGATGGTCATGCTCGCATTGGAAATTGGCCACCACGCCATGGTGATGATAAGGGTCTACCTTGATGTCTATGCCTGCTTGCTGGCGGACCCAAGAGTTGGCGCCATCGGCACCGATCACCAGTTTGGCACTGATCTGGTCGCCGTTGTCTAAGGTGAGTGAGGCCTGGTTTAGGTCGGTGCGCAGGCTGGCGCCGCGTTGACCGCTGATGATGGTCACGTTTTGCTTGGCCAATTCGGCCCATAGGCCACTGAGCAGCCAGCGGTTTTCCGCAATCGTGGTCAAGTGGCTGGCGCGTAGGTCGCGGGCGTTGAACTCAATGTGACCGCCTTGATCGCCAAACACGCTCATCTGTGTGACGCTTTGCATGCGCTCGGCGTTGGGCCAAGCATTGAGCTGTTCTAAAAAGCGTTGGTTGCCTGGGCTGATGGCGAAAATACGCGGATCAAAGCCGTGGCTCAATTGGGCGGGACTTAGGTCGGGCAGGCGCGCTTCCAGCAGCATCACGTGATGGCCGCTGGCCTGTAAGGCCAATGCCGTACTGGCGCCAACGAGGCCGGCACCGACGATTAAAATGTCGCAATGAGTGTGTGTGGTCATGGGGCAATACTCCTTGGCTTAAAGGCCGAAAACCAAGTGTTGGCTAAAGCGTTTTCTGAATGCGGGGATGACGTCAAGCGCGCTCATGACCAGGCCGCGGCCGTGGTTCATGAGGGGCGTGTGGCCTTCGAATAAGGTCACTAGGCTGTGGGTGAAGCCGACCACGGCATGGGCGTCGACGCGTCGTTTGGCACCATACTGTTGGCCCAGTTGAGTATTTTTGAGGGCGCCTGCGGGCGCCATCATGGCGGCCAAGGTGAGGGCGTCACGCAGTCCGAGGTTGAGGCCTTGGGCGGCTACGGGGTGCATGGTCTGGGCGGCGTTACCAATGCAGATGACTTTGCCGGTGCTGACCTTGTTCAGTTGTTTGAGCTGTAAGGGGAAGGTGGCTGGTCTGGCCACGTTCAGTAACGGGCCTAGGCGTTGTCCGAATGCAGCTTCAAATTCGGTTTTAAATTCGATCAAGCTGGCCGTTTTTAAACGGGCCGCGTCGGCGCTGCTGCGGGTCCACACCAGACGGTAATTGTCTTGGTAGGGTAGTAAGACAAACGGACCGGCTTCGGCAAAGCGTTCAAAGGCAATGCCGTTTTGAGCCTGAGCGAAGGTCAGCGTGGCCACTAGGGCGGTTTGTTCGTAATTGAATTCGCGTCGCTTTAAGGCTGGCAGCTGCTGGATTAAATGGCCGCCTTCTGCAAGGGTGAGCCAATCGCAGGTTAAAAGTTGTGCTTGCCCCTGATGCTGAAAGCCTAAGCTCGCGTAATGGTCGTTGCTGTGAACGGTGTCCACCGAGGCCTCCCACAGCACGGGCACGCCCTGGGTAATAAGGGCGGCTTCGCAGGCCTGAATCAGGCTGGCGTAGTCAATGACGGCGCCTAGGACGGGTAGATTTAAATCGTCTTGATGAATATGGGTTTTGCCAAAATGATTTTGTTGCGACACATGAACTTGGTGGATGGCGGTAAAAGCGCTCGGCGGTAGGCTCACCCCAGCGTCGCGTAGGGCAGTGAGGCTTAAATACGACAATGCCAAAGTGCGCTGATCGCCTACCACGGTGTTTTGCGCTCGAGCTTCCAGCAGCAGCACCTGTTTGCCTTGCTGATGTAGCTGCAAGGCGAGTAAAGTGCCCACAGGGCCCGCGCCCACGATGGCGACTTGGGTATGGCTGGGTAGGTTCATGCGCAACAGTCCTTCTGACGTAATATAGGCGCTATTCTAATGCAATTTAGGCCTTGGGCACAGGCCATTGTGGCGCTCTCTTGCGCTGGCTCAGACCGGTGTTTGGCTAGATGAGCTGACTAGGACGGCCAGTTGGCTTATTTGCTTAGAAGATTCAATGTGAAGTTGGGTAAATTTTAAGCTTACCTGTTGGGAAAACGTTTTTTGCCCATATATATAGGGCTAAACCAGCGTGAATGGCGCTTGGGTATGCATTAAATCATTGTATTTAATTATTATTTTAACGCTTAACCGTTATTGATCTCTCGTTCATGGTCGGCGCGTATGCGGCCACACACAAGGTTATTTAATCCTATGACAGTTCCTCACCTAACCACCGCCCAAAAAGGGCCATTATTGGCATTAGAACAATGTATTCTTGATAATCAAGCCACGATTGAAGCTTGGTTTCGCAGTAAGTGGGTGCAGCATCAAACCCCATTTTATGGTTCGGTTGATTTACGCAACAGCGGTTTTAAATTAGCGCCGGTGGATTTGAATCTATTTCCCGGTGGCTTTAATAACCTGAATACCGAATTATTGCCTTTGGCCGTGGCGGCTGCGCAAAGCGCCGTTGAAAAGGTTTGTCCAGAAGCCAAAAGCGTGTTGATTATTCCTGAAAATCACACTCGTAATACCTATTATTTAGAAAATATTTATGCGCTCAAGCATATTTTGGATCAGGCCGGCTTTAACGTACGTTTTGGCTCGCTGAATCCAGAAGTAACCGAGCCAACAACGTTTAAAACCGCTTTGGATCACGATGTGTTGCTGGAGCCTTTGGTGCGCGTGGGCAATCGTGTGCAATTGGCTGATGGTTTTAACCCTTGTTTGGTTTTGTTGAATAATGATTTATCGGCCGGTACCCCAGCCATCATCGAAAACATTGAGCAGCATGTATATCCACCGTTACACGGTGGCTGGACCTTCCGTAAGAAAACCCATCATTTTGCTGCCTACGATCAAGTAGCGACCGAGTTTGCCGAGCTGGTGGGCATCGATCCTTGGGTGATCAACCCTTATTTTGAAGGCTGCGCCGGTTTGGACTTCCAGGCACGTGAAGGTGAAGATGAATTGGCCAGCACGGTAGATCGTGTGCTGGCTAAAATCAAGGCTAAATATGATGAAAATGGTATTCCTGATGAGCCATTTGTGATTGTGAAGGCCGATGCCGGTACGTACGGCATGGGCGTGATGAGCGTTAAATCAGGTGAAGAAGTGCGAGGTTTAAACCGCAAAAACCGCAACAAAATGGCGGTGGTCAAAGAAGGCCTAGAGGTTTCAGAAGTGATCGTCCAAGAAGGGGTGTATACCTTTGAAGAGGTTGATGGCGCCGTAGCTGAGCCCGTGGTGTACATGATGGACCGCTTTGTGATTGGTGGTTTTTACCGCGTCAATAATGGCCGCGGCATCGACGAGAACCTCAACGCCAGCGGCATGCATTTTGTGCCCCTATCGTTTGAATGTGCGGGCTTGCCAGACAAAGACGCCACGCCACACTGTGCGCCGAATCGTTTTTACGCCTACGGCGTGTTGGCACGCTTATCTTTATTGGCGGCGGCCCTCGAGCTTGAGGCCACAGCGCCTCAATCAGCTTAATGATGCTGACCGATGTGTGCTGCGGCCGCATCGGTTTTTTTATTGAAAGGATTCGTCGATGAACGTCCTCTTTATTGCCGACCCATTGAGCGGCTTTAAAATTTACAAAGATTCAACCTATGCCATGATGCGTGAGCTGGCTAAGCGTGGCCATCAGCTGCATCATTGCCTAAGTGGGCAGATGGTGATCGAAGCCGGTCAGGTGATGACCGATGCGACTTTAATCACGCTAGACGCCAGCGTGACCTATGAGGACACCGATCGCAGCTGGTATGCTGAACAATCGGTTAGCTACATGGCCTTGAGCCAGTTCGATGCCGTGATTATGCGCACCGACCCCCCGTTTGATTTGGAATACCTATACGCCACGCAGCTGTTGACGCTGGCAGCCAGCCAAGGCGCTAAAGTATTTAATAGTGGGCAGGCCATGCGCGACTTCAACGAGAAGCTGGCGATTTTAAATTTTGCCCAGTTTACCGCACCGACTTTGGTGTCGTCGCAGCAAGAGGCAATTAAAGCCTTTATTGCCGAACACCAAGACGTTATTGTGAAGCCGCTAGACGGTATGGGTGGCAGCGGGATTTTCCGCCTGCGCCAAGGCGATCCTAACGTGGGCAGCGTGTTGGAACTACTGACCCAGATGAGCAGCCGCACCATCATGGCGCAGCGCTACATTCCCGAAATTGTGGCCGGCGACAAGCGCATATTGGTGATTGATGGCGAAGCCATGCCGTATGCTTTGGCACGCATTCCACAGCAGGGGGAAACGCGCGGTAACTTAGCCGCCGGTGGGCGAGGGGTGGCGCAGCCCTTGAGTGAACGTGATTGGGCGATTGCCAAGGCTTTGGGCCCTGAGTTAAAATCACGTGGCATTTTGTTGGCCGGCTTAGACGTCATTGGGGATTACTTAACCGAAGTGAACGTCACCAGCCCAACGTGTTTTCAAGAAATCATGCAGCAAACCGATTGCAACGTGGCCGAATATTTTGTGGATGCACTCACGCGTCGGGTCGAAAATCAATTATAATCAAACCTTCTGAAATGGCTGAAACAATATGGATCGTCACGATTTAAATACCGAATCGAGCAATGAGTTTAAGGGTAAAACCGGCGTGAAGCGCGTGCTGAACGCCTTTGGCTACTCCAAAGCGGGCATTAAGTTCGCCTGGGAAGAGCAGGGCTTTCGCCAGCTGGTGTACATCAATACGGTTTTGGTGGCCTTGTCTTTTTACTTTAAGTTCGGCAGTGCGACCCAGTCCATTCTGATCTTGGGTTCGGCCCTCACCTTGATGGTTGAGCTATTAAATACCGCAATTGAAGCCTCAGTAGACCACACTTCGCTTAAGCAGCATCCTTTGGCCAAACGCGCCAAGGACACTGCTTCTGCTGCCCAAACCGTTGCCTTGGTGACGCTGTTTATTTTGTGGGCAGCGGCGTTGTGGCGCTATTTTGGCTAAGTACATAAGACAAAGGAGTGTATGCATGAATAAAACCGCAATGGGCTTATTGTTGGCCCTAGGCGTGATGAGTGGCGCTCAAGCCGCCAGCGTGATTGAAGTGGGCCAAGCCTGGAGTCGCATGACGGCACCGAGCGTGCCCATGGGCGCGATTTTTGTGGAATTGAAAAATACGGGCGACGCCGACGATGTTTTGGTATCGGCCACCACGGCACGTAGTCCACAAGTAGAGCTACACACCACCATCGACGACAATGGCGTGATGCGTATGCGTGAAGTGGCTGGTGGCATTGCTTTGCCTAAAGGTCAGACCGTGTCGCTTAAGCCAGGTGGTTATCACATTATGTTGATGAAGCTGCCCAAGCCTTTGGTGTTGAATGATGAGTACCAAGTGACGCTAAAATTCAAGCAAGCACCGAGCCAAACCGTGAACGTTAAAGTGAATAACGGTGTCGGTATGGTGAACGGCATGGCGGCTAAGGCTATGGACCACAGTGGTCATGGCGGTCATTAAGGCTGGGTAAGATGGAAAAAGACCGCATTTAGGCGGTCTTTTTTGTGGCCATCGTTTGGGCTTAACCTTCTGAGTCTTGCAGCAGCCAGTGCTGTAAGGCAATCAAAGTCTTGGCGTCTTGAATCTCATGCGCCGCCAGCGCCGCTTTCACGTCTGCCTTACTCATCAACACCGTTTCCACAAACTCATCTTCATCGGCGCTCAAAGCGCTGTTGGCCACCACATTTTGCGCCTGATACAGGTGTAATACTTCATTGGTGAAGCCTGGGGCGCTAAAGAAGTGGCACACATAGCTGAGGCTGTCGCAGGTATAGGGCGTTTCTTCGGCCAGCTCTCGTTGGGCGCAGTCTAGAGGGTCTTCGCCTATGTGATCGAGTTTACCTGCGGGCACCTCAAGCAGGATTTGTCCCGCCGGATGACGGTATTGGCGCACCAATACCACTTGCTGTTCTGGCGTGGTGGCCAAAATACAGGCCGCGCCATTGTGGTGCACAAATTCACGGGTGGCGGTTTTGCCGTTGGGGAGGGTAACGGTGTCGACGCTCAGGTGGATGATGTTGCCTTTAAAAATCAATTCTCGAGCAACAAAGGTTTCGGTTAACTTCATGCATTGTCCTTAGGATTGGCCAAACACTACGTCTGGTCGCTGTACCGCTAAGGTAATCGCTTGCGTGAGTCGATGCAAGTCTTCTGGGTTCATGACGTAAGGCGGCATGATGTAAATCAGGCGGCCAAAGGGACGAATCCACACCCCTTGTGCCACAAAAAACGCCTGAAGGCTGGCGGTGTGAACCGGCGCCGTGGTTTCAATCACGCCAACGGCACCTAATACCCTGACGTCGGCGACCACGTCGGCATGGGCGCGCAGGGGCAGTAATTCGGTGCGCAGCTGGGCTTCAATGGCGGCCACTTGTTCTGCCCAGGGCTGACTATTGAGCAGGTTTAGGCTGGCTGAGGCCACGGCGCAGGCCAGTGGGTTGCCCATAAAGGTTGGCCCATGCATGAAGCAGCCGGCTTCGCCGTTGCTGATGGTGTCGGCGACGTGGCGGGTGGTGAGGGTGGCCGACAGCGTCATGTAGCCGCCGGTGAGGGCCTTGCCTAGACACATGATGTCGGGGCTGATGTCGGCATGTTGGCAGGCAAATAGCTTCCCTGTGCGGCCAAAGCCGGTGGCGATCTCATCGGCAATCAATAACACGCCGTATTGCTGGCACAGTTCAGCTACCTGCTTTAAATACTGGGGGTGGTAAAAGCGCATGCCGCCCGCGCCCTGAATGATGGGCTCTAAAATTACGGCGGCAAGGCGCGTGTGCTGGGCTAAAAAGGCCTGCTTAAAGGGTTCAAAATCGTGTGGTTGCCATTCGTCGTCAAAACGGCATTGCGGGGCGGTCACGAACAGGTGTGCAGGCAGATAGCCTTGATACAGGCTGTGCATGGAGTTATGGGGATCACACACGCTCATGGCGCCAAAGGTATCGCCGTGGTAGCCGTGTTTTAAGGTCAAAAAGGTTTGGCGGGCGTCACCGCGCGCCTGCCAGTATTGCAAGGCCATTTTCATGGCCACTTCGACCGCCACCGAGCCCGAGTCGGCTAAGAAAACGCATTCTAGCGGCGCTGGCGTCATGGCGACCAGCTGCTGACACAGTGCGATGGCGGGTGGATGGGTGATGCCGCCAAACATGACGTGGGCCATTTGGCCGATTTGGGCGGTAGCGGCCTGGTTTAAGACGGGGTGATTATAGCCGTGGATGGCGGCCCACCATGAGGCCATGCCATCAATCAAGGTGCGTCCATCGTTGAGGGTGAGGCGCACGCCGCTGGCGCTGACGACGGGGTAGGTGGGTAGGGGGTGTGACATCGAGGTATAGGGATGCCAGATGTGTTGGCGATCAAACGCCAACGCAGCAGAAGAAAGATGCATAGTGTGGTCTCGTTATATAGTGAGGATTAAGGTGTAGCCATATAGGTGTTGCCCCGCCATTATAGCCATAAAAGCGCTCAGTGCGCAGCTAGGCGTGGCTAAGAAGTCTTGACAAGATGGGGGCAGTAGCGAACACTAAGCACGTTTTTACTATATATATGATTGAAGCGATATGAGTTGGTCTATTAAGATAAACCAAGGATTAGCGCACAAAGAGCAGCAACACACCTATAGAATACGTACGACCCGTTCTGCCTTGTGCCACGGTGCCTCAATCTTGGTTAATCAGCAGCGCTGCCTTAATTTTAGCAGCAATGATTACCTCGGCTTTAGCCAAGATTCAGGACTCATCCAACAGGGCCAAAAGCATTTGGCCCAATATGGTCTCGGAAGCGGTGGTTCGCCTTTATTGGTTGGCCATACTGAGATTCATGCCCAATTAGAAGCTGATTTAGCCCGCTGGCAGGGCTTTGATCGAGCTTTATTATTCATTTCAGGCTTTGCCGCCAACCAAGCGTTGGTGCAGGCGCTATTGGGCGCGGGCGATCGCCTTCTGGCGGATAAGCTCAGTCACGCCTCGATTTTGGAGGCCGCGGTTAATAGCCCCGCTGAGCTGCGTCGTTTTGCCCATAATCAACCGGATCATCTGGCTCAATTGCTGGCCAAGCCTTGTGCTGGCGCCACCATGGTGTTTACCGAAGGGGTGTTCAGCATGGATGGCGATCAGGCGCCGCTGCCGGCCTTAGTCGCCTTAGCGCAGCAGCATGACGCTTTGTTCGTGGTGGACGATGCCCACGGCGTGGGCGTACTGGGGCCGGAAGGGCGCGGCAGCTGTGCGGCTCAGGGCGTATGTCCAGACGTGCTGGTGTTGACGTTTGGCAAAGCCTTTGGCCTCAGTGGCGCCGCGATTCTGTGTAACGAGGCCACGGCCGAGTATCTGATTCAATATGCCCGTCACTATGTGTACAGCACGGCCATGCCAGCTTTTCAGGCCGCCTTGCTGAGCGACGCCTTAGCCAAGCTGCGCTTTGATTCTGAGCCGCAGCAGAGACTACAGCACATCATTCATTATTTTCACACTCAATGGGCGCAAGCGCAGGTGCCGCTGCGGCTGCTGCCCAGCCAAACCGCTATTCAGCCCGTACTCATTGGCAGCAGCGACGAAACCTTGCGCGTTGCGGCACGATTGCGGGCGCAGGGCTTGTGGCTGGGCGCGATTAGGCCGCCGACGGTGCCGCCCCAGCAGGGGCGTTTGCGCTTGACCCTCACGGCTTTGCATAGCGAAGCCGATATTGATGCCTTAGTGAAAGGAATGAAGGATGTGGCCACAGAGTAATCCTGATGCCGTTGCGGCCAAGCAGGCCATAGGCCAGGCGTTTGGCCGCGCAGCAAACACTTATGATGCCCACGCCGCGCTACAGCGCGAGGTCGGTGATCAAGTGAATCAACTTTTGGCGGCCGTGCCGCCAACCTTGACGCATTTATTAGACGTTGGCTGCGGTACTGGCTACATCGCTCGACACTGGCGGTCGTCAGAGACGACCGTAACGGCTTTAGATCTGTCGGCGGCCATGCTGGCCGAGGCGCGTACCCAGCACAGTGCCGACTATTATGTGCAGGCCGATGCAGAGCGGCTGCCGTTTGCTGATGGTGTGTTTGGCGCTTGCAGCAGCAATTTGGCCTTGCAGTGGTGCCGTGATTTAAGGGTGCCGCTGCGAGAGCTGTATCGTGTGTTGGCACCAGGCGGTATGGCTGTGTTCACGACTTTGGTGGCGGGCTCTTTGGGCTCCTTAGATCAAGCCTGGGCCGCCGTTGACGATAGGCGTCACGTGAATGAATTTTTGCCGCTGTCGCGGCTGCGTGCCGATTTGGCGGCAGTTGGTGCAGATCGACAGGCGCATCATGTGCAGCGCCACACCATGTGGTATCCCTCGGTTGTGGCGATGATGCGCGACCTTAAAGGCATCGGCGCCACTCATGTGTACGCTGATCGGCGGCAAGGGCTCATGGGGCGGGGTCAGCTGGCGGCGCTAGAGACAGCGTTGCGGCCGCTGCAGAATGAGCAAGGCTTGTTGCCCTTAAGTTATGATGTTTTTTATGGAGTTTTACAGCGTGATGAACACTTGGTTTGTGACCGGTACTGATACCGAAGTGGGTAAAACCCACAGCAGTTGTGCCCTAATGGCGGCTTTAGCGCAGCAAACTGGCGCCACGGTGGCGGGGTTTAAGCCCGTGGCTTCTGGCAGTGAATGGCGCGATGGCGTCTTGAAAAATGAGGATGCCTTGGCCTTGCAGCAGGCGGCCAATATCTCTTTGAGCTATGCCGAAGTGAATGCCTTGAGTTTAGAGGAGGCTACTGCGCCACACATTGCCAGCGCGGCCGAAGATCGGCCGATTGTGCTGGCCGATTTGAATCAAGGCTTACGGCACCTGCAGCAGAGGGCCGATTATGTAGTGGTTGAGGGTGCGGGTGGTTGGCATGTGCCGCTGTTGCCCGGCGTGGATTTTGCCGATTGGGTAGTGAGCCAGCGCTTGCCCGTGATTTTAGTGGTGGGGGTGAAGCTAGGCTGTATCAATCATGCTTTATTGACGGCGCATGCGATCATGGATGCAGGCCTGCGCTTAAGCGGTTGGATTGCCAATGAAGTGGTGCCGCCGGGGGCGCGTCAAGCTGAGTATTTGGCCTCTTTACATGCTTTGTTGCCGGCACCGTGTTTGGGCGTGATTGGTCATGGTGTATCGCCGCAGGCGGCTGGGCAAGGACTGAATCTTGCGCCTATAATGAGGCCTGATTAAACCAGAATGGTGTCGCATGAAACGAAGCGTAAGTGTGTGGCTAGGGCTAATGTGTTTATTGGTCGGGGCTTGGGCGCAGGCAGATGGAGTTAAGGTATGTTATGGCTACGGCTGTCGGCAGCAGGCGCAGGTGGCCGTCTTGCCTGAGCAGGCGGTGAAGCTGGCGCAGTTTTTTAACCAAGTCAGCGACGCGGCCAGTGAACGTGCGGCCATCGCTTTAGCCATGCAGGCGATGTATCAGTTGGCGGGGCAGCACACGCCGATTCATCAGGATAAGGGGCGTAATGTGGCTGATGGCACGGCCGAAGGGCGTATGGACTGTGTGGACCATAGCCAAACCGATACGGAATTTTTACAGTATATGGGGCGCCAAGGATGGTTGCGCCACCATCAAGTATTGGCGCCAGCCTATCGTGCGCCCTGGTTTTTTGATCTGCATTACGCCAGTCAGGTGCTTGATCAAGACAGTGGCCAGGCGTGGGTGATCGACAGCTGGTTTCATGATTTTGGCGCCTTGCCAGAGGTGGTGCCCTTGTCTCAATGGACTGAAGGCTGGTCGCCAGAGCCACATTAAGTAGGATTAATCCCCCCCGGGTGGGGCTGTTGATCCAGAGCTGCAAAACGCAAAAAAGCCTTTGTTTTTCAACAAAGGCTTTTTATGTTCTTGGCGGAGTGGACGGGACTCGAACCCGCGACCCCCGGCGTGACAGGCCGGTATTCTAACCAACTGAACTACCACTCCTAGTGGTGGGTGATGACGGAGTCGAACCGCCGACATCCTGCTTGTAAGGCAGGCGCTCTACCAACTGAGCTAATCACCCTTCCAGTTAAGGAACGCATTAAATCACATCCCCGATCCTTTGGCAAGCAAAATAACAGGCTAAAAATAGAGTGAAAACTTAATTTTATTTTAACTATTTGATATTTATTAATATAAAAGTTAATTTAGGCGTTTTTTTAAATGGGCATGGGAAAAGGTGCTGAAAAATTTAAACGGGTGCGGTATGATTGCCCCTACTTATTTCTATCACGGATGTGCTTACATGAAGCAAGTTTTTCTTGATTTTGAACAGCCAATTGCAGAACTAGAGAACAAAATAGAACAATTGCGCTATGTTCAGGACGATTCAGTGGTTGATATCTCAGAAGACATCGCCCGACTGACCAAAAAAAGCAAAGATTTGACCAAAACGATATTCAGCAAGCTAACCCCTTGGCAAGTCTCACAGGTTTCTCGTCATGCTCAGCGTCCTTATACGCAAGATTACATCGATGCGATGTTTACGGACTATGAAGAACTGCATGGCGATCGTAGCTATGCCGACGATAAGGCCATTATTGGTGGTCTTGCGCGGTTTAACGGCCAAAGCGTGGTGGTGATCGGTCATCAAAAAGGCCGCGACACCAAAGAAAAAATTCGTCGTAATTTCGGCATGCCTCGTCCCGAAGGCTACCGTAAAGCATTGCGTTTGATGAAGCTGGCGGAAAAATTCCAGCTGCCCATCATGACGTTTATTGACACGCCAGGCGCTTACCCTGGTATTGGTGCGGAAGAGCGTGGCCAGTCAGAGGCGATTGGTCGCAACCTATACGAAATGTCACAGTTGAACGTGCCGGTGATCTGTACGGTGATCGGCGAGGGTGGTTCAGGTGGTGCCTTGGCGATTGCCGTGGGCGACTATGTGAACATGCTGCAATACGCAACCTATTCTGTGATTTCACCAGAAGGCTGTGCGTCTATTTTGTGGAAGACGGCTGAAAAAGCCCCTGAGGCAGCAGAAGCGCTGGGCATTACCGCGGATAAGGCGAAAAAGCTGAAGCTGATTGATGCGATAGTGAAAGAGCCTTTGGGCGGCGCCCACCGTAACTATCCTGAAATGATGGTCAGCATGCAGCAAACGTTGGCCGAACAGCTTAAAGAGGCCCAAAGCCTGCCGATTGGTCAGCTGTTGACCAAGCGTTTTGACCGCATCATGGCCTACGGTAGCTTTAGTGAAAAATAAACTGTCGCAGACAGTGGCACAGTTTTGGTCAGCCCATCGACGGGCTGATCAGGCTGTGATTGAAATCGCGTTAAGCGGTGGTGTCGACTCGGTCGCGCTGCTGCACGCTTTTGACGGCTTGCAAGCGGAACATGGGTTTCGTTTGCAAGCCGTACACGTTCATCATGGCATCAGCGCCCACGCCGACGCCTGGGCGACTTTTTGTGCCGAGCTGTGCGCGCGCTTTAATGTCCCGCTGCGGGTGGTGCGCGTGGCCTTGGATTTTGACGCCAAAAGTGGCTTAGAGGCTGAGGCGCGGCGAGCACGCTATGAGGCTTTTGCCGCGGGCGACGCTGATGTGGTGGTGTTGGGTCATCATCTAGACGATCAGGTGGAAACCACCCTTGCGAACTTATTGCGCGGTGGCGGGGTGCGTGCGCTGGCAGCGATGCCGCCGGTGCGGGCTTTAGGCGCTAAGGCGTTATGGCGACCTTGCTTGACCTTGCCTAAGGTAGTGTTGCAAGAATACGTACAAAATCAAGGTTTAAGCCACGTTGAGGATGACAGCAACGTTGATCGCCAGTATAAACGCAATTGGGTGCGGCATGAGTTGCTGCCGATGCTGGGGCAGTATTTGCCGCATGCGCCGCAGCACATTCTCAGAACCACCGAATTGATGCAAGAGACGCTCAGTATTTTGGATGAGGTCTTGCAAGCAGATAGCCGTTTGGTGTGTCCCGACGGCGTGTTTTATTATGGCCCGTGGCAAGCATTAAGCCCGGCCAGACAGCATCAGCTGTTATTGCATTTCGTGACGACCGCAGGATTAGGGACCCCGCGGCCGGACAGTCTGCATGATTTTGCCCAACAGCTACGCCGTATTGGTGCAGGGCAGATGGATTGGCGTTTGCCCAAGGGCCGCGTCTATGCCTATCAGGGCCGGCTATATGTTGTGCCTCAAGCAGATTTATGGCGGCTTCAGCCTTGGGCTGAAGAAACGCTGGCAGATATTGCCGCCCAAACCTATGGCGAAGGGACGCTGACTTGGATAGCAGCGGATAAAGGCTTGCCTTTAGCGCGTATCCAAGAGGGTTTAACGCTGAGGGCGCGCGTGTCCACCGACAAAATACACACAACCATTGGACATAAAAATGTGAAGCGTGTGCTGCAAGAAAAAGGCGTACCGCCTTTTTTGAGAACGTACTGGCCGGTGCTGGTTGACGCAGAAGATCAGTGCGTCGCCGTGTGCGGCTTGTGGGTTGCAGCAAAGGACACGATTGAGCATGGCTATTTACCACGGGGATGGTTGGATTGATTGCATTAAAAATGAACCATTTAGAATGGATGCAGTCGTAGAGGTGTACACCTTTGCATGCTGCTATAAAATAGAAAGAAAGCAGAGATTATGAGTGATCGAAACATCGATCAGGCTTTGGTGGAACGAGCGCAAAAGGGTGAGAAAAGAGCATTTGAGCTCTTGGTGGCGAAATACCAACGACGCTTAAAACGACTTTTGTCACGCTTTATTCGCGATGAGCATGAAGTGGATGATGTGGTCCAAGAGGCCTTCATCAAGGCTTATCGTGCGCTGCCGAATTTTCGCGGCGACAGCGCTTTTTATACGTGGTTGTATCGTATCGGTATTAATACCGCCAAGAATTTTTTGGCCACCTCTGGGCGTCGTCCGATGATTTCCAGCGAAGTGGCCAATGAAGATGGTGAATCGTTAGATTTAATCGATCAAATGCCTGATTACAATACGCCAGAGACAATGTTGGCCAATAAGCAGATTCTGCAAACCGTTGAAGCTGCCGTGGCCAAATTGCCCGAGGATTTGAATCGAGCCATTACGCTTCGTGAAATTGAAGGCCTGAGTTATGAAGAAATTGCAGAAGTAATGGATTGTCCTATCGGCACCGTGCGTTCGCGGATTTTCCGTGCGCGTGAGGTCATTGCCAAAGACTTGCGTCCGCTTTTGGACACAGCAGAAAACCGTAGGTGGTAAGAAAATGAAATCTGAACATTTGGAAACCCTATCAGCTTTGATGGATGATGAGTTAGATGCCCGAGAATCTCAAGCTTTTGTGGATCGGCTCTTGGCCGACCCTGAGGCTCAGGCTTCGTGGTTGTCGTATCATGTGGTGAAAGACAGCATGCAAAAAACCGACTGCAGCAGTAATGGTCGTTTGTTTGCGTCTATTTGCGCCCAATTAGATGAAGAGCCCACCGTGCGCACGAGCATGCCGGTGGCGCCTGCTCGCCTGAAGTCTGCGGCTAATCAGTGGTTCCGTGGTTTCTCCGTGGCTGCCAGCGTGCTGGTGGCGGCGGTGGCCATGTGGCAAATGTGGCCTACGTCACAAACCCAAATGGGCGATGATGCTGGCCTCTTGGCCTCAAGCACGGCACCTGCTGCCTCTGCTGCGCCCCAGGGCACGGTCATGAGCGTGAGCCAAAACTTGGGCGTGAACCAAAGCGTGGGTACTGAGCCACGTGCCGGCGATGCTTTGCCTCTGTATGCCGTACCGGCCAATACACGTAGCCAAGATTATTTGAATAATCCGTATTTACGTGCCCATCAAGAGGTGTTGAATCAGCCTCAGGATGAGTGGGTGAGCGTGTCCTTGCAGCAAGAGGGGCAACGTTAAATGTGGATGCGTGTATTTTTACTCAGCACCTTGATGTGGTCGGCCAAC
Source organism: Neisseriaceae bacterium (assembly GCA_017987415.1). Lineage (GTDB taxonomy): Bacteria > Pseudomonadota > Gammaproteobacteria > Burkholderiales > Neisseriaceae > JAGNPU01. The sequence goes on from JAGNTR010000028.1 coordinate 16,124, forward strand.
GTTTACGCAGCTTCGGCTAAGGGTGACGTTTGGCGCGACCTAGGCTTGGCGGCAAAAGCCGTCAACAACCAAAGTTTTTCTGGCGTGTATCTGCGCCAAACCAAGCAAGGTTTAGAGACTTACCAGGTATACCGTGTGGTCAATAAGCAAGGCTTGCGTGAGCGCCGTGTGGCGAACGACGGGATCGACCGTGAAATGCTGCGCCACAACCGTCAATTGCAGTATTTTTCGGAAAGCGAAAAAGGCTTGAAGCTGTTGCGTCTAGGCGCTTTGCGTCAGTTTCCTGCGGCTTTGCCGGGTAATCCTAAGCTGTTAGATGATGCCTATGCTGTGACGGTTGGCGAAATGGCTCGCGTGGCCAATCGCGCCTGCCGCTGGTATCGGGTGACGCCTAAGCACAACGATCGCTATCGACAAGATTTTTGCCTCGACAGTAAAAACTATTTCCCCTTGAAGCAGGTGTTGATTCGCGGCAATCATGAGGTTGTGGAGCAGAGCACCTTTAGCCAAATCACCTTCGGTACGCCCGATGCCGTACTGCTGAAAATTGATCCGCGCCTGAATTTATTGGATAAAGGCACGTTGCCGCCAACGATTAGCCAAGCCCAGCTGCAAAAAATGAAGCAGCAGCAGCGCAACAGTAAAGACCCACGCATCAGCGGCTTGCCGCCTGGATTCGTGGTGTTGATGGCGCGTGATCTGGGTAAAACCGGCAGCCATTATTTACTCAGCGATGCCTTGGTTAAAGTGTCGGTGTTTGTGGAGCAAACGCAGGACGGTAAGCCTAATTTAGAAGGTCATGAGATCAACGGTGGCCTGTCGATGGGCATTGTTCAAAAAGACAATTGGCGCCTCACCGCCGTGGGCGACGTCCCTTCGGATAAGCTGGAATCTTATCTTGGTCAGCTAAGAGTTTTGCACTGACGCTTTGTGCCGGTTGCCAAACGCCGATAATGTGCCTAAAGTAGCCTGCTATTTTAGGCATTTTTTATGAAAGACGGTCTATGACGCTGACTTTGATGTCCCGAATTTATTGCAGCCTCTGTACGGATATGCAGGCGCAGCTAGAGGCTTTGCAGGCCGAGTTTGATTTTGAGCTGGTGGTTTTAGATGTAGATGCTGACCCGGAGCTGGAGGCGCAATACGATGAGCTGGTGCCGGTGCTGTTGGCTGGTGAAACGCAGCTGTGTCATTGGCATTTAGACCTCGCTAAGGTTCGTGCATATTTGACGAATATGAGTTAAAATAAACCCCTTGATTACATGTAAGGGCAGGCACTTAACGCGACCTGTCCTTTCTTATTTTTTTATAAAGCCTCTATGAAACACATCAGAAACTTTTCTATTATTGCCCATATTGACCATGGTAAATCAACGCTGGCCGATCGTTTTATTCAATATTGCGGGGGTTTGGACATGCGCGAGATGAGCTCGCAAGTGTTGGACTCGATGGACATTGAAAAAGAACGTGGCATCACGATTAAAGCCCAAACGGCTGCGCTTACTTATAAAGCCCGTGATGGTGAGACTTATCAGCTCAATCTGATTGACACCCCCGGACACGTTGACTTCTCATACGAAGTCTCGCGCTCGTTGAGCGCCTGTGAAGGCGCGCTGCTGGTGGTGGATGCCTCTCAAGGCGTCGAAGCCCAAACCGTCGCTAACTGCTACACCGCCATTGAGCTAGGCGTGGAAGTAGTGCCGGTGCTGAATAAAATTGACTTACCTGCGGCAGACCCAGAGCGTGTGGCTCAGGAAATTGAAGACATCGTGGGTATTGAAGCCATTGATGCGGTACAAACGTCGGCAAAAAGCGGCATCGGCATTGATGACGTGCTGGAAGAAGTCGTGAAGAAGATCCCACCGCCAGTGGGGGACGTGGATGCGCCATTGAAGGCCTTAATCATCGACTCATGGTTTGACAACTATGTGGGTGTGGTGATGTTGATCCGCGTGATTGACGGCGTGTTGCGCCCGAAAGACAAAGTAACCTTCATGGCCACCAAAGTTGATTCTCAGGTTGAGCAAGTCGGCGTGTTTACCCCTAAATCGGTGAAGCGCGATAGCCTATCGGCTGGCGAAGTGGGCTTTTTGATCACCGGCGTGAAAGAACTTCAGGCGGCTAAAGTAGGCGATACCGTTACCCATACCGCTAAGCCTGCTGCTGCGGCATTACCAGGCTTTAAAGAAGTTAAATCACAGGTGTTCGCTGGGCTTTACCCGGTTGAAAGCCACGATTTTGAAGCCTTGCGTGAAGCTTTAGAAAAGCTACAGTTAAACGATGCCTCGCTGCATTTTGAGCCGGAAGTGTCTCAAGCCTTAGGCTTTGGCTTTCGCTGCGGCTTCTTAGGCCTACTGCACCTAGAAATTGTGCAAGAGCGCTTAGAGCGCGAGTTTGACATGGATTTAATCACCACGGCCCCGACGGTGGTGTATCAAGTGGTGCAAAAAGACGGCACCCTATTGGAGGTGGAAAATCCATCTAAGCTACCGGATATGGGCGCCATTGAAACGATTATGGAGCCGATCATCACCGCCACCATCTTGGTGCCGGAAGAATACGTCGGTTCGGTAATGACGCTGTGTAATCAAAAGCGGGGCGTACAAAAGAACATGCAGTATATGGGCCGTCAGGTTATGTTGACCTACGAAATGCCGATGAACGAAGTGGTGATGGATTTCTTTGACAAGCTTAAGTCTACCAGCCGTGGCTATGCGTCTTTAGACTATGAGTTTAAAGAGTTCCGCGCCGCTGATTTGGTGAAGCTAGACATTCTGGTGAACAGTGAAAAAGTCGACGCCTTGAGCCTGATCGTGCATCGCCAAAGCGCCGTCTACCGCGGTCGTGAGCTGGCTTCTAAAATGCGTGAGCTTATCCCGCGTCAGATGTTTGACATTGCGGTTCAGGCCGCGCTTGGTGGCCAGATCATTGCGCGTGAAAGCATTAAAGCTTTACGTAAAAACGTGTTAGCCAAATGTTATGGTGGCGACATTTCACGTAAGCGTAAGCTGCTGGAAAAACAAAAAGCCGGTAAGAAACGCATGAAGTCTGTGGGCAACGTTGAAATTCCACAGGCGGCGTTCTTGGCCATTTTACAAGTTGGAGATAAATAATGACCCCAAATATGCTGTTCGGTGCCATAGCCTTATTTGTGGTGGGCTTGGTCTTGTTTGCTAAGAGTAAAAAAACCAAAGAGGCCGGTGAGGATTGGTCTAGCGCCTTACAGTGGGGTTATTTGTTGATGTTGGTGGGCGTGTTTGGCGGCCTGTCTTACTTCATGAGTTTTACCGCCGTTCTGTTGATTTTTGTTTTGGTGACCGGCGTGGTGTGGTTTTATGACCGCGCCCAAACCAAGAAAAAAACCGACCAGGCCAGCAATAAGCACCATTTTGTCGACTATATGCGCGGTTTTTTCCCCGTGATTTTCGTGGTGTTTGTGCTGCGTAGTTTTGTGGCCGAGCCGTTCCAAATTCCATCTAGCTCTATGCGCCCAGGGTTGGTGGTGGGTGACTTTATCTTGGTGAATAAGTTTGTGTACGGCCTGCGTTTACCGGTGGCGAATAAGGTCATCATCCCCGTAGGTGAGGTTGAGCGCGGCGACGTGGCTGTGTTTAACTATCCGCGTGACCCAAGCCTTAACTACATTAAGCGGATTGTGGGCGTGCCCGGCGATGTGATTGATTACCACAATAAAGTGTTGACCATCAATGGTGAAGTCATTAAAGATGAGTTTGTGGGTGAGGCCAGCTATTTAGAAGCGACGCCACAAGGCCCAGTGAACTTGAACAATAATCTGTTTGACGAAACCATGGGCGACAAGCGCTACCAGGTGTATCAAATGCCGCAAATGCCGACGCTTCAGCTTTCTGGCGTGGACTCTGATTTCCCGTTCCGTGACCAGTGTCTGTATGAAGAAAATGGCTTTACCTGTAAAGTCCCACAAGGACAATACTTTGCCATGGGGGATAACCGTGACAACAGTGAAGACAGCCGCTATTGGGGGTTTGTAGACAGTCAATACATTGTGGGTAAGGCCTTCTTGGTGTGGATGAACTTCGGTGACTTCTCTCGCGTGGGTACTAAAATTCAATAGGTTTTGGGCATGATGAGGCCTTTTTAGGCTGAGCTGTAAACGAAACAGGCATATTGTTGAAAAAGGGCAGAACTATTCTGCCCTTTGTTGTCTCTAAAAAAAACGCTGACGCCAGCCGTTCAGCGTGTACAATTGATCCTGCACACACATGGTAAAAGGCTAACAAAAATGAGTTCGACAGAAGCGTTTACACGCAATTTACAAAAATTACAAAAGCAAATTGGTTATGAGTTTCAAAACCAAGCTTTGGTGCATCAGGCGTTGACCCATCGAAGTTTTTCTTCGAAGAACAACGAACGCTTTGAGTTCGTGGGTGATTCTATTTTGAATTACTCGGTCGCCAAAATGTTGTTTGATGCCTTTCCTAACCTCACCGAAGGCGAGCTATCGCGCTTGCGCGCTAATCAGGTCAACCAAGATGCCTTGGCCGAGATCGCCCAGCAGCTAAGCTTAGGGTCGGTGTTGTTTTTGGGTGAAGGCGAATTAAAAAGCGGTGGCTTTCGCCGACCGTCGATACTGGCCGACGCATTAGAGGCGCTGTTTGCCGCGGTCAGCTTTGATAGCGATTTTTTAAGAGCTGAAGCCGTGGTGCGTCATTTGTTCAAAGATCGTATTCAGCACATTGATTTACGCGATCAATGGAAGGATGCCAAAACCTTACTGCAAGAAGCTTTGCAGGCTCGTCGTTTTATGTTGCCGAAGTATCGCATTGAACATCAAACCGGCGGTGCGCACGAACAGGTGTTTACCGTACAGTGTGATTTAGGTGAACTGGCCTACATCACGCGTGGCGAAGGCGGTAGCCGTCGTCAGGCAGAGCAGCAGGCGGCCAAATTGGCTTTAGCCTATGTGGAACAAACTTATCCTCTTAACAAAAAGAAATGATCATGACTCAAGAATATCGCTGTGGCTTTGTGGCCATCGTGGGTCGCCCCAACGTGGGCAAATCGACCCTGATGAACCACTTAATCGGCCAAAAAATCAGCATCACCTCCAAAAAAGCCCAAACCACGCGCCATAAGGTTAATGGGATTTATACCGAAAATGAGGCTCAGTTCGTGTTTGTCGACACGCCTGGATTTCAAACCTTTCACAAAAACGCGCTGAATGAACGTTTGAATAAAAACGTGACCGAAGCCATTTCTGGTGTCGACATGGTGTTTATGGTGGTTGAAGCCATGCGTCTAAGCGATGCTGACCGATCGGTGATGGCTTTGTTGCCCAAGCACTTGCCGGTGTATTTAGTGGTAAATAAATTGGACAAGGCCAAAGACCGCGAGGCACTGGCTGAGTTCATCGAAAAAGTGCAGGCTGAGTTTGAGTTTGCCGGCGTTGAAGTGGTCAGCGCCAAGCATGGCCAGCGCATTGGCAACCTATTGGACATGGTGCGCCCACAATTGCCTATTGGTGAAGCCATGTATCCTGAAGACATGGTGACCGATAAGAGCAGCCGCTTTATGGTGATGGAAATCGTGCGCGAAAAAATCTTCCGCTACATGGGCGAGGAATTGCCCTATGCGATGAACGTTGAAGTGGAGTCGTTTAAAGAAGAAAACGGCATTCAGCATATTTACGTGGCCATTTTGGTGGATAAAGACGGCCAAAAAGGCATGGTCATCGGCAAAGGTGGCGAGAAGCTGAAGAAGATTTCAACCGAAGCGCGTATTGATATGGAAAAAATGCTGGATCAAAAAGTCTTTTTGAAAGTGTGGGTCAAGGTCAAGTCTGGCTGGGCCGATGACGTGCGCTTCTTGAAAGAGCTGGGCCTGTAGGCCAAGTGTTGATTTAAAAACCCCCTGAGCAGTGGCTCAGGGGGTTTTTTGTTGCTTACCACATGTTGGCGCGTTTATGGCCGCCACGCATGCGCAGGTATAAACAGGTGCCCGCCACGAGGGTGAGCAGCTGTGACGCCACCAAGACAGAAAAGCCTGAAGACACCGTGCCTTTGCTGGCCATGACTATGCCCATCAACATCGGGATGAAGGCGGCGAAGGTGTTGCCAATGCCGTTGATGAGGCCGTAGGCCGTACCGACGCTGTCGGCTTGGGCGTGGTATTGAATCAAGGTGGGAATGGCGGCGCCCTGAATGCCCCAGCA
>JAGNTR010000147.1 GCA_017987415.1 Neisseriaceae bacterium
AGCTGGCGCGGCATGAGGGTGAGCGCCGCCTGATCAATACGCTCAAGCGACCAATGTTCTAAGCCCAGTAAGCTGCCTTGGCTGGCTAAGTGGATGCCGCTAGGGGTGTAGATGACGGCCCAGCCTTGATCGGGTGTGCTGATGTGGCCTACGTAACGAAGCTGGGCAATGGGATAAAACACCAAGGCCTGTTCGGCAGATTCGGGGCGGCGTGCTTCGGGGCTAAATAAGGTCAGGAGGGCCGGTGTGTCGTGGTCTAAGGCATAGGGCTGCTCAGTATTGGGCCAGGCCGGTAAGGGGGGCGCGGTCTGGGTGTTGAGGCTGTGCTGCCAAGCTTTAAGGTCAGCGGGTTCATGTGTGCAGCCGCCAAGCGCCAGCGCTAGACTCATCTGGAAGAGGCTACGCTCAGGCTTAAGGCGTGGCATCAGCGGCCTCCACGGCGGTGGGGTCGGGCGGTACTCTTAAGGTGTGTAGCTGAGCTTCTAAGGTCAGCTGCGGCGGTTGATGGTTAGGCGCTAAGTTCAGGTGTAGGTGGGTCAGAATCAAGCCTTCTGGATGGTGGCTAAATGCCTGAATCAATCCCAAAACGGCCGCCACCTCGCCGCTGCCGCTGAGCAGATAAGGATGGGCCTGTAGGCCTCCAAGCATGTCGATGGGCAATGGGCGGGCTTGGCTGAGCGTCACATTGTGGGTGGCCAGTAGTTGGTGTAGGGATGGGGCAAGGTCAACTGGGACCGCCGTGGGTAGCCGCGCTTGCTGTTGGCGCAGTGCCTCTTCGGCCAGCGGCTGGCGCGCCAGCCATAGGGGTAGTTGTTGGGCCTGCTGCCAAGTGCGCTCATAAGCCTCTCGCTGTTGTGGCTCTTGCCGCTGGGCTTGCTGATAGGCCGTCCACAGCGGCCGCCATAAGGCTAAGGAGGCCAAGAGAAGGATGAAGACGGCCACCGCCAGCAGGCCGCAATACTGCTGCCATGGGGGAGATTGCGCCCATTTTGGCCACGGCGCCTTCATGGTTGCTCCATCTGTACGCTGAGGGCAAAGGCCCAAGCGTCGGCTTGCTGTTGGCTGGACAAAAGGGTGGCGTGATTGAGCCACGGGGTTTGGTTCAGGTCGGTCATCAGTAGGGCGATGGCTTCATGGCTATGGGACAAGCCTTCTAAGGTGAGGTAGGGCGGTTGCCACGCCAGCTGGGTGAGGTGGAGGCTAGGGGGCAGTAAAGCCTGTAGTTGGGTGAGTAGAAACCACGGCAAGGCTTGCTGTGCCATGAGGTGGGCCAGTTCGGCCTGCTGCGCTTGTTGTGCGGCGATCTGGGCGCTCAGTGCTTGGCTGTGCTGAGCGTCGACGGCAAGGTTGGCGGTGAGCCGCTGTAAGTAGGCGTGACGCTGCTGCTGTTGCCACAACAGCCCCCAGGAAATGAGGGCAATGCCGAGGCTTAGGCCGACAGCGGCGGCTATGACGGTGCAGGCCTTGTGCTTGAGCACGTCCGCTGCCGCACGCTGCTGCGCCAGACGATGGGGTAAAAGATTGAGGCGAATCATGGTGGGGCACCATCTAGCGCCCTGAGGGCGAGGCCAAAAGTAATGAGGAGGTCGGGGGCGTGCTCGTTGAGGGCCTGTGCTGTGAACGGTGGGCTAGCAGCCAAGGCGGTGACGGGGTGGGCGCAGATAAGGGGCACGCTGAGGCTTTTAGCAATGGCGTGGCGAAAGTTAGGGTTTAGGCTGTGTCGCCCCGTGAGGTAGGCATGGGCTACCGGGGCGTTGTGGGTGGCGTGAAAACTTTGCCAGCACTGTAGGATAAAGTCGCGGGCTTGAACGGGCTCGGGATGTTCTGGTGTGTCGATGAGGGGCGTGTTGGCGTGGTGAATTAACCGCTGTCGCTGACTAAACAACACGCTTAAATCAGTTGGGCGGGCGTGAATCAGCAGCAATACTTGATCCATCTGCGTGGGCGCCTGGCGCTGTAGCCAAAAATACCACGCGTTCAAGGCGGCGAACGGCTCGACGTCAAGGCAACTTAGGTGCAGCTGTAGGGCTTGGGCCACTCTTTGGTAGTGGTGTACCGCATCAAGATGAGCGTAACACAATAGATATAAAGGGGAACTGTCTGGCGTGGCGACGTCTAAGCATTGGTAGTCCATGGCGACTGAATCTGGTGCAACCTCCTGCGCTAAGGCAGCGTAGGCCTGCTCGTCTAGGGTTTGATCAGGCGCGGGCAGGTGCCGGTATTGATGCTGTACCAGTGCCGAGGGCAACGCCAAAACCAGTGCAGGCGTTGGCGTGGGCAATAAAGGCGCCAAAGCACTGAGGCTGGCTTCGGTTAAGCCCCAAGGCGTGGCCGCCAGCGGTAAATGGCTGACGTGGGCGTGCAGTTGTATGGTTAAGGCGCCGTCGTGGCCACGGCGTAACTGCAACGCGTGAATTTGAGTGGCCTCATGGCTGACCCCAATCGCCATGCTGGCAGGCTCAAACGGTGGCGTAGAGCGCCAGAGACGCCATTGAGTGTGCAGGTGCTTTTTAAACTGAGCAAACATGTGGTTACTCCCAGGTAACGACTGTTGTATTTTTACTTTTAAGATTTAGATTTTGCATTCGGGTGCCTTTAAATTTATACTGCCTGCAATGCTTATATCCCTATGGTTAATAACTATTTATGCTTAAACGACTCTTCACAACGCTTATCGGCCTCATTCTTGGCTTTGCCATTTTGGGCGCCGGCATCGTGGCGATCGCGGTTTTAGTCACCTATCCAAGATTACCCAAATTGGATATTGTGACCAATTATAAACCCAAAATGCCTTTGGAAATATATACTTCTGATGGAAAATTAATTGGCCTCTATGGCGAAGAGCGTCGCTCGTTCACCAAAATCCAAGATTTTCCAGACAATCTTAAAAATGCCGTGATGGCCGCCGAAGACAAGCGCTTTTATGAGCACTGGGGCGTGGACGTGGTGGGCATTTCGCGCGCGATGGTGGGCAATATGGTTTCTGGTGGGGTGCGTTCTGGTGCCAGTACCATCACGCAGCAAGTGGCTAAAAACTTCTTTTTGACCAATGAGCGCACGTTCACGCGTAAGTTTAACGAAGCCTTATTGGCGTATAAAATTGAGCAACAGCTGAGTAAAGATGAAATTCTAGAGCTGTATTTCAACCAAATTTACTTGGGCCAGCGTGCCTATGGTTTTGCCGCCGCGGCCCATACCTATTTTGGTAAGCCTGTGTCGCAGCTGACCTTGGGCGAGGCCACCATGTTGGCCGGTTTGCCTAAAGCCCCATCGGCGTTTAACCCGATCGTGAATCCGAAGCGGGCGCAGCAACGCCAGGCTTATATTTTGAACAATATGCAAGAATTGGGCATGATTACCGAAGCCGAGCGCCAAGCGGCTTTAAGTGAACAGTTGAAATACACCAAATTCCAAAGCGGCATTGATCAAAACGCCCTGTACGTGGCCGAAATGGCGCGTCAGTCTATGGTGGATAAATACGGTGAAGAAGCCTATACCAACGGTTTTAAGGTCTACACCACGGTTAACAGCGTGAATCAAACCGCGGCCACCAAGGCTTTTCGCCAAGGCATGCTGAATTTTGATAAATCACAGCGCTATCGCGGGGCCGAAGACTTTATTGATCTGAAAAAGCTGGATTCGAAAAACCTCTACATCGAACTGGATGAGATTTTAGACGGTCATTACGACTTAGAAGGCATGCGCCCTGCTGTGGTGCTGAAAGCCACAGGTTCAGTGGTTGAGGCCTACGTTAAAGGCGGTAAGTTAGCCACGATTCAAGGCAATGGTTTGACCTTTGCCAAGGCCGCTATTGGCGCCAGCAAAATGGGCGACAAGCAAATTCAGCCGGGTGCCTTGATCCGCATTCAGGCCGCCAATAGCGAAAGCAGCAATCCGTTCTGGAAAATCGTCCAGGTGCCAGAAGCAGAGGGCGCGCTGGTGTCGGTGGATCCGAAAACCGGTGCCGTACAGGCATTGGTGGGTGGCTTTGACTTCCACAAGCGCTCCTTTAACCGTGCGGCTCAGGCTTGGCGTCAACCTGGCTCGACCTTTAAGCCCTTTATTTATTCTGCTGGCCTAGAGCGTGGTTTGACGGCGGCAACGCCGATTAACGACGCACCGATTGCCATTCCCGGTATGGGGGCCAACGGCGGCGTATGGCGTCCGAAAAACTCGAATAATAAATATTCTGGCTACATCCCTATGCGTGAAGCCTTGGTGTACTCGAAAAACATGGTGACCATTCGCGTGTTGATGGCGGTGGGCATGCCGTTTGCCAAAGAGTACATTCAGCGCTTTGGCTTTAACGCCAAAGATCACCCAGCCTCTTATTCGATGGCTTTGGGGGCAGGCTCGGTGACGCCGATGCAAATGGCTCAGGCTTATTCAGTCTTTGCTAACGGTGGCTATCGTGTGGCACCTTACGTGATCGATCGTATTTATGAAGGGGATCATTTACGGGCGCAAACCCAACCGCTGGTGGCGGGTGCCACGGCGAAACTGGTGATCGACCCACGTAACGCCTTCATCATGACCAACATCATGCAGGAAATCACCAAGCGTGGTACCGCTTCACGTGCTTCGGTCTTGGGCCGTTCAGACATTGCCGGTAAAACGGGTACCACCAACGAAGGTAAAGATGCTTGGTTTACTGGCTATACGCCAGACTTGGTCAGCGTGGTGTATGTGGGCTACGACAAGCCTCGCAGCTTAGGCCGTTTAGGCTACGGTGGTTTGGCGGCCTTGCCGATTTGGATTGACTACATGCGTACCGCGCTTAAAGGTAAGCCTGTTGTGGCGCCTAAAGTGCCTGAAGGCTTGGTTCGTCATGGCAATGAATACTTCTATCAAGAGTATCAGCGCACCAATCCATCTTTGGCTTTGGACAACCGCAGTGAAGGTGGGCCAAGCGGTGGCGGCTCGGCACCTAAAGAAGGTGGCGGTAGTGAGCCTGATTCGGAAGCCCCGCCAACCGTGGCCGCACCGCCAGCCAATAGCGAAGCCATCGACAGCCTGTTCTAAAGAGGCCGTTCGCAGCGCGCACAAAAAAGCCCTTGAGTCACTCAAGGGCTTTTTTTATGCTGACGTGGGCTTAGTCGTACCAAGCGTCCACGAATTCGCTTACTTGTACGTCTTCAATGTGCGAGAAGGTGGCCAATAAGTCGATGACTTTTTGGCGAGACTCAGCGCTGATCACTTGACGGTTCAGCGGCATGACCATGCCTTCAAACAGCTGACCATTACAGTAGCCGCCAAAGGTGGCGCCTTCATCGTCGACTAAAGACAAAACGGCGTCTAGGGTGCTGTCGATTAGCTGTGGATCGGTGTCGGCTTTAAATTGGAAAAGAATGCCAAAGCCCAGTTCTTGGTAAGCACCCACGAGTAATTTTTTTTGCTGACGTTTGTTTAAACGAGACAAACGGTTTTTGGATTGACGGTTCATGATTTCAAACAGACTTTCATTAAGGATAAAAAACTTCAGCCCTTAGTTTAGCTGAAAAAACCCCCTGTCGTGTAGTCTAATTTCACGACAGGGGGCCGTTTGGGGCCAGAAATGCGCCTAGTGTGGGGCGCGAATGGTCTTTTTAAGGTCTTCGGGCGAGATTGAGCCGAGCACGCTGCCGGCCAGCGGTGTGTTCAAAATGTGGCCTTTAATCTTACCGATTACGTGCATTTCACAAGGTTTGCAGTCGAACTTAAGGGTCAGCACCTCATCGTTGTGCACCAGCTGCATAGGCGTGACCTTGGTGCGCACGCCTTGAACGCCTTTGGCCTGCTTTGGGCACAGATTAAACGCAAAGCGCAGGCAGTGTTTGGTGATCATCACCGGCACGTCGCCTTTTTCTTCATGGGCTTCGTAGGCAGCATCGATAAGGGCCACGCCGTGTTGCTCATAAAATCCACGGGCCTTGTGGTTGTATACGTTGGCCAAAAAGGTGAGATGGGTTTCAGGGTAGACCGGTGCCGGCACGGCTTCAGGCTTGCGGCTGCCGCGCGGATGAGCTGCTATGCGTTCATGGGTTAGCGCATCGATGACGTCGCGGCGCAAGGCTTTGAGCTGGGCGTTGGGCACGAAATAAGCCGTCAGTAAATCAATTTGAATGTCGTTGGCTAGGTAAGGCGTTTGGCCTAGCTTGCTGATGCCGTCGCGCAGGTTTTGCCAGGCTTTTTCGGGTTGGGTGGCCTCTTCAAACGGGCCGTTGATGCTGGCGCTGACGTAGACGCCCTCTTCGCTGGTGGCGCTTAAGGTGAGTTGGTTGGCGTGGCCGCTGAGGTGTAAGTCGACGCCGATTTTACGCTCACTGGATTTCTTGGT
>JAGNTR010000148.1 GCA_017987415.1 Neisseriaceae bacterium
TGGCTGAGACATGGTGAGGCTCCATAAAAATAATGCCTATTATGCCCGATTTAAGCCGGCCTCACAGCACGCCTAAAGGCTAAAACGTACCGTCACCACCAGGCCATGATCGTCGCTGCGGTTGGCCAAGGTCAGCTGGGCTTGATGTACTTGGCAAATACGCTCAACAATGCTTAAGCCTAGGCCATAGCCAGAGCGCGTTTGGTCTAGACGAGCAAATCGTTGGCCGATGATGGCCAGCTGATCTGACGGCACACCAGGGCCGTTGTCGATGACGCTTAACACCACTTGGCCCTGCCCATTATGGGTGAGCGAGACAACGGTTTCAGCACCGCTCGCGGCATAGTAACGGGCGTTTTCCAGCACGTTACGCAGCAATAAATAGATTAAGCCTGAATCGCCCAAGAGCGGCATACGCTCAGGAACCACCCATCGCAACGGATGAGGAAACGGATCATCCAACAGCTCTTCTTGCAGCGGCGTGATCACTTCGGCAATCAAATCAAAAGCCTGTTCGTGACCGGTGCGCAGCCGCTGGCCAACATGGGCCAGCTGTAGCAATTGTTCAATCGACACCATCATTTGGTCGATGCGGTTGATCAACAGCGTTTTTTCCGGCAAAGCGGCCTCATTCACCAGCTCAAGATTCAAGCGCAGCCCGGCCAGCGGCGTGCGCAGTTCGTGGGCTACGTCGGCGGTGAAGCGACGCTCATTAGCGAGCCCTACCTCGATGCGGGCAAACAACTGATTCAACCTCTGCGTGATGGCGTCGACCTCAGCCGAGCCGTCGGTACGGGCCAGGGGCTGCAAATGCGTACTGGAACGGGTTTCCAGCTCTTGGGTGAGTACCGACAGCGGCCGAGTCAGGCGATTAATGGTGAAGTAGATCACCGCTAGAGACAGGATAATCATCAGGGCTGACGGAGCCAGTAGCGCAACGACGGTTTCGTCTAACTCATGCTGAATTAACTCGTTTTGGGCCCGCGACACTAGGCTCTCACCCAACACGATGGTGACTTGCTCTTGGCTTTCGTGCCACACCCACAGCGTACTGATGAGCTGTGTCACCACCATGATCAGGCCAATGGCCAACAATAATTTCCTACGCAGGCTCATGAGATCCATCCGTTAATGAATATCCTACGCCCCGCTGAGTAAGGATGCGCGCCTTGCCAATCTTTTGGCGCAAATGGTGGATGTAGACCTCTAAGGTATTAGAGCCTAGGCTGTCCTGCCAGGTATAGAGGTCTTGCTGTAGGGTTTCTCGGTGCACTACCTGCCCTTGCTTGAGCATGAGCCGCGACAAAACGGCGTATTCTCGCGGGGTCAGCTCAAGCAGTTGTTCGCCTTGCTTGATACATTTATGGGCCAGATCCAAGGCCAAATCACCGACGCACAGCACGTTGTCGCTTTGGCCTTGATGGCGGCGAATGATGGCTCTCAGCCGCGCCACTAGCTCCAAGAGCTCAAAAGGCTTAATTAAATAGTCATCGGCGCCCGCGTCTAAGCCTTCAACACGATCGTCTAGCGCATCACGCGCCGTCATGATCAGCACCGGTATGCCGACGCCTTGACGACGCCAGCGTTGCAACAGCTCGATGCCGTTGCCGTCAGGTAGGCCTAGATCCAGCAAAATGGCGCTATAGCCTTCGACATTGCCGCCACCGCTAGCGGCTAAATAGGCTTCGGCATCCTTAACGCTGCTGACGCAGTCGCACACATAAGCTTCTTTGATTAAGGCTTTTTCTAGGCCCATGCTGAGTAAGGCATCGTCCTCTATGATTAATAACTTCATACCACTCCTTGGTCACAGCCAGTAAATAAATCCAGCTGAGCATCGTATTCTTTGGTTTGCACCCGCATTAATCTTAACACTGAATGAAATAAATAATCTTGTGAAAAGGTCTCTGTCGTGGCCTTATTACGCACGCATTCAGTATTGATTTGACGGCTGGGTAAAAAATCGGCGCTGGTCCACAACATCATCGGCACCTGGGTTTGCTCTTTAGGTGCGATGGCATAGGGGGTGCCGTGTAAAAACAGCCCATTTTCGCCCAGTGACTCACCGTGATCAGATAAATACAGCATGGCGGTGTCAAATTCAGCCGTGTGCTTTTGCAACAGCTTAATGGTTTCGTCCAGCACTAAATCCACATGTAAAATGGTGTTGTCGTAGACGTTGATTAAGCTTTCCTGCGAACAATCTTGGATTTGGTTGGTGCGGCAGCTCTTCTTAAACTGCTCCATGGCTTCCTTATAGCGCTGATAATAAGCTGGGCCGTGACTGCCGTTAGTATGCAACACGATCACGGTATCATCGGTTTGGCTTTGTATGTAGGCATCTAAGTCCTGTAACAACACCTCATCATCAAATAGTCCTTCGGCAAGGCTAGCACGCTTCACGTAGCTGCTGACTTCCTGGGTTGGAATGCGGTCGCACACCCCTTTACAGCCAGAATCATTCTCGCGCCAAAATAAATTAATCCCTGCTCTTTGCAATACGTCGACTAGGTTTTCTTGACGCTCAGCGGTGCTGCCTGAATAGCTGCTGCGCGGCATATTAGAAAACATGCATGGCAGCGACACAGCGGTGGCCGTACCACAGGAGCTGACGTCGCGAAAATTAATTAAATCAGCTTGCTGCTTCAGGCGCGGATTGGTTTCTCGTTCGTAGCCGTTAAGAGAAAAACTTTGTGCGCGCGAGGTTTCGCCCACGACGATGACCAATAATGATTTTTTACGCGTTTCATTAGTCCCCACGGGCAGACGCTGGGCATCGGTGCCGATCAGCAACAGCGGTCTAGACTTAGCGCTGATCTGCTTACCATAGCCAATCACGCCATTGATGTAGCTGCTGGGGGTAAGCAATTTAACGATTTGCTTATTGTTGCGGATGAAGGCGGCGTAGTCTTGATAAATCGGCAGGCAGACGGCCAACACGACGCAGGCCGAACCCAAGAGCAGGCCCAGACGCATCAGACCACGCCGCCATAGCGGCCCGGAACGCACAATGCGTAGACGCCACACCAATAAGCAAGGCAAGACGCCAAACACCGTCATCCAGATGGCAAACTTGGGGGTAAACAAGGTAATGGCCTCATAGCCTGTGGTTTCCAATACGTTGGCCACCATGCTTTTATCCATATAAACGCCGTAGCTGAGGGCAAAATAATTGGTGCCCGCGCTGGCCAACAAAAACACGGTCAGCACCACTTTGGTGCTGAAGCGCCACAGCAGGCAGGCAAAAATCAAGGTCAGCGCTGCCACTAAAAAAAACACCATAGACACCAAAAACAGCCATTCTTTGCCACTATTGGGCGCCAAGAGCGACCACACCTGCCCCCAAAAGGCAATATTTTGAACCGCGGCAAAAAATAAGGCACTGCCGATGATCACGGCGGGCTGAGTAACCGTCCACGGGCCGGAATACTGACGTAAGCAATTTTTCATGAAGGACAACCATCTTTTTGCGAGAGAAGATGGTGCATGTTAAAAAAACAAGCTTAATAAAACCTTAATCAAGCGCCGCCAGCCTTAAACCCATAAAAAAACCTGCACGGCTACAGCCATGCAGGTTTTGATTACTCGAGAAAACGCTATTTGCTGACGCGTGCTTTCGCTAAGCCAGCCTCACGGCCACGACCGCTTTGGAAGGCCCCGCGCGAAGGCGTGTAGATCAAGGTACGCGGCGCGTGGCAGAGGCGATAAGACCAAGCCGATTGGCGCCGTTTGGTCATGCTGCCGACAAATAACACCGCGCCCAACACCATCCACACGCCGAAAATAGTCCACTCTTGTGGGATTAATGCAGACGGGCTTAAAGGCAGATACATATAGATCATGGCGCCACTACTCACCACAGCGATGATGCCGACGGTTTTGCCCGCCGCCACTTTAAACGGACGCGGCATATTGGGTGCGGTACGGCGCAACACCAAAAAGGCCAAGCACACCAGGAAATAGGCGATCACAATGGCCAAGCTACCCGCGTTGGCGAACCACAACAATGCTTTACGGCCCAATAAGGGTGCCAGAAAGGTCAAGGCCCCGATCAACAACACTGCGCGCGTAGGCGTGCGGTATTTAGGGTGTAAATAAGCCAGCCATTGCGGCAGCATTTTGGCTTTGGCCAAGGCATAAATCGCCCGACTACCGCCAATAAAGAAGGCGTTCCAGCTGGTGATGATGCCGGCTAAACCTGCTAAGACCATAATTTTCGCAGCCCACGGGCTGTTGAATACCGCTTCCATCGCCTGCGGCGTGGTCAAGACATCGGGCGACATTTCGCCAGACGGCAAAGCCATGCCGACGCCCCAGATAATGGCGCAGTAAAACACCATGGCGGCCAACACCGACACCACCAGTAGCTTACCGATCATTTTTGGCGGCACATTGATTTCGGAAGCGGTCTGAGGAATGACGTCAAAGCCCACAAACATAAAGGGCACGATCATCAACACCGGCAGCATCCCCAATACAAACGGTGGCAAACTGCTGCCTGTCGTGGCTGCTTGATTAAACAAAGGCTGCATATTGCTGCCGCTGCCCTGTACACCGGATGCCAGCACGAACACCACGCCCACCACCACAATCATTAGCGTCACCAGCTTTTGGAAGGCGCTGGCATTTTCGACGCCAAAGTAGTTCAAGCAGGTCACCAAGACGGTACCGGCCATGCCCACTAGGGCCCAAGTGAGATAGACATCCCAGCCAGCGACGTTCCATAAAAACACTTTTTGATAGTCAGTGCTTAAGTGATCTAAGACCGTAGGTAAAGCCACGGCTTCAAAAGCCACGACGGACACATAGCCCAAAATCAAAGACCAGGTACAGATAAACGAGGCCAAACGGCCAAACGCGCGCTGGGTAAAGACTTGTGCGCCCCCCGCCTGCGGCATCGCCGAGGCTAGCTCGGCATAAGCTAGGCCAATAAACACGATGATTAAGCTGCCCAGCGCCATCGCCATGATGGCCCCCATGCTGCCGGCGGCCTGAATCCAATCCCCGGTTAAGACGATCCAGCCCCAACCAATCATGGCGCCAAACGCCAGCGCCAGAACCTCTTTACTGCCCAATACTTTGGCAAATTCTTGTTTTTGCTGCATGCAATTCTCCTTTGTTTGCTTGAATGATCTTCACCCAGATCATTACCATCCGAACCCCACGCATGAACGGGCCTTTAAGGCCTCTTTTCGCGTATTTGGCGCTCAGACTTAGTGCTGCTTCGTTCCTTCCCTATTAAGAGTGTTTATTCTAAAGACTAGATTAACCTAGTTTATACAACAATCCAATACCCTAGCCGATCCGCATAAGCAACTAGGCAAATAAGTGTGGGTTTTAAGCCCTTTACACTATAAAACAAATATTTACACGCCAAAAACGCATCAAAAAAGCAGCCTTGCATGAAGCAAGGCTGCTGTCTTAATAAAGCTATAGCTGAATATTAGGCTAGTTTTCAGGCGTTTCTAAACCCTCATCGTCGCCCTCTTCATCCGCTTCTTCAGGATCGATGACGTCCATGCCGTCGTACTCAGCCAAACCCATTTTCTGAGCAAACTTAGCCAACTCTTCATTACGCTTGTGCAACGACGACACAGTATGGACTTCCAGCTTAGACACCATTAAGAAAAAATACGGTGCCTCACCCTCAGCCACTTGAGCGGGGAAAATCTGTTCTAGCTGATAGCCCATCAGCTGTAATACCGACACGGCTTTTTTTAAGGCCGCCTCAGAGGCATCCACAAAAAAATACTGCCACAGCTTGGGCGTGGTTAAATCCCAACCGCTTTCTTCGGCGATGGTGTCAAAGAGGTTTTGTACGTCGGTGCGGGTCATGCTGCTCATGAAAGGCTGGCTCCTGATCTCAATTATGGGTTACCGCGTAAGAAAAGCTGGTAGGCGGGGTTTTGGGTTTCTTCTTTATGCGCATAGCCCAAGCCCAATAGCGACGCTTCGAACGCAGGATGGTCTTCTTCAGGTACTTCCACGCCGACCAACACACGGCCAAAATCGGCACCGTGATTGCGGTAATGGAATAGGCTGATGTTCCAATCCAGCTGCATTGCCTCTAAAAAGCGCAGCAAGGCGCCTGGCTGCTCAGGAAACTCAAAGCTAAACACACGCTCATTAAGGGTTTTGTCGCTGCGCCCACCCACCATGTGGCGAATGTGGATTTTAGCCATTTCTTCATCGGTTAAATCAATGGCGCCAAAATCATT
>JAGNTR010000149.1 GCA_017987415.1 Neisseriaceae bacterium
GCCAGATTAAATAAGGTGGCCGGCACCAGTCCACCGACGGCAGAAAACACGCAAATAGCGGCAAACTGCACCCACGGGCCTAGATTGAGGCCGAACCCGACAAACGCCATCAGCAGCATGGTGACAAACGCCAGTCGCAATAACCGCAAGGGCGCCACCTGCTGCTGCAACAGCCGCCCTGCCATGAGGTTGCCGCTCAGATTGGCGCCCGCCGTCAATGCCGTCAGCGTGCCCATCAAGGCACCAGAGACGCCGGCTTGATGATAAATCAAGGGTAAAAAACTGATGATGGCCACCCACTGGCTGCTGTATAAGGCAAACGTCAGCGACAGCAGCCACGGTGCCTTAGCGCCCAAGGTTTGCCTTATGGCCTGTCTGGTGTGGGCCCACGGCTGAGGCTCTGTTCCAACGCCCAATAGCAAAGGGTCTAAGCGATGCCACAGCAGCATGGCCATCAATAAGGACAGGCCGCCGCACAGCAGCCACAGACTCGACCAGCCCCAATATTGCAGCCACACGCTGCCGCCTAGGAGTGCCACCATAGAGGCCAGCGGAATGTAGGAACTCCATAAGGCCATTAAAAAGCTTTGCCGCCCTGTCGGTGCCAGTTGGCGCATCAGGCTGGGTGCAGCCATCGTCACCAACAGCAGCGCAAAGCCTTCAATGATGCGAAACGCCAATAGCCCAAACAGGCCTTGCATAAAAGCCCCACAAAATGAGGCCAGCGCCAACAGTAGCAGCCCCAGTAAGAGACTGGGCTTAAGCCCCAAGCGCTGCACAAATAAGCCAAATAGCAGCCCTAGCAGCATGCCCGCCAGCTGAAACACGCCAATCAGCCAGCCCGCCTCGGTGAGGCTTAGACCAAGGCTGAGCTGCAAGGCTGGTAAAGCCGGCGGCAGCTTCCAAATATGTAAGGCAGCGCTGACGCCGGCACCAAAAACCAGCAGTGCTGGGGTTAAAGAAGACGGCGACGGCCGCTGATCGATTGGGTTTGACATGGTTTCTCCACTAACTTTTGCGCCTTTTAAACAAGGCCTTTATTTTTATGTCCGCAGGTTTGAATCGCCCCAAGGCGGCCAAACGCTCCCCCATCCTACCCTGTTTTTACCTGACCAGCATAGGATCGCCGCCTATAGGCATTATAGTAGTACCCTACAATCCAAAAAAAGCAGAGGCTGTTGAACACAACAGCCTCTGCTTTAACCGATAATCCAAACTTTAACTTTATGGTTGATTCGCCCTATGCCACGATCAATGCTTCAACCTCAACAGCTTTAGGAAACAACACCTCGTTTTCCAAACCAATGTGGGTGTGTAAATCCTGCGCAAACTGGGCCAGCAAATCGTAGCTTAAGCGATAAGTATTGCATGCGCCCTCTGGTGGCGTGTATTGCCCAGTCAGCTGAGCCAATCGCTCAAAACGGTTTAACTCCCCATCGTGTTCGTGCAGCATCATATTAATGGGGTTGGCCACTTGACCAAACGGCGGTGGCGATAACCGTTCACCTGCTGCTTCTGCTCGACTGAGCGCCACAATATAGGGGAAGAGAATCATTTCCTCCTTACGCAAATGCTGTAATAAATCAGCAGCGGCACCGGCGAACAGGGCTTCAATTTCGGCCAATTCAGGATGGGCAGCCCCATGCACCATGACCACGCGCTGTAGCTTTTCCTTGATCAGCGGCGCCTGCTCTTTAATGTAACGATGGTGGGTGGCCACCATATAATCGACCATGGCCTCTAGGCTTAAATCGGCATGAAAATGAGCACTGTGCTCGACTAAATGGGGTTGGTTCATGGGCTGATTCCTTTGGTTATTGAGCGCCTGATTGCTGCATCGTCGGCTCATCGATGGATGCGCCACAAACCGTTTCATCTGGATCTAGGCGCCATTTGTGATTGATCATACCGCAATACCCTCATAAACATTCATATAAAATGAATCTTATAAAAGAAAATGACGAGCTTCTTGATGCACATCAATCACTACCTGCAACAGCGCCCTATAAAGCAATGGTTTGAATCATCATCAAACCATTGCTCACCCCTGCTCTTTACTAGGCCATTTGGTTAATGGTGTTTCTAAAGCGCCGCAACGCCAAGATAAACAACACCGAACCAATCACAAACAGCGCCAAGAACGGCTTCCACACCACGTCGATACCGGCACCGCGATACAAAATCGCCTGACCTAGGTTGACAAAATGGGTGGTGGGCGCGGCCAACATTACGTTTTGGACAAACTCTGGCATACTTTCACGCGGCGTCGAGCCGCCCGACAGCATTTGCAGCGGCAACAGCGTCAGCATCAGCAATAAGCCAAACTGCGGCATGCTGCGCGCCAGCGTGGCCATGTAAATCCCCATCGACGTGGTTGCAAACAGGCTCAACGCAGCCCCCACTAAAAATAACGCCACCGAACCTTCAATCGGTACGTTTAATAAGCCTTGCACCACAAACTGTAGCGACAGCGCGGCCGCCATCAGCACCACTAAACCCATAGACCACACCTTGGCCAACATGATTTCAGTCACCGTCACGGGCATCACCAGCAGGTGTTCCACCGTACCATGCTCGCGCTCTCTAATGAGGGCTGCACCGGTTAAAATAATCGACAGCATGGTCACGTTGTTGATGATTTGCATCAGGGCGCCAAACCAGGTTTTGTTTAAGGTCGGGTTAAAGCGCGCGCGCAGGGCTAAATCCACCGGCAGTGCCATGCTTTCACGGTTTCGGGCCACGAACTCATTTACCTCTGCCATCACAATCTGCTGGATGTAGCCATTACCTGTAAATGCTTGACTCATCCGCGTGGCGTCGACGTTAAGCTGAATTTCCACATGCTTACCGGCCAATAAATCACGCTGAAAGTTAGGTGGAATATTCAATACAAAAGTATAGCGCCCTTCATCCATGCTTGGGTCGACCTCGCTGGGGGTCAACAGCGCCGGCGGCAGGAATTGAGGCGGATAAAACGCCGCCGCAATACGCTCGGAGAGCGGCGAATGGTCTTCGTTGACGATGGCAATCGGCGCCTTATGTAGGGTTTCCGGCATCGCCGTAGCCGCGGTATACACCGACATACTGAAGGTATACACAATCAGGATCAGCATCATAGGGTCGCGTAATAAGCTCCATAATTCTTTGACCCCTAGGCGATAAATATTGGCAAGGTTGCGCAGCATATTTAACTTTCCTGTTTCTTAAGTAAGGCCACCGCCGCCCCCAAAATCACGGGAACAGCCACCAACAGCGGCCAGATAGACCCATACAGATCGCCTAGGCCTAAGGCTTTATTGAAGACACCTCGGCTGATGGTGAACATGTGCGTGGCAGGATAAATTTTACCAATCCAATAGCCTGCCCCCTCTAACGACGTCACTGGGTCCAATAGGCCGGCAAACTGAGTCGCAGGGATTAGGGTACCGATCATGGCAAAGAACATGGCCGCAATCTGGCTATTGGTGATGGTCGAGGCCACTAGGCCCATGCCGGTCGAAATCAAGCAGAACAAGAAGGCAGCGAGACTGAGGGTTAAAAAACTGCCCGTCATCGGCACGTCAAACAGCGTCACCGCCAGCAGACACATCAATAAGAAGTTCACCATGGCCAGCACCACATACGGCAGCTGCTTACCCAATAAAAACTCTAACTTGGTCACTGGTGTCACGTATAAATTCACGATCGAGCCCATCTCTTTTTCCCTGACCACGGCTAAGGCCGTCAGCATCGCCGGCAGCATCAACAGCAACAGCGGCATCACTGCGGGCACCATGGCCGGCAAGCTTTTTACATCAGGGTTGTAGCGGTAACGGGTTTCGATGGCTACGTTGCCCGTGGCGCTATGGCCGGTACGGGCCTGAACCTGCTCAGCGAGCCACGATTGATGCATGCCTTGCACATAGCCTTGCACGGTTTCTGCGCGCGAAGGCATGGCGCCATCAATCCAGGCCCCTACTTGGGCGGTATTGCCGCGCAGCACGTCACGACCAAACCCTGGCGGGATTTCAATCGCCAGCGACAGCTCGCCGCTGCGCATACGCTGATCTAGCTCCTCATAGCTACGCAGGGGGGCTTTTTCCACAAAGTAACGCGAGCCGGCTAAGTTTAAGGCGTAGTTTTGGCTGAACACCGACTGATCGTTGTCCAAAATGGCGTAGGTTAAATCCTCCACGTCCATGCTGATGCCAAAGCCCATCACAAACATCAAAATAATCGACCCCAACAGTGCCATCACTGCGCGCACAGGGTCACGCTGTAGCTCTAAGGATTCACGCCAGGAATAGCTGAGCAATCGCTGTAGGCTAAAGCGCCTAGGCGCAGGTTCTGGCTCATGCGCCAAGCCCATTTGCGCTTCGGGCGCTTCTTCTGCCGGTGGGGCATCTTCTGTGCCCGCCCCCGCTTCAATCAAATAGCCAATAAAGGCTTCTTCCAGCGTGCTCGCGCCGCGCTTGTCTACCAAGGCCTGAGGCGTGTCGCTGTCCAACACCTCACCGGCATGCATCATCGACATTCTGTCGCAGCGTAAGGCTTCGTTCATGAAGTGGGTAGAGATGAAAATGGTGACTTTGTCTTGCCGCGACAAATCAATCAGCAGACGCCAAAAATTATCTCGCGCCACCGGATCTACCCCTGAGGTGGGCTCGTCCAAAATCAAGATTTCTGGGCGATGCACCATGGCCACGGCCAAAGACAGACGCTGACGCATGCCCAAAGGAATGTTTTCTGGCAGGCTGTCTAACACGCCGCCCAAATCAAAACGCGCCACCATTTCGGCAATACGCTCAGCCTGCTCGGCCTCAGGCACGTGAAATAAACGCGCATGCAGCAGCAAGTTTTGCGCCACCGTGAGCTCACCATAGAGGGAGAAGGCCTGCGACATATAGCCGACGCGGCGGCGGGTTTCTAAATCGTGAGAATCCACTTCTTTACCAAACAGCCAAGCGCGCCCTTCGCTGGCGGGCAAGAGGCCCGTCAACACCTTCATGGTGGTGGATTTACCGCAGCCGTTCGAGCCCAAAAACCCAAAAATCTCGCCACGTTTGATCTTGAAGTTCACCTGATTAACGGCCGTAAACGTGCCAAAACGAACGGTCAGGCCTTCGGCCTCAATGGCAATGTCGTCATCGGCCACCCCTGTTAAAGGCGGGATCACCACTGCTTCATAGCCCTGTTTTTTATCCTCGGGCAATAGCTTAATAAACGCCGTCTCCAAAGAGTCACTTTGGGTTTGCGCCAACAAAGCCTCTGGCGTGTCCGTGGCCAAAACTTGGCCATCATCCATCATGATGAGCCAATCAAAGCGCTGCGCTTCGTCCATATAGGCCGTCGCCACCACCACGCTCATGCTGCTGCGCTGACGCCGAATGCGGGCAATCAAATCCCAAAACTGGGCCCGAGCTAAAGGGTCAACGCCGGTCGTGGGCTCATCCAAAATCAAGAGATCAGGATCGTGAATCAAAGCACAGCAAAGGCTGAGCTTTTGCTTCATCCCGCCAGACAGCTTACCGGCAGGCCGATCCAAGAAGGCATGCAGCCCAGTGCTGTAGGTTAAGTCGTCAATCCGAGCGCGCCGCTCGGCCTCATCATGACCAAAGAGGCGGCCAAAAAACTGTAGGTTTTCTTCTACCGACAGCGTGGGATATAGGTTTTTACCCAAGCCTTGCGGCATGTAGGCAATCTTAGGACACACCTGATCGCGATGGCTTTTCAACCCAATGTCGCCCCCCAACACCCATACTTCGCCCGACTGCACCGCGCGCGCGCCTGCCACCAGCGACAGCAGGCTAGACTTACCCACGCCGTCTGGCCCAATCAAACCCACCATACACTGAGCGGGAATGTCTAGGCTGATCTCATTCAGCGCGCGGGTGTCACCGTAATACAGGCTGACCTGACTTAATTGAGTCACCGCAGTAGGCACATGGGTTACGGCTGTCATCATTTAACCTTATTGTCTAATTTTTCAGGCCAAGCTTTGCTGTCGTCTAGGCGAATCCACGCCACCCC
>JAGNTR010000150.1 GCA_017987415.1 Neisseriaceae bacterium
GTCACCGCGCTGACAAGAGTGGAAAACATAGTGATCTTTTTCTAACAACGTCATTTCTTTCACTTTCATCCTCACACCTATCGTGAGGCACACAAAACAGTTTAACCAGATCAAAATCGGCCACCAAGCCCGTAGCGCCGCATCTTAACATAGGCTGAGCACGCTCAACAGCCACGGCAGAAAAACTGCCCCACGCGGCATTTATCGCTATAATAAACCATCCATATTTAATGAATAAAGCTAATCATGAGAAAAATAATTGGCCTTTTGGCCTTGGTCTTGATTTATTTTGTCGTCAATCACACCAGCTTATTGAGCCCAGAGCCAGCCAGCATCACGGCACCAGCCGAATCCACCATCGAACTGACACCGCTCGAAACCGTTGAACCACCGCCCGACGTTGCCCCCATGCCGCAACCGACGCCCAAGCTGGTTGATGCCGATGCAGACTCCGCAACCGACGCCGATCACGCCAAGCCCTCAAGCCAAGACGAAGCACAAGCGCAAGGCAGCAAAACCCTAGCCGACACCAAAGCCCAAACCAAACCGCTGAGCGTGGCTGTTGACACCGATGCACCTAAGCAAGCTGCTAGCAGCGGCCTGGTTTCTGCTGACGACGAGATCAATAAAACGCTGGCCTTAATCAAGCAAGGCGGGCCCTTCCCTCACAAGCAAGACGCGACGATTTTTCAAAACCGCGAGCGCATCTTGCCCAAACAGCCGCGCGGTTACTATCATGAGTACACGGTGCGCACCCCTGGCACCAAAACCCGCGGTGCCCGCCGCATTGTCACGGGCGGCAATCCGCCCTCAGAATACTATTACACCCCCGACCACTATCGTACCTTTCATAAGCTAGAGGCCAACCATGATCTTCCCTAATAACCCAGCGGTTTATGTGTGCACGCCCAAACAGGTGCCCACCCTGGCTACCGACGCCCATGCACAGCAATGGCAATGGCCCAAGCTTAACCAGGTCAACAAAGCCAGCCTCATGATGGCCGCCAAAAGCCTGTTTGTGCTGCCCGATTATTTTGGCGATAACTGGGATGCGCTTTACGACGCCCTGACCGAACAAAGCTGGTGCCCTTACGCGCCTAACCTTTGGGTGGTGCCGCTGTATAAAGCTAGCGACGTTGATTGGGCCGACATGGAGACCTTTCTTAACGTCTGCCAAGACGCCTGTGATTTCTTAGCCGATAACGGCACCACCCTGTATGTTCAAGTGATTGCCACTGAAAAACAGCTGGCCCATCTAGACGACTATCCCAGCTGGCCTTAAGCCTGACCATAAAAAAACCACCGCATGAGCGGTGGTTTTTTGCGTTTGGATCCGCTTAGCGGCGAGGATCATCTGGGCGCAAAACAGCGGCCAGCTTGTCCAAAATACCGTTCACAAACTTATGCCCATCCGTACCACCATAGGTTTTAGTGGTTTCAATGGCTTCATTGATGATGACTGGATAAGGTGTTTCAGGCATTTGCGACAGCTCATAGCAAGCCATCAACAAAGTGGCGCGTTCAATTGGGCTCACTTCTTCTGCAGGGCGATCCAATAGAGGCATGAGACGGTTCATATAGGTGCCGAAATCTTGCAACACACCGTAGAAAATTTTGCGAAACAAAACCAAATCGGCTTTTTCAAAATATTCATTTTCTTGTAAATTGCGCTCAATTTCATTGGCACTCAATGATGTATTCAACTGAAATTGATACAAACCTTGGACCACAAATTCGCGCGCGCGACGGCGTGGTGTTTTCATATGATTCCTTAACTATGCTGAGACAGCTTTCAATAAATTAGCCACTTCAACGGCGGCGGTGGCGGCTTCTGCGCCTTTAATCCGCATGCGAACAATCGCTTGTTCTTCATCTTCCGTTGTCAAAATGGCGTTGGCAATGGGGACATTATAATCTAAAGAGACGCGGCTCACACCTGCACCAGATTCATTCGCCACCAGTTCAAAATGGTAGGTCTCGCCACGAATGATGACGCCAAGAGCCACAAGGGCGTCAAATTGCTGGCTTTTAGCCATGCTTTGCAACACCACGGGCACTTCTAAAGCGCCGGGCACCGTGGCCACGTGGATGTCGTCGGCGGCCACACCGTGGGCCAAGAGCTGTGCTTCACAGGCGGCCAATAGTTCGCTGCCAATGCCGTTGCTGAAACGTGCTTGAACAATCCCAATGCGTAAGCCTTTGGCTTGATGATTCACTGCGTATGATTTCATTAGAGTTCCTTCAAAAGGAGGGGCAATTGTACTGGATTTCAGCACAAGTGCCCACGATTTATTAAGATTTAAGCTTCATTGGGCATTTCAAAGCCCGTCACTTCCAAGCCAAAGCCGGTTAAGCCCGTCATGGCCGAGGTTTTGCCCATAATGCGCATTTTTTTGACGTTTAGGCTGGCCAAGATTTGTGCGCCGATGCCAAACGTCTTCTTATCCCATACCCGCACTGGTGCATCTTGCTGCGGTAAACCTTTAGCCAATAAGTCGGCACCGGTTTCGGTACGGTGTAACAAAATGGCCACGCCGTGATCGGCGTTTTGAATGCGGCGAAGCGCATCAGGCAAACTCCAGCTGTGGTCGCTGCTTGGCGCCAAGAAGTCCATGGCGCTAAACGGCTCATGCACGCGCACCAATACTTCATCATTGGCCGTAGGCTCACCCTTCACTAGGGCTATGTGGGTTTCTTGCGACAGCGTGTCGGTAAACAGCACTTGCTTGAACTGCCCCCAAGCGGTGTCGATCATTTGGCTGCCCTTCTGTTCGATCAGGCTTTCGTTTTGGCTGCGGTATTGAATTAAGTCAGCAATGGTGGCGATTTTAATCCCATGCTCGGCGGCAAACACTTCCAGTTCAGGCATGCGCGCCATGGTGCCGTCATCATTGATCACTTCACAAATCACCGCCGCCGGCGTTAAGCCGGCCATGCGGGTTAAGTCGCAACCGGCCTCAGTATGGCCAGCGCGGACCAAGACGCCACCGTCTTGCGCACGCAAGGGGAAAATGTGGCCTGGTTGAACGATGTCGCTGGCAACCGCATTGGGAGCAACAGCGGTGCGCACCGTATGAGCGCGGTCAACGGCAGAAATGCCGGTGCTGATGCCGTGGGCGGCTTCAATGCTGACGGTAAACGGCGTACCGTGGCGAGCGCCGTTGCGATCAGCCATCATCGGCAGCGCCAGGCGGTCGACCATTTCATTGCTCATGGGCATGCACACCAAGCCACGAGCATGTTTGATCATAAAGTTAATCGCTTCTGGGGTCACAAATTCGGCCGCCATCAGCACGTCACCTTCGTTTTCGCGGTCTTCTGCGTCGGTTAAAATCACCATTTTACCGGCTTTAATGTCGGCAATAATTTCTGGAATACTGGCAATCGCCATGATGTCTCCTGATTCTAGACAAGTTTGTCTGTAAAATTAAGCATTAGTGCGTTGCGCCAAAACGCGCTCAACAGTATCTACAATGGCTTGTGTTTGCGGATCAATCTCAATATTGACCCCTTCGCCCACTTGTCGGTATTGCATATTGGTTCTGGCAATGGTTTCTGGAATTAAGTGCACACTGAATTCATGTTCATTCACTTCACCTAAGGTGAGGCTAATGCCATCAATACCAATGTAACCCTTGGTCAGAATGTATTTTTGCATGGCTTTGGGTAAAGCAAAATAAACCGCACGATTGGTCGCCGTTTCTTCTATACGGCTAATGATCGCCTGGCCCAAGATATGGCCGCTCATGCTGTGGCCACCTATCTCATCGCCAAATTTAGCTGCGCGCTCAAGGTTCACCCAATCGCCCTGGGTTAACTCACCTAGGTTGGTTAAGCGTAGGGTTTCATCAATGAGGTCGAACCACACCAAGTCATCCTCGACTTTCGTCACGGTCAGGCAGCAGCCGTTGTGGGCTACAGAAGCACCCAAAGCAAGGTTACCCAATAGTTCGCGCGGAAAGCGCACCACGTGGGTTTGAAACTGATCTTTCTTCTCGATGCGTTCGATCTGGCCTAGGCCTTGTATGATGCCGGTAAACATATGCCGCTCCTATGCTTTGGGTTGCGCGTCGGTTTCACAAGCTTCTTTTAGCTTGGCCGCGGTCTCGATTCGGATGCGTTTACGCAGCTCGGCAGCGGCGGCGCGCATGCGCTGGGTTTCGTTGTCTAGGCTCAAAGCAGGTACTTCAACCGGCTTACGGTCTTCGCCGACGGCCACCATGGTGAAGTAGCAGCTGTTGGTGTGGCGCACGCTGCGATTGGGGATGTCTTCGGCCTCTACGCGAATGCCAATCTCCATCGAGGTACGGCCCACGTGATTGACGCTGGCCAAGAAGGTCACCAGTTCGCCGACATGAATCGGCTCTTTAAACAATACCTGATCCACCGACAGCGTCACCACATAGGTGCCGGCGTAGCGGCTGGCGCAGGCATAGGCCACTTGGTCCAGCAGCTTCAAGATCGTGCCGCCGTGCACGTTGCCGGTAAAGTTGGCCATGTCTGGCGTCATCAACAAACTCATCATCAGCTCTCGCTGGGTAAAACCGCGCTGCTCTAGCGTATTCGACATATTCGTGCCCTTGTGTGATCGATGGTCAGGTGGGGTCCTGGCCTATTGATTATTAATAGTCATAAAAAAAGCCCCTCTCGATGGCTCGAGCAGGGGCGAAACAATTAAAGCCACGGCATAAGCCGTGAGCGTTTGCCATAGCCACACCAGCGGCTCACGCCGTCACGGGTGTCTGTCGACAAACTGCCTTAATTGTCGGTTATCTTTTATCATCCAGACTATACTGTCGGTTTTGGAATTACACCAAATCAGCTTTCGCTCGCGGACTATCACCGCCGGTCAAGAATTGAAGGTTGCCCTTCTCACTTTGCCCCAAAGATAACGCTTTACAAAGTATAGCTTACTACATAATTTGCACCGCTGGCAAATCAACGCGCTGCCCACCTAAAGCCTAAATAAATTTTGGCTATGGTTTATTGGCATGGCGTAGGGTGGGTCGTGACCCACGCGGTTTTTTGATCTTGGCGTATTGTCATGTTGGAGACGGTGGGCGCGCTGCGCTTTGCCCACCCCACCCATGGCTCATAAACCATGGGTTCAAGCCAGGCTCATTCCTTCACACAGAGCTTAAGCAAAAGCGCGCATGCCTTCTTGCACACCCGGGCGGGCGCTCATGCGTGCAAACCAAGCCGCCACATGAGGGTAATCGGCTAAATCAATGCCCTGACGCTCGTGCGAACAGGCCCAAGGATAGAGCGCCATGTCGGCAATGGTGTAGTCGCTGCCAATCACATAATCTTTGCCAGCCAACTGCGTGTTCAGTACGCCATACAGGCGGCGGCCTTCGGCATCGTAGCGATTGATCGCATAAGGCACCACTTCTGGCGCATACACTTTAAAATGGTGCACCTGGCCCAGCATCGGCCCAAAGCCCCCCATTTGAAACATCAACCACTGAATCGTGGCCCAATGCGCATGAGGCTCAGTCGGCAAGAACTGGCCATGTTTTTGGGCCAGATACATCAAAATCGCGCCACTTTCAGCCAAGACCAGCTCCCCCCCTTCTGCCTCGCTGTCCACCAGCACGGGAATTTTGTGATTGGCATTGAGGGCCAAAAACTCAGGGCTAAACTGCTCGTTTTTAGAAATGTCGATGATTTTGGTTGTATAAGCCTGCTTGAGTTCAGCCAGGGCAATGCTGACCTTAAACCCATTCGGGGTTCCTAAACCATAAACGGTATACATAGTCTGCCTTTCTTAAATAAGATGAAGGCAAATCGCCTACACTGGCCGATTCGCCCATGGGGGACAAAACGATGGGCGCTTAGTCCCGGAAAATACGTTACAATGGCCGCATTATTTTTAAATCAAACCCTAAAACCGCCATGTCTTCTCTATCTGTTGATGCCGTTAAACTGTTCCTACAATCCATTCAAACCAAAATCTGCCAAGCCTTAGAGGCCGCCGATGGCAG
>JAGNTR010000029.1:0-4723 GCA_017987415.1 Neisseriaceae bacterium
GCTCGAGCAAGCTGCCAGAGGCTTGCGAGGTGATCTGGCGCTGCTCCTGCTCTAGGAGCTTACTTTCAATGAAGTTGACCACGTTGCGCTGGTTGGTGATTTGGGTCAGCAGCGCCTCGGCGAGGGGCTTGCTGCCGCACAGAAAGCGGCCTTCTAGAAAGGCGGTGTCGCTGGTGAGGTCTGCTTCGGCGCTTTGCGCCAGCTGGGCGAGGGAGCCGACCTTAATTGCCGGCATCAGGCCCATGTCCCACAAGACTTGGACGAATTGGGCAACCTGAGCCTGCTCGGTCTCGTTCAGCGGCGCAGGGGCGACGATGGCAAGGTCGAGGTCGGACTGGGGGTAGGTTTCGGCGCGGCCAAAGCCACCGATGGCGATTAGGGCCAGCTGTGCTTGCTGAAACAGCGGTTGCCATAACCCCCACAACAATTGCTCGAGGCTGTGCGTGTGGGCCTGTAAGAACACCAGAGGCTGCTGGGTGCGTTCGTATTGGGCAATCAGTTTGGCCTTTTGCTGCTGGAAGGCTTGGGCCGGGGCTTGGGCAAAGTCGGGGAGCATCATGGGGTTAACCTTTGCTGTGGAGGGCTTGCAGCGCCTTGAGGCGGGCGGCGGCAATACGCTCGGGAATGAGGCTTTTGTCGGGGCAGGCTTGGGCAATGGCGCCTGCGTCTACGGCCAGGATGGCGTCAACGTAGCTTGTCCATTGGGCGCGCTGCGGATAGGGTTGTTGTTCTAGGCCGAGGCGGCCTTGGGCGTCGGCTTGGCACACGGCCAGCATGGCTTTAAAGCGCTCGGGGCGGCGAACGACGTCGCAGCGCATGAGCAAGGTCAGCACGGTTTTGGCTTTGAGCTCGTTGACGCTGTGAATCAAGATGTGTTCGCGCACCGTCATTTGTGCCAACTCATAACAGTCGTTGGGCACGCGTAGGCGTTTGGCCAGCTCGGCCAGTGGCGCGAGGCCGCCGTGGTCGTGACCGTGGTGGCGCGGCAGGATGTGGGCCGGCGTTTTGGCCTTGCCTAAGTCGTGGGTCAGGGCGGCGAAGCGCTGCGGTAGGTCTAGGCCTTGCTGCACGGCCTGCTGCAACACCATCATGGTGTGGATGCCGGTATCGACTTCAGGATGATAATCGGCGCGCTGCGGCACGCCCCAAAGGGCGTCGACTTCGGGCATGAGTACGGCGAGGGCACCGCATTGGCGCAGGGTCTCAAAAAACAGTTCGGGCTTAGGCTCCATCAAGGCCTTGGCCAACTCTTGCCACACTCGCTCAGCTACGAGGGCGTTGACTTCGCCGCTATGCACCATGGCCTGCATTAAGGCTTGCGTTTCTGGGGCGACGCTGAAGCCGTAGCGGGCGGCAAAGCGGGCGATGCGCAGGATGCGCACGGGGTCTTCGACAAAGGCGTCGCTGACGTGGCGTAACAGGCCTTGTTGCAGGTCTGCTTGGCCGCCATAGGGGTCGATGAGGCTGCCGTCTTGAGCCTGTGCCATGGCATTGATGGTGAGGTCGCGCCGGGCGAGGTCTTCTTCCAGGGTGACGCTGGGGTCGGCATGGACGGTAAAGCCGGTGTAGCCGGCGCTGGTTTTGCGCTCGGTGCGGGCGAGGGCGTACTCCTCGTGGGTTTTGGGGTGTAGAAAGACGGGAAAGTCTTTACCTACGGGCAGATAGCCTTGCGTGAGCATGTCGTTTACGCTGGCACCGACCACAACCCAGTCGCGATCGAATACCTTGCGGTTGAGGAGCTGGTCGCGTACGGCGCCACCGACCAAATAGATGTCCATGAAAAGCCTTGCGGTTAGGTTATGTGATTGGGTTTATTTTGACACAGAGCAAGGGGGATGGGTAGGGGGCGGTGTTTGGTAGGGTGGGCCGAGACCCACGCGGTTTTTTGTTTGGGATTTTCTGGTGGGTTGAAATGGTGGGTAGGCTGCGCTTTACCCACCCTACGCGGGCTGGGCGGTATTTGGTAGGGTGGCTCTCGACCCACGCGGTTTTTTGTTTGGGTTTTTCTGATGGGCTGAGATGGTGGGTAGGCTACGCTTTACCTACCCTACGCGGGCTGGGCGGTATTTGGTAGGGTGGCTCTCGACTCACACGGTTTTTTGTTTGTGTTTTTGTGATGGGCTGAGATGGTGGGTAGGCTGCGCTTTACCCACCCTACGCGGGTTGTGCGGTGTTTGGTGGGATGGGTCGAGACCCACGCGGTTTTTTGTTTGGGTTTTTCTGATGGGCTGAAATGGTGGGTAGGCTGCGCTTTACCCACCCTACGCGGGTTGTGCGGTGTTTGGTAGAGTGGATCGTGGCCCACGCAGTTTTTGTGCTGGGGCTACATCAGCTGTGGAAACACGTTTTTAATGCCATTAACGATGATCTCGATCGATACGGCGGCGAGGATGAGGCCCATGACGCGGCCGATGATGTTGATGCCGGTTTTGCCCAGCAGGCTGCGTAGCGGCGTGGCGGAGACCATGGCTAAGTAGCAGACTAGGGCGGCGATGATGCCGGCCAGACACAGCTGGGCCATTTCCCAAAAGCCGTTGGCGGTGGAAGAATAAATGATGACGGTGGAGATGGCGCCGGGGCCGAACAAGAGCGGGATGGCCATGGGTACGACGGAGATGTTCTCTTTGTCTTTGGCCTCTTTATGCTCTTCTTTGGTGGCTTCGGTGGTGTTGGAGGATTTGGGGTTCATCATGCCGATGGCGATGAGGAGTACCAAAATACCGCCGCCAATTTGGAACGAGCCAATGCTGATGTTTAACACCTTGAGTAGGCCATTGCCAAAGAGGGCGAAGATCAAAATGCCGACGGCGACGGCGATGGCCGCTACTTTGGCGATGGCTCGGCGCTCTTCGGCGCTGTTGTCGGCGGTAAGGTTTAAAAACAGCGGAATGGCGCCCAGAGGATTCATGAGCACGATTAATGCCACCAGAATTTTGATGATTTCCAAACTCATAGACGCCGCCTTTCGTATCCGGTTAGTGTGATAAGCGTTGGTTACCAATGCCCATTAATAGGCCGATGATCACGGTGATGGATAGGGTTGATGTACCGCCGTAGCTCATTAAGGGTAAGGGTACACCCACAACGGGTAAAATACCACTCACCATGCCCATATTCACAAAGGCGTAGCAGAAGAAGGTCATGGTTAGGGCGCTGGCCAGCAGTTTGCCGTAGAGCGTGGGGGCTTTGGCGGCGATCACTAAGCCACGTCCGAGAATGACCAAATAGGCGATTAACAACAAAATGTTGCCAATTAAGCCGAATTCTTCGCTGTACACCGCAAAAATAAAGTCGGTGGTGCGTTCGGGGATGTAGCTTAAATGGGTTTGGGTGCCGTTGAGCCAGCCCTTGCCAAACACGCCGCCCGAGCCAATGGCGATGGTGGACTGGATGATGTGGTAGCCAGCGCCGAGCGAATCCTTAGTAGGGTCTAGTAAGGTCAGCACGCGGGTTTTTTGATAGCTGTGCATGCCGTATAGCCAGACCAAAGGCAGGGCGAAAATGGCGGATACCACGGCGGCAATGATGACCTTCCACGGTAGGCCAGCAAAGAAAATCACAAAAATACCGGCCGACATGATGAGCATGGCGGTGCCTAGGTCGGGCTGCTTCAAAATTAAGGCGCCCGGTACCATGATGATGAGTAAGGCCACCAGATAATGGCGCCAATTAAGCTCCAGTTCTTTACGCTGGAAGTACCACGCTACCATCATGGGCACGCCGATTTTCATGATTTCTGAGGGCTGAATACGGGCGATGCCGAGGTTCAGCCAGCGGGTGGAGCCGTTGACGGTGATGCCGAATAGCTCTACCCCCACCAGCAATACGACGCCGATGGCGTACAGCGGCAGGGCAAAGTTACTTAAAAACTGTGGCCGCGTTTTGGCCAGCACCCACATGACGATGAAGCCCATCACGGTGTGGATGCCCTTATTGGCGATTTGGCCAAAGGTTTGGCCGTCGGCCGAAAACAGCAGGAAAAAACTGACGATTAAAATGATCACCACGCTGCTCATCAACCACCAGTCGAAGGGCGCCACGAAGCTGTGCCAAAAGCGTTGCCAAGGGGCGTGATGGGTGCGGTCGTTCATGGCGTTTCCTTCTTCGGTGCGGCGGTGCTGGTCGGGCTGGTGTTCACGGGCGTGCTGCCCGCTGGGGTAGGGCTAATGGTATTCGGTGTGCTCGGGCCTCTTAGCGCTTGAAAGGCCTGCGCTACGGATTGGCCTGACTTGGTTGGGCCTACCGGCACGTCTTCGGCCAAAGATGTCATCAGCGGCGTGGGTACCGGCGCGGCATCGTATTGGCTAGACAGCATGTAGAAGTCTGTCAGGGCGCGTACGATGGGCGCTGCGGCGCGGGCGCCAAAACCGCCGTTTTCCACGATGACGGCAATGGCGATGCGCGGCGTATTGGCCGGCGCAAAAGCGATGAACCAAGAGTGGTCGCGGTGAATTTCGGCCAGAGCGCTGGCGTTATAGCGCGCGCCTTGCTTAATCTGCACCACTTGGGCGGTACCGGTTTTGCCGCCCATTTCGTATTGCAAGCCTGCGCCAATGCGTCGACCGGTACCGGCCTTCATCACGTTGACCATGGCGTTGCGCACGTATTCAAAGTTGTTCTGCTTATAGGGCAGAATCTTTGACGGTGTGGCTTCGATCACGGTTCTTTGATTGGTTTTGCTGTCCAAAATCGACTGCACCAAATGTGGTTTAAAGGCTTTACC
>JAGNTR010000029.1:4823-20532 GCA_017987415.1 Neisseriaceae bacterium
TTCAGGCCTTTCCAGCTTTCGGTGTCGATGCCATCGATGAAGAGGTTGGGGTCGAACGAGGGCTTAGACACCAAGGCTAAGACGCCGCCGGTTTGTGGGTCGATGGCGACGATGGCGCCGCGGCGATCGCCAAGAAGGTCGTCGGCTTTTTTCTGTAGCTTGATGTCGAGCGACAGCTGCAGCATATTGCCGCTTTCTGGGG
The DNA here is from genome assembly GCA_017987415.1 of Neisseriaceae bacterium. Classification (GTDB taxonomy): domain Bacteria; phylum Pseudomonadota; class Gammaproteobacteria; order Burkholderiales; family Neisseriaceae; genus JAGNPU01. Next base: position 5,026 of record JAGNTR010000029.1, read on the forward strand.
CGGTGGTGCGTAACACGCGCACTACTTGGCCAAAGGCGTCTTTTTCGACTTCTTCAAAGCCAGGCACGCCGTGTAGGTCGGCTTCGTAATATTCCTCTAGGCCAATTTTACCGATGTGGGTCGAGCCGCGGTACAGCGCCAGCTTGTCTTCTTCGATCAGGCGGTCTTGGTCTTTTTGGCTGATGCGGCCAATATAGCCTAAAACATGGGCAGTGAGGTCGGCGTAAGGGTATTCGCGGAAGGAGCGAGCGTTGATCTCCACCCCTTGGAAGCGGTAAAGATGCGGCGCCAAGCGATCGGCCTCAAGCTGAGTGAGCTTCAGCTTCAGGGGGATGTTGTCGAAAGAGCGTGAATCGGCGCGAAATTTTTGAAAACGCTTCATGTCGGCGTTGGTGATGTCAACGTAGGGCCGCAGCGCTTCAATGGTTTCGTCGATCTTACCCGGCAGCTGATTGGGGATCAGTTCGAGGCTATAGGCCGCGTAGTTGCGCGCCAACACTACGCCGTTGCGATCGACGATGAGGCCGCGGGTTGGAGCGGTGGGAATCAAAGAAATGCGGTTGTTTTGGGCGCGGGTACTGTAGTCGTCGTATTTGACCACTTGCAGATAAAAAAAGCGCACGCCGAGGGTGATGAACAGCAGCACAATCAGCGCAAACGCCAGCATCAAACGAATGATGAACTGACGTTCGCCTTTATTGCCTTGCTTGGCCGATTTTTTGGTGTGGTGGCGAGGCGTGTGCATGGCTAATTCTTACGCGGTCGGTAGAGGGTGATCATGATTTTGTTCAATAGCGGCCATAATAGGGCGCCAATAATGGGGGGTAAAAAAGAACCCCAGCCAGAATATTTATTGTCAAAAATCAGGCGGATCAACGACATGATGACTTGGTTGCCCATGAGGGTGCCCAGCGCCACAATGGATTGAATACCGTAATGATACAAAATAATGTAGCGCTGCTGGTTCATCACGATGTAAGTGGTGATGGTGTAGGCGAGGGCGTGTTGGCCTAGGGGGCTGCCGGTGGCGATGTCGGAGATGAGGCCGAGCACAAAGGCAGAGCCGATGCTGAATTGATGGGGGCGGTTGATGCTCCAATACAAAATCAGCATGGCCATGATGTCCGGCATCAACTGAATGCTGCCGGTTTGCGCGGTTGGAATTAGGTCGACAAAAATAGCGACCAAGAAGCTACAGTAAATCCAACGCAGCGGAATGTGTTTGCGGTAATCGCTTAAGTGTTCCATGCTTGACTACTCTTGAACGGGGGGCGTTGTCGGTGCAGCGGCGGGCGCTGCGGCGGTTTTGGCTTCTTGATTACGGGGCAAAATCAACACGTAACGGGCACGATGAATGCCGGCTAATGGTTTGACCTTGGTGCGGTAGTAAGGTGTGGCGAGGTTTTTCTCGGCGCTCTTGACCGTGGCCACAGGAATGCCTGCGGGGTAGGTGTCGTCAAGGCCGGATGTTACCAGTAGATCGCCCTCTTGTAGGTCGCCGTCGATTGGGAAATAGCGTAGGTCAACGTTTTGGCCGTTGCCGTACAACAATGCCCGTTCGCCGGTGCGTTCCACCATGATGGGCACGACCTGCTTATTGTCGGTGACCATGCTGACTTCGGCGCTAAACGGTTGAATATTGGTGACTTGGCCTAAGAGGCCATTTTTATCAACCACTACTTGGCCTGCCTGGATCTGGTGTTTGCTGCCTTTATCTAAGACGAGCTTGCTGGCGATAGGGTCACGACCATTGGACGCTACTTGGGCGCTGGTCACAACGGTTAGGGGGGTATCTACCAGCTGTTGTAATGACTTAAGCTCAGCTAATTCGCGCTGTAGCGTTTTGAGCTGAGTCATTTGAATGTGTAAGGCGATGTTGTCTGCCTTGAGCGTCACGACTTCTTGATGCAGCTGATTTTGCTTGGTCAAGAAAATTTCGGCGCTGCGGTAGCTGTTGAGGGGGACATTGGCTAGCCATTGAATGGGGTAAAGCACGGATAAAACCGCGTTTCTAACCGTTTGCGTCATGGGGTATTGGTTGCTGCCAAATAATAAGCCCAAGCTGGCCGTCACAAGGACGACCATCTTGGTAGTGGGCTTAATGGCACGAGACAAGAAAAAAGCCATCTTGACGTGCTGTTATGGGTTGCTGACAAATACAGACGTCAATTTGCCCATCATGTCTAAGGCACGGCCTGAACCACGCACCACGCAGGTCAGTGGGTCTTCGGCGATCATCACTGGTAGGCCAGTTTCTTCCGCCAATAGGCGGTCGATGTCTTTCAATAAGGCACCACCGCCGGTGAGCACTAGGCCGCGGTCGGCAATGTCGGCGCCCAATTCTGGTGGGGTTTGTTCTAGGGCGTTTTTCACCGCTTGAACGATTTGGTTCAGCGGTTCGGTCAGCGCTTCTAGAATTTCGTTTGAGGTCACGGTGAAGGCGCGTGGAATGCCTTCAGCTAGGTTGCGGCCTTTAACTTCTAGTTCCAGCACTTCAGAGCCTGGGAAGGCCGAGCCAATTTTTTTCTTGATTTCTTCAGCGGTGGCTTCACCGATCAACATGCCGTAGTGACGGCGAATGTAGTTGATGATGCTTTCGTCGAAGGCGTCGCCGCCTACGCGTACTGAATGAGAATACACCACGCCGCTGAGGGAAATCACGCCCACTTCGGTGGTGCCGCCGCCGATGTCCACCACCATTGAGCCGGTGGGCTCTTCAATCGGTAGGCCAGCGCCGATGGCGGCGGCCATTGGCTCTTCAATCATTTCTACACGAGAAGCGCCTGCGGCTAGGGCAGAGTCGCGAATCGCGCGGCGTTCTACTGGGGTCGAGCCGCAAGGCACGCAGATCACCACGCGTGGGCTAGCAGAAAAACGGCTGGTGTTCACTTTTTTAATGAACTGCTTCAACATTTGTTCGGTGACTACGAAGTCGGCGATCACGCCATCTTTCATCGGGCGAATGGCTTGAATGCTGCCGGGGGTGCGGCCCAACATTTTTTTGGCTTCTAGACCCACGGCTAAAGTCACCAGTTTGTTGCTCATGCCGTCGTTCTGAATGGCGACAACAGAGGGCTCGTCTAGCACAATGTCTTGACCCTTAATGAAAATCAAGGTGTTGGCTGTACCCAAGTCGATGGCTAAATCGTTGGAAAAATATGAGGTTAAGAAGCGAAACATGCGGTTATCCTGTGTATGGGTCGGGTGCTTAATCGGTCGGTGGCCAGCCTGAGTTTTCAAACGGCTTAAATGACAGATCAATGCGTTAATCATGGGCGAAATATCGTCACTAAGGCTAGCTCAAAATAGCTTGCTATGATACCCTAGATTCTTTTATTTGCTAACTGTATTTGAGGATTTTTTATGGCTTTCAATCAAAGCGACGTTGAAAAAATCGCCCAACTGTCTCGTTTATCTCTGACCGAGGCAGAAAGTCGCGCGATGCAACTCGAGCTGGACAGTATTTTTCAAATGATTGAAAAAATGCAGGCGGTAAATACCGATGGGGTAGAACCTATGAGTCACCCGCATGAAATCCCTTTGCGCTTGCGTGACGACGTGGTTACAGAAGTCGACAATCACAAAGCATATCAAGAAATTGCCCCTCAAGTCCAAAATAGTTTGTATTTGGTGCCAAAAGTCATTGAATAATCATATCGTTGTGCGGCCGTTTTGGCGGTTGCACTACGCGAGTGAAGCGTTTTGGCCACCGAATCAAGGGGCAAGCGCATTTATCACCTATTCGAACGTTCGAAAGTATAAAGTCATCACATGAACACATTAACCCTTAAAGCGTGCGTAGAGGCCCTACAAAGCAAGCAAGTGTCGGCCACTGAATTGGCCCAAGACTATTTAAGCCAGATTGAGGCGCACAATGCGGCCATCAATGGTTACATTACTTTAAATAAAGACATCACTTTGGCGCAGGCGCAGGCCGCCGATGCGCTGTTGGCCAGCGGTAATGCCCCGCAATTGGCGGGCGTGCCGATTGCCTACAAAGATTTATTCTGCGACAGTGGCTGGCGTACGGCTGCGTCGTCCAAAATGCTGGATAATTTTGTGTCGCCTTACACCGCAACCGTGGTACAAAATCTACACAATGCCGGCATGGTGACCTTGGGCCGTACCAATATGGACGAATTCGCCATGGGCTCGACCAACGAGCGTTCGTTCTACGGTAAAACCAATAACCCTTGGGACGTGAACTCTGTCCCTGGCGGCTCTTCTGGCGGCTCAGCGGCCGTGGTGGCGGCGCGTTTGGCGCCTGCGGCCTTGGGCAGCGACACCGGCGGCTCGATTCGTCAGCCAGCCAGCCATTGCGGCATTACCGGCCTTAAACCTACCTATGGCATCGTCAGCCGTTTTGGCATGGTGGCCTACGCTTCTAGCTTGGACCAAGCCGGCCCGATGGCGCAAACGGCTGAAGACTGTGCCTTATTGCTCAACGGCATGGCCAGCTTTGACGAGCGCGATTCCACTAGCCTAGATCGCGCCAAAGAAGACTACGCACGTGATTTAAACAAGCCTTTAACTGGCTTGAAAGTCGGCCTACCTAAAGAATACTTTGCCGACGGCCTAGACGCAGAAGTGGCGAAAGCCGTAGATCAAACCGTGGCCTTATTAAAAGCGCAGGGCGCCGAAATCGTTGACGTGTCTTTGCCGCAAACCGAATTGAGCATTCCTGCCTATTACGTGATTGCTTCTGCTGAAGCCTCAACCAACCTGTCGCGCTTTGATGGCGTGCGCTACGGCCACCGTGCGGCAGAATACAAAGACCTGCAAGAAATGTATGAGCGTTCGCGTTCAGAAGGCTTTGGTGAAGAAGTGAAGCGCCGCATCATGATGGGTGCCTACGTGTTGTCGCACGGCTACTACGATGCGTATTACCTCAAGGCGCAAAAAATTCGCCGCCTGATCACTGAAGATTTTGGCCATGCCTTTAGCCAATGTGACGTGATCCTCGGCCCAGTTGCCCCGACTGCCGCAGGCAAGCAGGGCGCTTTGGGCAACGATCCAGTAGCCATGTATTTGAGCGACATTTACACTCTGTCGGTGAATCTGGCCGGCTTGCCGGGCATGAGCGTACCGGCTGGCTTTACCAGCGCGGGCATGCCGATTGGCGTACAGCTGATTGGGCCGCACTTTGCTGAGGCCAAGTTATTGAACGTGGCGCATCAAATTCAGCAGCACAGCGATTGGCACCAACAAGCGCCGAGCGTATAAATACAGACAACGTTAATAGCCTGCGAGGTGGCGCTGATGGCGCGCCCGCAGCAGCGATAAAGAAAGAATCTTATGAATTGGGAAGTTGTGATTGGTTTAGAGGTGCACGTGCAGCTCAACACAGTATCCAAAATCTTTTCGGGCGCTTCAACTGCCTTTGGTGCTGAGCCGAACGCTCACGCCAGCGTGGTGGAGCTGGCCTTGCCTGGCGTCTTGCCGGTGATGAACAAGGCTGCGGTGGAAAAAGCGATTAAGCTGGGCTTGGCGCTGAATGCCACCATCAACCAAAAAAACATTTTTGACCGTAAAAACTATTTTTACCCAGACTTGCCTAAAGGCTACCAAATCAGCCAAATGGACAAGCCGATTGTGGAATTCGGTAAGCTAGACATCATCGTTGGCGACACCAAGAAAACCATTAACGTGACCCGCGCCCACTTAGAAGAAGATGCGGGTAAATCGGTTCATGAAGGTATGGCAGGCGTGACCGGCATCGACTTAAACCGTGCCGGTACGCCTTTGTTGGAAGTGGTGTCTGAGCCCGAAATGCGTAGCGCCGCTGATGCGGTGGCCTATGCGAAGGCACTGCATACCTTGGTGACCTGGTTGGGCGTGTGCGACGGCAATATGGCCGAAGGCTCGTTCCGCGTCGACGCCAACGTGTCGGTACGCCCGTTTGGGCAAGCCGAATTTGGCACCCGCTGCGAAATTAAAAACCTGAACTCATTCCGCTTTTTGGAAGCTGCCATCAATTACGAGATCGGCCGCCAAATTGAGCTGATTGAAGACGGTGGTAAAGTGATTCAGCAAACCCGTCTATTTGATCCAGACAGCGGCGAAACTCGTGCCATGCGTTCGAAAGAAGATGCTCACGACTATCGTTACTTCCCTGATCCAGACTTATTGCCCATCATTATTTCGGATGCTCAAATCGAAGCGGCGCGTCAGGAAATGCCAGAATTGCCCGCCCAAATGGCGGCGCGCTTTGTGGCCGACTTTGACGTGTCTGATTACGACGCCAGCGTATTGACCGCTGAGCGTGCGGTGGCGCTGTACTTTGAAACCGTGGCGAGCGCATCGGGCCAGGGTAAATTGGCCGCCAACTGGCTTAACGGTGAATTAGCCGCTAGCTTGAATAAGGCTAACTTGAGCATTGCCGAATCGCCGATTCAACCTGAGCGTTTGGTGGGTTTGATTGCCCGCATCCACGACAATACCTTGTCGAATAAGCTGGCCAAACAAGTATTCGAAGCGATGTGGGAGAGCGACTTAGACGCGGACGCCATCATCGAACGCGACGGTTTGAAACAGATTACCGACACCGGCGCCATCGAAGGCATGATTGCCGACGTTTTGGCAGCCAACCCTAAATCGGTAGAAGAATTCAAGGCCGGTAAGGAAAAAGCCCTGAACGCCTTGGTAGGCCAAGTGATGAAAGCCTCACGCGGCAAAGCCAATCCAACTCAGGTACAAGAGTTAATGAAGCAAAAACTAGCCGAGTAAACAAGCCAACGGCTCAGGGCGTGCAGCGTACGCCTTGGGCCACTGACAACAAAGGACAGTGATGAAACAGTGGTCAAAATTAATGTTGCTGGTGGCCGTGTTGGGCCTGAGCGCCTGTGGTTTTCATTTGCGTGGCATGGGCGGCACCGTTCGCCCCATGCCGTTTACCACCGTACACGTGAGCGGCGACGGCACCTTAGTCGGCCCGCTGAATGTGGTGTTGAAGCGTAATGAAACGATTAAAGTGGTTGGCGCTGGACAGGCAGAAGCTTCTTTAGAAGTGCTGAACGAAAGCGCTAAGCGTGAAGTGTTGACGATTAACCGCGGTGGTTCGGTGAATGAATACCTATACCGCTTTACCGCTACGGCACAGTTACACAAAAATGGTGCGCCTTATGGTGAACCGATGAACGTGACCGTTCGCCGCACCATGGACTACACCGACCGCGACGTATTGGGTAAAGAAGATGAAGAAGGCCAGCTATGGCAAGAAATGCGCATGGATGCTGCTGAGCAGCTGGTGCGTCGTTTAGCCTACATCAAGCCTGATGCGGTGAAAACCACAGAAGAACACCCTGTTGGTTTGATTCGTAAGTAATGGCGGCCTTAAGCTTTAATCAACTGGCCTCTCACCTCAAGGGGCCGCTGGCGCCGCTGTACGTGATTCACGGTGAAGAAGCGCTGTTAAGCCTTGAAGCCTTGGATGCGCTGCGTGCGGCGGCCAAGGCGCAAGGCTATTTGAGCCGCGAACAGTCTATGGTAGAAAATCATTTTGACTGGTCGTCGTGGCTGCAAGACAACGACAGCGTGAGCCTGTTCTCAGAGCAAAAGCTGTTGGAATTGCACATTCCTACGGGTAAGCCTGGCAAAGAAGGTGGCGACGCTTTACAGCAGCTGGTACAGCGGCTACCGCAGGACACGGTGGTGGTGATTTTACTGCCTAAGCTGGAGCGGGTGCAGCTACAAAGCAAATGGTTTACTGCTTTGGCCCAGGCCGCACAGGTACTAGAAGCCAAGGCGATTGGTCTAGAAGGCTTGCCCGCTTGGTTAAGCGGCCGCCTGGCCGACCAAAACCTCTCCATGACGACGGAGGCGCTGGCCCTATTCGCGGAGCGAGTAGAGGGTAATTTATTGGCGGCCAAGCAAGAGCTAGACAAGCTGGCGTTGATTTTCCCTGAAGGCACTGAGCTCAGCTGGGACGACGTGCAAGAGGCCATTGCCCACGTAGCACGCTTTGACGTGTTTCAGCTGGCAGCGGCGTGGATGCGCGGCGACGCCACTCGCGTGGTCAAGCTATTGGATGGTTTAGCGCAAGAGGGTGGCGAGCCGGTACTGCTTTTGTGGGCGCTGAGCGAAGACATTCGCCTTTTGCTGCGCCTGAAGGCCGGCCTGGCTCAAAACCAGACCATCCAAAGCATGAGCCGTTCGCTGCGGCTGTGGGGCGAAAAGCAGCATCTGGCGCCTAAGGCTTTGAACCGTCTAGGCACGGGGCAGCTTTTGAACGCCTTGCAAACCTGTGCCCAAATTGATAGACAGATCAAAGGGGCTGAGGCGGGCGATGCATGGCTGGGCCTGAAAAATCTAGCCTTAACGCTGGCGAAGTAGGCCTGCGTCTTAAGGAATCATACCGGGCTTGCCCGGTATTTTTTTGGTCGTTACCAAGGTTAATGCCGTGCATTCAGCGTGGCACGCTTCTAAAACTATTTAAAAGTATGTTTTGATCGAAATTTAAGTATCGTTTTTTAGTACTGTTTAATTTGCAGTGGTGGCGGCCGGTCATCCTCGCTAAGATGGCTACTGAAGGCACCATCAATAGGCTTCGGCCCACATAAGGACATCTGCTCACCATGCTGCCCCTAAAAATCATTGCTACCGGTAAGGCGCTGCCTGCTGAACCCGTCACCTCGGCACAGCTCGACCAAAAGTTGGGTTTGCCTAATGGCTATGTGGCTAAAAAATCAGGCGTGACCCATCGCTATTTTGCCGATGCGGGCTTATTGCAATCAGCTTTAGGCGCCGCCGCGCTAAGCGATGCCTGCCGTCAATATGGGCTAGACCCACACAGCATTGACCTATTGTTGTGCGCCAACGGCGTACCAGAACAGGCCCTGCCCAGTACGGCCAGCCGTACCTTGGCCTGTGCTGATTTGCGCGCCGGCATCGCCGCTTTTGACGTTAACGCTAGCTGCGTCAGCTTTGTGACGGCGCTGCATCAAGCAGCGTGCTTACTCAACAGCGGCGCCTATCAGCGCATTGCCATTGTGTCGTCGGAGCTAGCGTCGCGCGGCATAGACTGGCGCGATCATGAAACGGCGCTGATTTTTGGCGATGGGGCGGCGGCGGTGATTGTTGAGTCGGGCGAGGGGGCAGAAGGCTGCGCCGCTTATCGTTTGGCGGTGTATCCAGAAGGCGTGAGCCATTGCGAGATTCGCGCCGGCGGCACGCGCCGCAACCCCAGCGTCGGCTTGGCAGCAGAGGACCAGGTGTTTCAAATGGCGGGTAAGCGCGTGTTTAAGTTGGCGTCACAGTTGATGCCTGAATTCTTGACGGATTTATTCGCGCCTTTGGGCTATGCGCCCACTCAAGTTGACTTGGTGGTGCCGCATCAGGCCAGCCACTTGTCTTTACACCATCTGCGTACGCGCTTGGGCTATACCGAGGCACAGGTGGTGGACATTTATGCCGAGCATGGCAATCAGGTGGCGGCCTCCATCCCCACGGCCTTGCATGAAGCCATGCGCCAAGGGCGGATGGGGCCAGGGCAGAAAGTATTGCTCATTGGAACGGCGGCCGGGTTTGGCATGGCCGGCATGGTGTTGTACACATGAAGCAAGTCTTGTTAACCGGTGCCAGCCATGGCTTGGGCCGCAATGCGGCGACATTTCTGGCTGAAGAGGGCGTGGCCTATCGTGGCGTGGGCCGCAGTGCCGATGCTTTGACCCAGCTGCCAGGCCAGCTGATCGCGCCAATGGCGGTGGATTTAACCCAGCTGGCACCTGCTGATTATGCACCGCTGCTGGCGGGGTGCGACACGGTATGGCACTGTGCGGCCCTGTCGTCGCCGTGGGGGCGATACCAAGATTTTTACGCCATCAACTTCAGCGCCACCGAGCGCCTCGCCGAAGCCGCTGGGCGGCAAGGCGTGGCGAGATTCGTGCACGTGTCGACGCCGTCGGTGTATTTTGACTATCAGCATCGCCACCAGATCAAAGAGACATTTTGCGCTCAGCGCTTGCCCAATCATTACGCCCAGACCAAATGGCTGGCGGAAGGGGCGATACAGCGTGCGGCCCAGGCTTATCCTGATACCCGCTACGTTATTTTGCGCCCGCGCGCCATCTTTGGGCCACATGATCGGGTATTGCTGCCGCGGGTGTGGGCGCGCCTACGCCAGCAGCAAGGCCTGCTGCGCTTGCCGCGCGGCGGCGCGACGCTGATGGACTTTACCTATGTGGCCAATGTGGTGCAGGCCTTGAGTTTGGCCAGCACCCAGCCAAATATCGCTTCTGGCAGCGTGTTCAACATCAGTAATCAAGAGCCGTGGACATTGGCTGAGGTGTTGGGTGCTTTGTTCGGCCAGCTGGCCGAGCCCTACGGCGTGCGCGCCGTGCCGTATGGCGTGGTTAAAACCGTGGCGCAGCTGTCAGAGTTGGGCGCTTGGGCCACGGGTCGGGCGCCGGCGCTGACGCGCTATGGCGCAGGGACATTGAACTACGACATGACGTTATGCCCACTGCGGGCGCAGCAACAGCTGGGGTATGTGCCTCAGGTGAACATGGCCGAAGCGCTTGCGCACACGGCCTTTTGGTTAGGCGAACATGGCTACGATGACTGAATTCATTGCCGGCCACTGCACTCATGCGGCCTGCATGGCAGTGCGTGGCGCCGGCTTGCAAAGCTGTGCCTTTCCGGCCAAAACCTATTTGTTGAGCGCCAACCAGCGCCATTGGCTGTGGGATACGGGCTACGCCCAACACTTTATGGACGCCACTGCCAGCGGGCTGTTTGCGCTGTATCGGCGGGTGACGCCGGTTTACTTCGAATCCAGCCAGGCCATCGTGTCTCAGCTGCGCCAGCGCGGCATTCAGGCGCGTGATTTGTCGGGGGTGATTTTGTCTCATTTTCACGGCGACCACATTGCTGGCCTGAAGGACTTTCCCGATGTGCCCTTGATCGCCAGCGGCCAGGGGTGGGCGCAGACGCAGTACTTACGTGGCTGGCGAGCCTTACAAAAGGGCTTTGTGCCCGAGCTTATGCCCAGTGATGCGGCGCAGCGGCTGTGGCCGATGGAGTCGGGCGAGGTGGTGGCCTTACCGCCAGAGCTGTATCCCTTCACCACGGGTTACGCCGTGCCGGGCAGCAATAAAGAGCTCATCTTGGTGGACTTACCTGGGCATGCGGCCGGCCACATCGGTGCATTTGTTTGCACCGACGATGGGTGGCATCTATTGGCCGCCGATGCAGCTTGGGACGTGGCTAATTTTCGGGAGGGGCGGCTACCTTCTCCTTTAACCCGCTTGATTATGGCCGATCATGGCCAATATGTCGCCACCTTAGGGCAGCTGCGCCTGCTGGATGCAGGCGGTCAGGTGCAGATTCATTTAAGCCATGATGGAGGCGTGTGATGGGGCTAGTGGCGATTGTTTGGCATTATTGGCGCAGCAAGCGTTGCCGCTTTAGCCAGCGCTCGGCGCTGTTAGCGCACCAGCAGCGGCAGTGGCGCCAGTTTGAGCGCAGGGTTTTGTCTCGTAGCCCTTATTTTAAGCCTTATTGTGGCCAGCCCTTGGCGCAATGGCCGATCATGGATAAAGCCTCGATGATGCGGGACTTTAATGCCCTCAATACGGCTGGCTTAGCCTTGGAGGATGTGTGGCAAACGGCGCAGGCGGCCGAACACAGCCGTGATTTTTCCAGCGCTTTGTCCGGCTATGAAGTTGGCCTGTCGTCGGGCACCTCGGCTCAGCGCGGGGTTTTTGTGGTGAGCCAGGCGGAGCGAGCGCAGTGGGCCGGGGTGATTTTGGCCAAGCTGTTGCCGCGCGGGCTGTTGCAGCGCGAGCGGGTGGCCTTGATCTTAAGGGCGAATAATAATTTATACGAAGGCGTGGGCCGTAGCCGCCGCTTACAGTTTCGGTTTTTTGATTTGATGCAGGCGTTTACGCCTTTATGTGCTGATTTGGCTGGCTATCAGCCCAGCATCATCGTGGCGCCCGCGCAGGTATTGTGCGCCTTGGCCAGGCAAGTTCAGGGCGGTGAGCTAGCGCTGGCGCCGCGGCGGGTGATTTCGGCCGCCGAGGTGCTGTCGGCGGCGGATCGACGCTTGCTGGAGTCGGTGTTTACCGAAGTGCATGAAGTGTATCAGGCGACAGAAGGGTTTTTGGCGGCGACCTGTGCGCATGGGCGCTTGCATCTTAACGAAGAATACGTTTTGTTTGAAGAAGAGTGGCTGGACGAGCAGCGTTTTGTGCCCATCATCACCGACTTTACCCGCCAAACCCAGCCCATGGTGCGCTATCGCCTAGACGATGTGCTGCAGCTAGACCCACGGACATGCCCTTGTGGTTCGGCTACGCGCGTGCTGGCGGCGATTGAAGGTCGTTTGGGCGATGTAGTGCAGCTGCCAGGGAGAAGCGGCCAGCCAGTGGCGCTGTTTGCCGATGCGCTGAGCCGCGTGTTTGCTCAAGCGCTACCGCGGCAGGCCGATTATCAGCTGACTCAAATCAGCGCAACCGAGTTGAATTTGGCGATAGAGGGCAGCGAAGCCGATTGGGCGAGTGCAAGAACAGCTTTAACTGCCTATTTTGAGCAGCAAGGCGTGGCTACAGAGGCCGTAGACTGGCATGTCGTGGCGCTGCCGCAGGCGCAGTCAGGCCAAAAGCGCCGCCGCATTCAGGTGGTGGCCGCATGAGTCGGGCCTTTCGTGCTTGGGCCTTATTCAGTGCCTGGGGGTTTGTGGGCCTGTGCTACAGCATCGGTGCGCTCTGGGCTGAGCGCGCCGGCGTGACGGTGCAGGTGTATCAAACTTGGCTAGACGATGCCACGTCTTTTTGGGTCGATGGCTGGCTGGTGTATGCGTCGTTTTTTATGCTGGTGCCGTATGCGTTTTTCAGCAGCGCCAGCCATTGGATTCGGCCGCTGCGGCTCAGCATGCAGTATGCTGCTCTGGCTGCCTTGGTCATGTATTTATTGTGGCCCAGCAGCATGGTTTATCCTGAGGTGGTGGGCGAGACGCTGAACCAGCGGCTGTGGCTCTGGCTACATGAATGGGACACTACGGGAAATTGTTTGCCATCGCTACACGTGGTGTTGGCAACGCTGTGTGGCTTGGCCTTGGGGCAAAGCCATCAAGGCAAGCGTCGCTTGATTGAGCTACTGTGGGTGGCGCTGGTGATTGTCTCGGTGCTGCTGCTGAAGCGGCATCTGTGGCTAGACGTTGCTTCGGGCTTAGCATTAGCGCTGGTGGCGGCAAAAGGAGGAGGCCTATGGGGTCGTCGGGATTCAATTTAATGGTGTGGCCGCTGCTGCTGATGGTGGTGTCGGTATTGGCCGAGAGTGGCTTTAATTATTGGCGCGGCCGCGCGGTGGATTGGCGTGACGTGGGCTTTAATTTTAACGTGGGCCAGATTATTTTGTGGCTAGGCCGTACGCTTGAGATTGCGGTGTTTGTGTGGGTGTATGAGGCTTTTGCATGGCAGGGGCTGGCGGCGTTGCCAACTTGGGCCAGCTGGCTGTGGGTGTTCATCGCCTGGGATTTAGGTTTTTATTTATTGCACCGCAGCCATCATCATGTGCGTGCCCTGTGGTGGGTGCATGAGGTGCACCACACCGGTCAACAGTTTAATCTTTCCTTGGGCGTACGCAATGCGTGGTATTCGTCCTTAACGTCGGTGCCGTTCTTTTTGCCGCTGGCGCTGCTGGGTGCGACGCCGCTACAGTTTGTGGTGGTGTCTACCGTGCATTATGCCATTCAGCTTTTTAATCACAATAGCTTATTGCGTGGCTATGGGCCGCTGGAGTGGCTGCTGGTGAGCCCGAATCTGCATCGCGTGCATCACGGCAATGCTGCACCCTACATCAATAAAAACTACGGCGGCACGTTTAGCGTGTGGGATAGGCTGTTTGGCACCTATCAGCCGCTGTTATCACAGCAGCCGCCCGAGTTTGGGGTAAAGGGGAGTTTGACCAGCCAAAACCCACTGAAGGCCAATCACGCTTGGCTGGCACGCTGGCGTCAAGAGTTGGCGACAGCGCCGAGTGAAATGCCGAGTGGGCCGGCAGTGCTCACCATGAGCGTGGCGCTGTTTGGCCTGGTTTTATACTATATTGCCTGGCAGTTTAGCTGGCTGTGGTGGCAGCAGGGCGCCTGGGTGGCGCTACTGGCGATCGGCAGCGTGGCCATTGGCGCCTGGGCCGATGGTCGGGCGCGCTTTGGCCTACACTGGTGGTGTGTCGGCATGGGCATGTTGGGAGTGTGTCTACATCTGTGGGCCTAGGCGGCGTCACAACGGAAAACGCCAAGCAGCTGCTTGGCGTTTTGGTGATGTGTGTGCTTGTTGTTATGAGGTGCGGTTTGTTGCTGACTGCTTATTGCTTGTTATCCAAAGCCCACTTGCCTGGCCCAGAGAAAACGAAATATAGAAAACTGAAGCTCAACACCACGGCCAAAGAACCACCGTTCATCACGGGGAATAAGAGGCTGCTGGCGCTGACGTGGCCAATAAAGTAGGCAAACGCCATTTGGCCTGACAAAATCAAGGCGGCGAATCGGGTTTTAAAGCCCAAGAGCAGCATCAGGCCACCGACAAGTTCGACTACGCCGGCAATGCCGTAAATAGAGCTCAAAGGCACGTTGGCAAACTGCTCGGTATAGGGAATGGCAAAGGTTTTGGCTAGGCCATACAGCATAATGCAGTAGCCCAAAACGATGCGCAGTAGGCCAAGGGCGTGCGGTTGATAGGCTGATGTTGATGAAGTGTGTGTCATGGTGGCTTTTTTCTCTGGTTGGCCATTATTTATAAATTGTCGACATTTTATCGCAATAAATAATATTTATGTATGAAATAAAATATATTAATAATGAAAAGTTTTAATATTTTCGCTATGAACCCACGCTGTGGACGTGGGTTGATGGCGCCGATTTTAAGTTAAGAGTCGGTTTTTAAAGAAAAGTTTCCTTAAGTCGATCTGCTCAGGCATGAGCGCTGAAAATGCCGTTAAGCGGTTGAGTTTGTGGTTATAATGAAGCAGGTGCCTCAGCGCCTGAGGCGCGTGACGTAAACCATCATAAAAATCAAAGGAGAAGCAGCCATGAATTACTTTACCATTGTGACCTATCACCCCAATAAAGGCCAAAGCGTGGCTGAATTAGAGGCTTTATACGCTGCGGTGGTGCCGAAATTTGCGCGAGTTCGCGGCTTGGTGCGCAAATATTTTGGCTACGATGTCGACAATAATACCGGCACCAGCGTGTATTTATGGAATAGTCGTGAAGAGGCCGAGGTGTTTTACGCCAAGCCCGCCTTCCAAGAAAGTTTTCGTGCGGCCTTTGGCTGCGACATTGCCAGCATACAGTATGTGCCCGTGCGGGCGATTTCTGAACATGAAGCCCGAGAGGGCGATGAGTGATGGATTAATAGCAAAACCTCACCTACAGGTATTGGACCATGTTGGTGAGGTTGGGCGCGGGTAAGGCTACTGGTCGTAGCCGCTTTTTTGCCAAATGCCTTGATCGATCATGTACTGAATTTGTGGCGTCAATACCGTATCCTTATAGGTCTGATGCGA
>JAGNTR010000030.1 GCA_017987415.1 Neisseriaceae bacterium
CTGAGCGGCGTGGTCAGGGTAGAAACCGATGCCGGCGTGTGGATGGTGCCGCCAAACCGCGGCCTTTGGCTGCCGGCACGAACGGCGCATAGCCTGCGGGCCATTGGCTTGGTGCAGGCACGCACGCTGTTTGTCGATCCTTGGGCGCGGGCTGACTTGCCTGAGAGCTGTGGGGTGGTGGCGATTAGCCCCTTGGTGAAAGCCTTGATCGTGGCGGCGATTGACATTCAAATGCCGCCGCCGCGGGGTGGGCGGGAAGAGCGGGTGGTGGAGCTATTGCTGGATGAGCTGCGCCTGCTGCCGGTGTTGGGGTTTCACCTGCCTACGCCGAGTAGTCCAGAACTACAGCGCCTGTGTCAGACCGTGTCTGAGCGAGTTGATCATCCGTGGACGGTGGCAGATGCTGCCCATATGTTGGGCGTGAGCGAGCGGACGGTGTCGCGCCAGTTTCAACGCGAGACGCAGGTCAGCTTTGTGGAGTGGTTGCGCACACAGCGCCTGCTGCTGGCCTTGGAGCAATTGGCCTTGGGTGTAAGCGTGCTGGATGTGGCTTTAGCCGTGGGCTACGACAGTCCCAGTGCGTTCAGCGCCATGTTTCGAAACCGCATGGGCAGCTCGCCCAGCGAATACGTCAGCAGCCTGATGGCTGAACGAAGATAAAGCCCCACCTGGAGATGGCCGGTGGGGCTTTTCTTTGCACTATTCGATGCGCTCGCCGTGGAGGCTGATGTCTAGGCCTTGGCGTTCTTCATCTTGGCTGACCCTCAAACCCATGGTCTTATCGATGAGTAACAGAATCAGCCCGCTGACGACAGCACTGTAGAAGACGGTAACCAATACGCCTACGAGCTGGGTCAGTACGCTGGCGTTCATGCTGCTTAAGTCGCTGTTGAAGAAAATGGCGGTTAAGAGCGCGCCCACCATTCCCCCGATGCCGTGAATGCCAAAAGCGTCTAAAGCATCGTCGTAACGCCACCAAATTTTCAGCTTGGTCACCGACCAGAAACACACGACGGCGGTGGCCAAACCAATGGCTAGAGCGCCTTGGGGGCCGACAAAGCCTGCGGCTGGGGTAATGCCCACCAGCCCTGCGAGAGCACCAGAAGCAAAGCCCAGTGCCGAAGGTTTGTGCTGAGCAACGCGTTCACATAAAAGCCAGGTTAAAGCACCGATGGCGGCGGCGACCTGGGTATTGAGTAAGGCCATACCCGCGATGGCGTTAGCGGCAAAGGCGGAGCCCGCATTGAAGCCAAACCAACCGATCCACAGCATGGCGGTACCGATTAAGGCCAAGGACAGATTGGCCGGTGCAAACGATTCTTTACCGTAACCGAGGCGACGCCCAAGCAGCAGGGCACCGACTAAACCAGCCATGCCTGCGTTAATGTGCACCACGGTGCCGCCAGCAAAGTCCAAAACGCCATGGCTGGCTAACCAGCCGCCGCCTTCCCAAACCCAATGTGCGGTGGGAACATACACCAGCAACAGCCACACGCCGGTGAAGGATAAGAGGGCGGTGAATTTCATGCGCTCTGCAAAAGCGCCCGTAATGATGGCGGCGCTGATGATGGCGAACGCCATTTGGAAAATCATGAACACTGATTCGGGAATAGTGGCTGCGCCTGGATAAATGGTGAGGGTTTCATTGGCTTGCCAGACGTTTAAGCCCTTGAGCATGAATCGATCTAGGCCACCGATGAAGGGGTTGCCAGGGGTGAAGGCCAAGCTGTAACCAATCACCACCCATAAGACCGCCACCAGTGCGGCCACCGAAAAGCTTTGGAGCATAGTGGCCAAAATGTTCTTTTTTCGTACCATGCCGGCATAAAACAAGGCCAAGCCGGGCAAGGTCATGAATAAAACCAAGAGTGCCGACACCAAAATCCAAGCAGTGTCGCCACTGTCTAAGTCGGCATAAGGGCGGACCCAGTCGGTTTCGGCCGAGAGGGCGAGCGAGGGCAAAGCCCAGAGCGACAGAGCGCTCAGGCGGGGGGCAGTTAAGCTCATGATGGGGTTCCTGTATTGAGTTAGATGGCAGCGGGGCCAGATTCACCTGTGCGAATACGGATGACCTGTTCTAGGTCGGAGACGAAGATCTTGCCGTCGCCAATTTTGCCAGTTTGGGTGGCCCTGATGATGGTTTCTATGACGCGTTCAACCTCATCTTGTGGTAGGGCAATCTCAATACGGATTTTGGGCAGAAAATCCACAGCATATTCTGCACCACGATAAATCTCGGTATGGCCTTTTTGTCGACCAAACCCTTTGACTTCCGATGTGGTGATGCCTTTTATGCCAGCCTCTGCCAATGCTTCGCGGAGGTCTTCTAGCTTGAAGGGCTTAATAATGGCGGTGATCATTTTCATGGTTCGATTCCAGTAACAGGGTTAAAAATAGGGGTGGAACGGTGGTTTGTATGGCCATGTGATGCGCTTCGTGTGGCACTGTTATTGTGCTTATGGGCGCGACGAAGCGGCGGGGACATGACCTAGCCTGTGACTGGACCCGTTGTCTAAATTACGCTTTTTCAAAGCAAAAAAAAAGGGGATGGCGAGGCGTACTGGGGGGGTGAATGAAACTAAACCATAATTATTTTTATTTGCGCATGAACATGCTGTAGATATGGCTTGGTTTTTTCTGTTTTTGGCATTATTTGATTAATTATTTAATAATAAAGCATTAGGTTTGTTTTTTGTGTTTGTTTTTGAAACAAAGCACCTTTGTTGTAGTTTTCGGAGCTACTTTGTTGTACAGTAAAAGAGCGTTTAGCTGGATTTTGAGTGGCTTTGCTGAGCGTGCCCATGAGGCGACCAAACGCCGAAACGCCTAGCGCCGTCATGGCCGCTAGGCGTTTTTATAGGGTTGGCCTATTGGGCTTAAGCCACGACGGCTGTGGGCGCCAGCAGGCAGCTGGCGATGTTCAGCGCGGCCTGTAAGGAAGCCTTAGACGAGTCGGCGTCAATGCCCACGGCAAACGTGTGCGCGTTGTGGTGGCCATGACATTCCAGATAGGCGACGGCTTTGCTGTGGGTACGCTGGCCTAAAGTGTGCTCTTGATAGTCAACAATGTTGAGCTTTAAATCAAAATGGCCGTGAATGGCGTCGATCATGGCCGACAGCAGGCCGTTGCCTTGTCCTTCTAGGATAAGGCTTTTACCTTGATGCATCACGTTGGCGAATAGTCGCTGGCCACCGTCGCAAGGTTCGGTGCGATAGTCTTGTAGTGACAGACTAGGGCGGTCGGTGAGGCCGTAAGCTTCGCGAAATAGGCCCCAGATTTCGGCCCCAGACATTTCTTGGCCACTGTCGTCGGTATAGTGTTTGACCAGTTGGCTAAAGTGAACCTGCATGGCGCGAGGTAGCTGTAGGCCATGATTTTGGGCCAAGAGCCAAGCGGCTCCGCTTTTACCTGACTGGCTGTTGACGCGAATGACGGCTTCGTAGCTACAGCCCACGTCTTCAGGATCTAGGGGCAAGTAAGGAATGGCCCAGACATCGCTTGGCTGATTGTGCTTGGCGGCAAAGCCTTTTTTAATGGCGTCTTGGTGAGAGCCCGAGAACGCGGTAAACACCAATTCACCGGCATAAGGGTGGCGCGGGTGTACCGGCAGCTCATTGCAATGCTGGACAATTTCGACGGTTTCTTTGATGTCAGAAAAATCTAGCTGTGGGTCGACGCCCTGAGTATAGAGATTCAGGGCCAAGGTCACCAAATCCACGTTGCCAGTGCGTTCGCCATTGCCAAATAGGCAGCCTTCGACGCGATGGGCGCCAGCCATCAGGGCCAGTTCGGCAGCGGCCACGCCGGTGCCGCGATCATTGTGTGGGTGTAGGCTGATCACCACATGCTCTTTCCGAGAGAAATGGCGTATAAACCATTCAATTTGATCGGCGTAGACGTTGGGCGTGTTGACTTCAACCGTCGCGGGCAGATTCAAAATCAAGGGCCTATCGGCTGTGGGTTGCCATACATCGGCGACGGCTTCGCAAATTTCTAGGGCAAAGTCCAATTCGGTAAAGCAAAACGTTTCCGGCGAGTATTCAAACGACCACTGGGTTTCAGGGCGCTGATCACACAAGCGACGAATGTGTTCCGCACCGCGCACAGCCAGCGCGATGGTGGCGGCCTTATCTTGATTAAACACCAGCTCGCGGAATAAGCGTGAGGTGGCGTTGTACAAATGCACAATGGCGCGCGGTGCGCCGGTCACGGCCTCTAGAGTGCGCTCGATGAGGTCGGGGCGCGATTGGGTGATGACTTGAATCCACACGTCTTCGGGAATGCGTTGCTCTTCGATCAGGCCGCGAACAAAGTCAAAGTCGGTCTGCGAAGCAGAAGGAAAAGAAACCTCAATTTCTTTAAAGCCACATTTAATCAGATGATCAAAAAACAGCGATTTTTTGGCGTTGTCCATGGGGTTGATCAAGGATTGATTGCCATCGCGTAAGTCGGTTGAGCACCAGCGCGGCGCATGGGTAAGCGTCTTCGATGGCCAGGTACGATCAGGTAGGTTGACGACGGGGGCGGCGGGGTATTTTTGGGATGGGTCGCGTAGCATGGCTGTCCTTTGGTTTATGTCGATGAAGTTGAGTCACCATCATAGCCAATCGATGCTGCATCTGCGCTTGCCTAAGCGACAGCCATCGTCGCGAACTGGACACGGGTACCTTAGGGCCGTAAAAAAGCCCTAACGGGCTTAGGGCTTAGTTGGTGGCGATGTTGAGGGCTTCAATTTGCACCCCTG
This sequence comes from Neisseriaceae bacterium, assembly GCA_017987415.1. Taxonomy (GTDB): domain Bacteria; phylum Pseudomonadota; class Gammaproteobacteria; order Burkholderiales; family Neisseriaceae; genus JAGNPU01. Next base: position 4,746 of record JAGNTR010000030.1, read on the forward strand.
AATCGCTAAAGTTTTTAGGATTAAGCCAGTTGAGATAGCGTTTTTGCAGCTGTGGCCACTCCCCGTCAATGATGGAAAACCATTGGGTATCGCGGTTGCGGCCACGGTTGACGCGGTGTTGGCGAAACAGGCCTTCATATTGAAAGCCAAAGCGTAGGGCAGCTTTGGCCGAAGGCTGGTTCATGCTGTCGCATTTCCATTCGCAGCGTCGAAAGCCAAGATTAAAGGCCTGGTTGATTAATAAGTAAATGGCTTCGGTGCTGATGCGGCTGCGGCGCATGGCGTGACCAAAGTGTACGTGGCCAATTTCAATGCTGCCGTGCTCTAGGCTGATGGCCAAATAGGCGACGAGGCCTAAGGCTCGACCTTGGGCGTCGCAAATGGCGTAAAACAAGAGGTCGGGATCACGGGCGCTGTGTGCTAGCCAGATGGCGAATGCAGCCTGGTCGGCAAATGGCCCGTAGGCTAGGTAGGTCCAGCCGTCTTGGTTGGGTTGGGCGCATAGCGCTTCGTATAACTCATTTAAGTGGCGTTCAGGGTCGAGAGGCTCTAGGGTGCAGTAAAAGCCTTTGATGTTTTTAGGCGTGATGGGCGCTAGGGGTTGCCAGCTGACTTCGGCGCCGAGTGTCGGTGTGCTCATGTGTGTCTCTTTGATACGGTGTGGGCCTCATACTATAAGGCTTTAAGATGGCTGACAATAGGCTGATCTATGTGTGCTGAGGACGCCATCAAATAACCCGCCAAAAGGCGGGTGGTGGGGCGAGGCCTTAGGCCAGTTCGTCGATCCAAGCTTGTTGGATGGCTTCTAGGATGCGTTCGCCGCAGCGCTCAGGGTCGTCATCAAACTCTGGTAGGGCCATGACCAGGTCGCGTAGCTGGGTAAAGCGTACGGTTTTGGGATCGATGTCTTCATGGGTGTCGACCAAGGTTTCTGCGATGTAAAGGGTGTCAGTCCATTTCATGAGGATGCCTTTCGTGCCAGGTTAGTGTTCGCGTGCGTGGTTAATGGTGTATTTAGGAATTTCCACCACTAAGTCTTCTTGGCCTACTTCGGCTTGGCAGCTTAAGCGCGACTGCGCTTCTAGGCCCCAAGCTTGGTCAAGCAGGTCTTCTTCGATTTCGGTCGCTTCGTTTAGATTGTCGAAGCCCTGACGAATAATCACGTGGCAGGTGGTGCAGGCACACGATTTTTCGCAGGCATGGTCGATGTGGATTTTGTGATCCAGCAAGACGTCACAAATGGTTTCGCCGATGGGCGCATCTTCAATCACTTTACCTTCTGGGCACAGTGTTTCGTGAGGCAATATGGTAATTTTTGGCATGAGTTTGTCTCTATGTAAAGGCCAATACTGCGATTGGCTCGCTATCGTTAAATACTGTCTATGCTTTGGCCGGTTAAGGCTTGGGCGATGTTGCGGTTCATTCGTTTGGCGGCAAAGCCATCGGTACTGTGGCTGAGCGCTTGGGTGTGCTGATTAATCACGGCGGCGTTGACGTCGGCGCTATTGAGGCTGGCCTTAAGCGCGTCGATGCTGGCGTGAATATGGGCCAGTTCCTTGGCATCGAGTAAATCGGCATCTTGAGCCAGTGCCGCAGTCACGGCTTCAATCAAGCCTTCTGCTTCAACGATGGCTTCTTGGCGATTGCGCGCTTCAATGTCTTCTTTGGCGTAGGAGAGCGAATCTTTCAGCATCTTGGTGATGGTTTCGTCGTCGAGGCCATAAGACGGCTTAATTTCGACGGCGGCTTCCACGCCGGTGGTTTGTTCTTTGGCCGAAACCGATAATAGGCCATCGGCGTCTACTTGGAAGGTCACCCGAATACGGGCGGCACCGGCCACCATAGGCGGAATGCCTTTTAGGGTGAACTTGGCCAAGGAGCGGCAGTCGCTGACCAGCTCGCGCTCGCCTTGCAGCACGTGGATCATCATGCCAGTTTGGCCATCTTTAAAGGTGGTGAACTCTTGGGCGCGGGCAGTGGGTAAGGTGCTGTTGCGGGGAATGACTTTTTCCACCAGGCCGCCGTAGGTTTCTAGGCCTAAGGAGAGCGGCGTCACGTCTAATAGCAACCATTCGCCGTCGTTTTTATTGCCGGCTAATACGTTGGCCTGCATGGCGGCGCCCATGGCCACCACTTCATCTGGATTAAGGTTATTCAGCGGCGCTTGGTTGAAATACTGTTCTGCCGCGCTTTGGACGTGGGTCATGCGCGTGGCGCCACCGACCATGATGACGCCGTTGACGTCTTCTTTTTTCACCTTGGCGTCGCTGAGGGCCTTTTGCATTGGGATCAGGGTTTTATTCACCAGATGTTGGGTGATTTTTTGAAATTCATCGCGGCTGATGGTCACGTCTACAGAGCGATCGTCAGACAGCGTACAGTTAATCGTGGCGGTGTCGTTGTCGGTCAGGCTTTCTTTTGCGGCGCGTGCTAAGGCCAGCAACAGCTGGTTGTCGACTTCGTTCAGAGCCGATAATTCAGCGGTTTCCAGCACCCAGCAATATAGGCGATGATCGAAGTCGTCGCCGCCGAGGGCGCTGTTGCCGTTTGTGGCCAGAACTTCAAAAATACCTTTAGAAAGCTTTAAAATAGACACGTCAAAGGTTCCGCCGCCTAAGTCGTACACCACGAAGGTGCCTTCTGAGGCATTGTCTAAGCCATAGGCGATGGCTGCAGCGGTGGGTTCATTCAATAAACGCAACACGTGTAGGCCGGCCAGCTTGGCGGCGTCTTTGGTGGCTTGACGCTGGGCATCATCAAAATAGGCGGGTACGGTGATCACTGCGCCCGTTAGTTCGCCGCCTAAACTGGTTTCGGCGCGCGCTTTGAGGGTGCGTAAGACTTCAGCGGACACCTCAACAGGGGTTTTTAAACCCTGACGGGTTTGGATTTCGATGATGTGGTCACTATGGCCAAAGCGGTACGGTAGGTGCTGTACATTGCCAATGTCGGCAAGGGCGCGGCCCAATAGACGCTTGGCCGAACTGATGGTGTTTTGGGGGTCTACCCGTTGGGCCATTAGGGCATCGTGGCCCACTTCAACGCGGCTGTCTTCGCAGTAGCGCACGACCGATGGCAGGCTGGTACGGCCTTGGGCGTCGGCTAGGCAGACGGCGCTGCCGCTGCGGACGGTTGCCATGAGGGTGTTGGTCGTGCCAAGGTCAATGCCGACGGCCAAGCGGTGTTGGTGTGGTGCGGTAGACATACCTGGTTCAGCAATTTGCAATAGTGCCATAAATCTACTTTAACTTTTGTGTTGATGACATCAAGCGGGGTGCGCTGCCGAGTGTGGCTAGGCGAAGGCGTCGAGGGCTTGATGCACTTGTTGGGTAAGCTTATCCATAAATCGGCCTTGGCGAACCAGCGTCGCGGCTGCGGCATAATCTTCCTGTTGGAAGGTGGTGGATAAGGTGGTCAAGAGGTCAGATAGCTGTGCTTGCACGTCATCAGCTAACGCCAGTAAGGCAGGCACATCTTGCGCCTGCTGGGCGTCTTCTAAGGCTTCTCGCCAGCCCATTTGCTGCATCAAAAACTCAGGTTCAAACTGAGTGTGCAGTGGGTCGTCGGCGTCTATGTCGTGCAGGCTGAGCAGATAGCTGGCGCGATCAAGCGGCTGCTGGAGGGTGCGATAGGCTTCATTGACGTTGGAGGCCATCATCAGTGACTGTTTTTGTTCGAAGGCGCTGGCACCGGCAAATTTATCCGGGTGGCAGGCTGCCGCTAACTTTAGGTAGGTGGCGCTCAAAGCGGCCGTATCAAGATCAAAAGCGGTAGGCAGCCCAAACAGGCTGAAATGGTTTTGTGTCATGGAGTGATCATCGCTACGCTCAAGCTGGCTGTCCATCTTAAGCTGGTGTGAGACGGTTTAAACGTGGAAGCTTTCGCCACAGCCACATTCGTCAGTCACGTTTGGGTTTTCAAACTTAAAGCCTTCGTTCAGGCCTTCTTTTGTGTAGTCCAGCATGGTGCCATCAAGGTAGACGTGGCTTTTTGGGTCGGTGATGACTTTGACGCCAAAGTACTCAAAAACCATGTCGTCGGTGTTGGCTTCGTCGGCAAATTCCAATACGTAGGCCATGCCAGAACAACCGCTGGTGCGTACGCCTAGGCGGATGCCTATGCCTTTACCACGGCTGTTAAGAAAATTCTGAATATGATTCGCGGCTCGTTCAGATAAGGTAATCATATATTAATACCCCTAGTTGCAGTCATGGCTGCCTAAGCCTTGGCCTAGGCAGCGGTGAATCAATTATTGATTGTGTTTCTTTTTGTAGTCGCCCACTGCGGCTTTGATGGCGTCTTCGGCCAAAATAGAGCAGTGTACTTTTACCGGCGGTAACTCTAGTTCTTCAGCGATGGCGCTGTTTTTAATCGCCATGGCTTCGTCTAGGGTTTTGCCTTTCACCCATTCGGTGATCAAAGAAGAAGAGGCAATGGCAGAGCCACAACCGTAGGTTTTAAAGCGTGCGTCTTCGATCACGCCATCTTCGCTGACTTTAATTTGCAGCTTCATCACGTCGCCACAGGCTGGGGCGCCGACCATGCCGGTACCTACGCTGTCGTCGCCTTTTTCAAATGAACCCACGTTACGAGGATTCTCATAATGGTCAATTACTTTATCGCTATAAGCCATGTTTATGCTCCTAGTGCTGTCTGGCCAACCGTGGTTGGCCGATCGTTGTTATAAGTGTGTGTCCGAGGATGATCCTCAGGGCTGTTTAGTGCTCAGCCCATTCAACGGTGCTTAAATCTACGCCGTCTAAGTGCATTTCCCATAGAGGCGATAGGTCGCGCAATTTGCCGATTTTATCTTTAATCAGCTGTGCTGCATAATCAATTTGTTCAATGGTGGTGAAGCGGCCAAAGGTAATGCGCAGCGAGCTGTGGGCCAATTCATCGTTACGCCCTAGAGCGCGCAAAACGTAAGAAGGCTCAAGGCTGGCCGAAGTACAGGCAGAGCCGCTGGAAACGGCCAGTTCTTTAACCGCCATGATCAGGCTTTCACCTTCCACAAAGTTAAAGCTCACGTTTAGGTTTTGCGGCACGCGTTGGTCTAAGTCGCCGTTAACGTACACTTCTTCAATGTCTTTGACGGCGTCTAAGAAGCGGTTGCGCAACACAAGGGCGTGTTCACGGTCGGCGTCCATTTCTAAACGAGCTAGGCGATAGGCTTCGCCCATGCCAGCAATTTGATGGGTGGCTAAGGTGCCGCTGCGGAAGCCGCGTTCGTGGCCACCGCCGTGCATTTGCGCTTCTAGGCGAATGCGAGGTTTACGACGCACATATAGAGCGCCAATGCCTTTAGGACCGTAGGTTTTATGGCCAGACATGCTCAATAAATCGACTTTAACGTGGCTTAAATCGATGGCCACTTTGCCGGTTGCTTGTGCTGCGTCAACGTGGAAAATCACGCCTTTTTCACGGCAAATTGCGCCTAAGGCTTCAATGTCTTGAATCACGCCAATTTCGTTGTTGACCCACATCACAGAGGCCAAAATGGTGTCAGGGCGGATGGCCGCTTTGAATACTTCAAGGTCTAGTAGGCCATTGTCTTGCACGTCAAGATAGGTTACTTCAAAACCTTCACGCTCTAGCTCACGCATGGTGTCTAAAACGGCTTTGTGTTCGGTTTTAACGGTGATGAGGTGTTTGCCCTTGCTTTGGTAGAAATGAGCCGCACCTTTAATCGCTAAGTTGTTAGATTCTGTGGCGCCAGAAGTGAACACCACTTCTTTGCTGTCACAGTTTAACAATAGAGCGATCTCTTGACGGGCGTTTTCAACCGCTTCTTCAGCGGTCCAACCAAAACTATGGCTAGAGCTGGCAGGGTTGCCGAACTCTTCGTATAGGTAAGGAATCATTTTTTCCGCCACGCGTGGGTCGATCGGCGTGGTGGCTGCGTAGTCTAAGTAAATCGGTGTTTTAATTTGGCTCATGGTTTTTGCTCTTGTATGGTACGTGTTAGTTAGGGGTACTTACCACCACCGCCATCGGATGTGTTTGTGCAGTGTGTAAGCGCTGTTTGTTTTGGCCATGCTCGATTAAAGTTGCCAATGTGATGCCGGACAAATAGTCCCCTATGGTTTTGTTGAGGTTTTCCCAAAGGTCGTGGGTCAAGCATTGGGTGTGCCCCATGCAGTTTGATTTCCCATTACATTGGGTGGCGTCCAGCGAGTCATCGACGGCGTGCACAATGGCAGCGACGCTGATCTCGTGCAGGGGTTTATTCAATGAATAACCGCCGCCTGGGCCTCTTAAGCTGGCGACTAGGCCGGCTTTTCTCAGCTTGCTGAACAGTTGCTCTAAATAGGAGAGTGAAATCTGTCGGCGTTCACTAATCGCAGAAAGGCTAACGGGCCCTTCGTCGTGGTGCATGGCCACATCTAAGAGGGCCGTTACTGCAAATCGCCCCTTGGTTGTTAGGCGCATAATATTCACCTTGTAAATGCTTTACTGATCTGGATTATCCTATTTCCTACTAAATTAGTCAACTATTAAGCGAGGATGCGAGTAATGCTCAATAGTCAGCGACTATCGTGGCCGACGAGCTGCGAATCCTTAGCCAAAACAGCGGCTAATCTGGTCGAGGCCATAATGGTCTATAGCAAGAGTGGCATGGTTTTTGGTTTTTTCTTTGGCGTGAAAGGCCACGCCAATGCCGGCGGCTTCGAGCATGGGAATGTCGTTGGCGCCGTCGCCCATGGCGATGACTTGCTCGGGACTGAGTCCTAATTCATCTCGGTGCTGACGCAATAGTCGCGCCTTGGCTTCGGCGTCGATGATGTCGCCAATGACCTTGCCGGTGAACACGCCGTCGATGATTTCTAATTCATTGGCGTAGGCGTAGTCTAGGCCTAAGCGCTCTTTGAGGCGATCGGTAAAAAAGGTAAAACCGCCTGAGACCAGCATGAATTTAATGCCGTGGGTTTTAGCGGTTTTAATCAGGGTTTCGGCGCCAGGCGTCAGCTTGAGCTTGCGCTCATACACATCGGCCAAAGCACTTTGAGGCAGGCCTTTTAATAGGGCGACGCGTTCGATCAGGGAGGCGCGAAAATCCAGCTCGCCCTGCATGGCGCGTTCAGTGATAGCGGCAATTTGTGGCTTGATGCCCATTTGATCGGCGATTTCGTCAATACACTCAATGGTGATCAAGGTGGAGTCCATATCGCTGACCATCAGGCCAATGCTGCTCAAGGGGCGATCAGGCAGGCAGGCGACTTCAATTTTTAAGGCCTGTAGTCGCTGATTCTGCTCGGCGCTTAGGGCGAAAGGCTGCGGCTGGGTCAGGCGAATCACGCCGTCTTCCAGGTGATGGGGCGTTTGATCAAGCTCAGCCCAAAGCCAGCTTAAATCCAGCTGGGCCAGTTGTGGGTGCTGTAATACCAATGCGTACTTCATGTGTTCGTTTTTCCTTATGCGTCTAGGCCAGCCTGAACCATGTGGGCTGCCTTTACCACGGCACGGGCTTTGTTTTGAGTTTCATCCCATTCTGATTGCGGGTCGGAGTCGGCGACAATGCCGGCGCCGCTTTGCACGTATAGGGTTTGGTTTTTGATGATGGCGGTGCGAATCGCGATGGCCACGTCCATGTCGCCGCTAAAGCTCAAATAGCCGACAGCGCCGCCAAAGATGCCGCGTTTGCTGGGCTCTAGCTCATGAATGATTTCCATAGCCTTTACTTTTGGGGCACCTGAGAGGGTGCCGGCAGGGAAGGCGGCTTTAAGTACGTCCATCATCTTGGTTTGCGGCGGCAACTCGCCTTCGACGCTAGAGACAATGTGCATGACGTGGGAGTATTTTTCGATGCACATTTTCTCGGTCACTTTAACCGCACCGGTTTTGGCCACGCGGCCGACGTCGTTACGGCCTAGGTCGATCAGCATCACGTGTTCTGACACTTCTTTCGGGTCGCTTAAGAGGTCAGCCGCTAAAGCGGCATCCTCTTCCGGCGTTTGGCCGCGCACGCGGGTGCCGGCAATGGGGCGCACCGTCATGGTGTCGGCTTCTTTACGCACCAGAATTTCAGGCGAGGCGCCGACGATGTAAAAATCATCCATGTGGTAGTAATACATATAGGGTGATGGGTTAAGCGTACGCAGGGCGCGATAAAGGCTGATGGGGTTGTCGCTAAAAGGCATGCTCATGCGCTGTGAGGGTACCACCTGCATGCAGTCGCCGGCCAAAATACGTTGTTTGATGTCGGCCACGTCACGCTTGTAGTTGTCTTCGCCGTATTCGCTCACCGGCTGGGTTTGTTGGCTGCCAAACGACAGCGGTAGGGCGTAGCTTTGGCGGGTTTGGATGCGCAGTTCTTCTAAGCGGCTGCGGGCTTTTTGGTAGGCGTTAGGGTCTTCTGGATTGGCGTAGACAATGAGGTGAATCTTGCCTGATAGGTTGTCGATCACGGCCAGCTCTTCGGACAGCATGAGCATGATGTCGGGGGTGCCGATGACGTCTTTTTTGTCGTTTTTAGGCAGCTTGGGCTCGAAGTAATGCACCGTTTCGTAGCCAAAGTAGCCGATGAGGCCGCCGGTGAAGCGCGGTAGGTTGGGGATGTCAGGGGTTTTAAAGCTGGCCTGATAGGCTTCAATAAAGCCCATGGGATCGCCTTTGTGGGTCTGGGTCAGCTCGTGGTTTAGGTAGACGGAAGTGGTGTCGCCTTCGACTTTAAGATAGTCGCGACAGGGCAGGCCAATAAACGAATAGCGTCCAAAGCGCTCACCGCCCACGACCGATTCCAATAAATAGCTGAACGGCTTGTTGGCCAGCTTCAGGTATAAAGACAGCGGCGTGTCTAAGTCGGCGAGCACGGTTAAGGTCAAAGGAATGCGGTTATAGCCTTGGGCTACGTAGGCTTGATAGGTTTCTAAGCTCATCATGAGGTGCTGCTCCTTATGCAGGTGAAGCGATATTTTTATGTTTAGACGCAAAAAAACGGATGGCAGGCATCCGTTTTTGGGCGTATCGGTGCTTTATAAATCGTCTAAAGTGCCGTCCGTTTCGTCAAGCTTACCTTCGGTAATGTCAACGTTGAGGCCCACTACATCACGGATTTTGGTGGCAATTTCGGTCGCAACTTCTGGGTTATCTTTTAGCCAATTGCGGGTGTTGTCTTTGCCTTGGCCAATCTTTTGGCCGCCGTAGCTGTACCAGGCGCCGGATTTTTCAACGATGTCGAACTTCACGCCTAGGTCAATGACTTCACCTTCCCAGCTCACGCCTTCGCCGTACAGAATGTCAAATTCAGCCTGGCGGAACGGTGGTGCAACCTTGTTTTTCACTACTTTAACACGGGTTTCGTTACCCAGCACGTCGTCGCCTTTTTTGATTTGGCCGATGCGGCGAATGTCTAGGCGCACAGAGGCGTAGAACTTCAATGCGTTACCGCCAGTGGTGGTTTCAGGGCTACCAAACATCACGCCAATTTTCATGCGGATTTGGTTAATGAACACCACCAAGGTGTTGGTTTTTTTGATGTTGCCGGTCAGTTTACGCAGGGCTTGGCTCATTAAGCGCGCCTGTAGGCCCACGTGGCTGTCGCCCATGTCGCCTTCGATTTCGGCTTTAGGCACTAGGGCCGCTACCGAGTCGATGACCACCATGTCGATGCCGCCTGAGCGCACCAACATGTCACAAATTTCTAGAGCTTGCTCACCGGTGTCTGGTTGAGACACCAATAAGTCTTCGACGATCACGCCTAGTTTACGAGCGTAAACTGGGTCGAAGGCGTTTTCGGCGTCAATAAATGCGCACACGCCGCCGCTTTTTTGCGCTTGGGCAATGGCTTCTAGACACATGGTGGTTTTACCAGAAGATTCTGGACCGTAGATTTCCACCACGCGGCCACGGGGTAGTCCGCCCACGCCTAAGGCTAAGTCAAGGCCCAAAGAACCGGTAGAGATCACCTGTAGGTTCTCGTCTTTGTGGCTGCCATCCATTTTCATGATGGAACCCTTACCAAATTGTTTTTCAATTTGCGACAGGGCGGCGCTTAAGGCTTTGCTTTTATCGTCTGACATGGGGCATGACTCCGTAAGTAGGGTGAAACAGATAATTAAACATAAGCTTTAATTATCGCACAAATTTACTGAATACGCACGGCTGAAGCCATTAAAAAAGCGCCCGTTAGGTGCGGGCGCTTGATTCACAAAAGATTAAATAATCGAGGTTTTTTTCTTTTGTTGTAGTCGGTAAGCAACATAATAAGCGAAGAGGGTGGGCACCACAAACAAGATGGTTTTGGTGGGCCAAGTGTTGTACCAAGGCGTGCTCAATAAGAAGGTTTCTTGTTGGCCTGCTGCGGTACCAGAAGCCCAATAGCTTAAGATTGGGAACCAGCAGGCAAAAAACAAACCGACCCAGATGGGCCATAGCCAGGTCATGGCGTTGTACTTCCACAGCATGAAGAGGGTGAGGGTCCAAAGGGCAATCGACAGCGAGCTGTATAGGCCAAAAGGCAGCGGTAGGGCGTAATAGCCGTGAATGAAATAAGCCATGCCGCCGATGAACAGCACGCCTAAGATCGCCAAAATAATTTCTTCGGGTTTATGCATCGAAGCGGCTCCTTGGTGTGAGGTGAAAAAAGCTGAGAACAGTGTGGGACCATTATAAGGGCTAGGCGATCGTCCAGCCTAGGGATATGGTACCCAAGCCATTCTAATACAAAAATGCCGCCCTGAGGCGGCATCGTGTGGGTTTACATCAAGAAGAAGTAGCCCCATAAAGACAGAACGATGATGCACATGATGTTCAGGACGCCCCCAGCCACAATCATGTCGCGCTGTTTGATGACGCCGGTGCCAAAGACGATGGCGTTCGGTGGCGTGGCCACGGGCAGCATAAAGGCACAAGAGGCGCCAATACCGATCATCATCACCAGTACTGAGGCGGGCATGCCCATTTGTTCTGCGATGCCGGCAAATACCGGTACCAATAGGGCGGCAGAAGCGGTGTTGCTGGTGAACTCAGTCAAAATAATGATGAAGGTGGTTACGGCTAAAATAATGATGAAGGGGTTGGCTGAGCCGAAAATGGCGGCCACTTGATCGCCCAAAACGGCAGACGCGCCTGACGATCTCAAGATGGCGCTCAAGGTCAAACCACCACCAAACAAGAATAAAACGCCCCAGTCGGTGTTGTCCGACACTTGACGCCAGGTGGTCACGCCAAACATCACCACCAGTACGGCGGCGCACAGGGCGATAAAGGTGTCAGGGCTGCTGATGCCTAAATGTTCTTGAATCCAGTTGCCGCCAATCCACGCGGCGGCGGTCAAAATGAAAATAGTCATGGCGATGATGCGTGAAGGCGTCCACGGAATGCTTTCGGTGTTGACTTCAATTTTGCGGTTTAGCTTGGGTTTGAACACCAGGTATAGGCTCAAAACCATCAACGGCATGAGCACCAGCATCAAGGGCAGACCGTGCTTCATCCAGCCCACGAAGTCTAGGCCCAGCGCTTTAGCGGCAATGGCATTCGGTGGCGAGCCCACCAGCGTGCCCAAGCCACCAATACTGGCCGAGTAGGCAATACCCAATAGGATAAATAAGAACGTTGGGCGTTCAGATTTAGCGTCCATATGGCTCATCACGCCCATGGCTAGAGGCAGCATCATGGCGGCTGTGGCGGTATTGCTGATCCACATGGACAGCAGGGCCGTCACGCCAAAAATAGACAGGGCGGTTACGCCTAAGTGGGAGCCGGATAAGGAGATTAACCAGAAGGCGATTTTTTTATCCAGTTTTTGCACGTGCAGCGCTGAGGCGAGGGCGAAGCCACCGAAGAAAAGAAAAATGATGGGGTCGGCAAAAGCAGAAACGGCCGTTTTGGTGTTCATTTCCGGGAGGCCAATGGCGATGGCAATCACGGGAATCAGTAGGGCGGTGATGGTGACGTGAATGGCTTCGGTCAACCACAGGATGGCGATTAACACCAATAGGGCGAGGCCTTTATTGGCGGCATCGTCGAACGGCAACACGCGGTAAACAACGAGGGCAGCAATCAGGGCAATGACGCAGATGACTAAACCCTTAGCGATTTTGCGCTGATCCTTATTCGACATGTCGGTCGGATGAGGCTGTTGATCCATAATTTTTTCCTTGTATTTTTATAAAATAATAAACTATTGTTTTTATCTGTATTGATCATGCAATAAAGTCAGGACTCACAGAATGAGCGCCTGATTTTGCGCACATAGTACACCATCACGACATGATTTTGGCGTTAAATAATGATGATTTGCTAAATTTAAAATAACGATTAATGATTTAAATCAGACAAAGTGTAGATTAAAAAATAGGCCACTGAGCGGAGTCAGTGGCCTATTTGATGGCGCTTAAGCGCATCGCGCTGGGCGATTAGATGATTTCGGCTTTTTCAATCACTACGGCTTCTTTAGGCACATCTTGATGCATGCCTGCATTGCCGGTTTTCACTGCTTTGATGGCGTCTACAACGTCGGTGCCTTCAACCACTTTGCCAAATACGCAGTAGCCAAAGCCGTTTGCGTCAGCAGAAGTGAAGTTTAAAAAGGCGTTGTCTTTTACGTTGATGAAAAACTGTGAGCTGGCAGAGTGAGGTGCCATGGTACGCGCCATCGCAATGGTGTACTTGTCGTTTTTCAAGCCGTTAGCGGCTTCGTTTTCGATGGTGTCGTGGGTGGCTTTTTGATTCATGCTTTGATCAAAACCGCCGCCTTGGATCATGAAACCATCGATCACGCGGTGAAAAATGGTGCCATCGTAAAAGCCTTCAGAAACGTAGGTTTCGAAGTTTTTAGCGGTCACTGGGGCTTTTTCGTGGTCCAATTCAATAGTGATGTCACCAAAGTTGGTGGTTAGCTTAATCATGAGGCTTCCTTATGTGGGTGCTTAGTGCACGATGACTTTGTTGATGATGATGGGTTTAACCGGCACGTCTTGGTTAAAGCCAGAATTGCCGGTTGGGGTTTTAGCAATGTTGTTGACTACGTTCATGCCTTTGGTCACGCGACCAAAGACGGTGTAGCCATAGCCTTGCGGGGTTTTATTTTTGTGGTTCAAAAATTCGTTATTGCCCACGTTGATGAAGAACTGGGCAGTGGCTGATTGAGGATCAGCAGTGCGCGCCATGGCGATGGTGCCGACGGTATTTTTTAAGCCGTTATCGGCTTCGTTGGCCACGGGGGCTTTGGTTGGTTTTTGGGTCATTTTTTGGTCAAAGCCACCGCCTTGGATCATGAAGTTATTGATCACGCGGTGAAAAATGGTGCCGTCGTAAAAGCCGCTTTTGGCGTAAGACACAAAGTTAGCTACGGTTTTTGGCGCTTTGGTTTCGTCTAGAACCAGCTCAATATCGCCAGACGACGTTTTGAGGGTGACTTGAGTTTGGGCTATGGCCAAAGTGCTGCTTAAGCCGATTAAGGCCACTAAACCGAGTTTTTTTAACATAACGGGCTCCAAAAGTTGAATGCAAATGTTAGGCGTGCGGGCATTTTACCATTAAATGATTAGATACACGGTTTTTTGCACCGAACGGCCTTGGTAGGGTTTAAGGGTTATGCCAAATCAGGTGGCATCATGGCTTTGAGGCGGCTACGCAGCTGAGGTTCCGTGGCGTCAATCTGAAACCACCACATCACACCTTTACTGACAGGGTAAAGTTGCACGCTGGTGTCGGTGCGGTTGAGCAGGCAGTGGCATAGATGGCCCAGCCACGGCTGATGGCCGACCAGCACTAAGCTGGCGTCCAGGGGTTGTCTACTGATGAGGTGTAGGATGTCTTGGTAGCGCGCTTCTGGATTGAGGGCGCGCATCGGTAGCGCCGCTGGGCTTAAGTAGGCTGCCGTTTGCTGAGTGCGGCGCGCTTCGGACGTCCATACTTGATGGCTCGGGGCCAGTCGCTGTTTGAGCCAGTTGGCCATGCGTTGGGCTTGCTCATGACCAAGCTCGGTTAGCCGCCTTGCCTCGTCAGGGGCTTCTTCGTGGGCTTGGGCGTGCCGCCATAAAATAATCTCCACTAATTGTCCTTGTCGTTGGATTGATCCGTTCCCTTTGAGGGGCATCTTTGGCATAATGCACGGATGAAATCCGTACACCCTCCTTACGCCCGCTGGCTGCCAACCATACCACGGTCAGCGCACCTGCCTATGGTACAAAATTTGTCAGAATTATGGCAAGTTAACTCATTGACTGCGGCCCTTAAAGCGCTGTCGCCTGATTTTAGCGTGACCGTATTAAAGCTGGATGACACCCAGGCCTACGCAGATGAGGGCCTTTTTGGCGCAGCAGATGCGCTGTTTTGTCGAGAAGTGACGCTGTCGCTGGCAGGCAAGGCTGTGGTGTGGGCGCGCAGCGTGTGTCGGCGCGACAGCCAGCATTGGCTGCCGATACTGGATTGTGGCACCCAGCCCTTAGGGCACCGCTTATTCGATGGCTCATTGCCGATCCGCCGCAGTGCTTTTGAGTATGCCTTGGTGCCAGTGGCGCACCCCATGCTGCCCGAGGCATTGGCTGCGGGCTTATCTGGGGTGGAGATGGGGGCTAGACGCTCCACGTTTTGGTGGGGGGATGAGGCCTTATTATTAACAGAATGTTTTTTACCAGCGATTGAAGAGTATTTATGACCGTGCACACATTAAAAGACATTTGGGCGACCACTAAGGATCGCCTAGATGTATATGGACAACTGATGCGGGTGGAGAAGCCCATCGGCACGCTGTTGCTCTTGTGGCCCACTTATTGGGCGCTGTGGATTGCCAGTAAGGGCAACCCTGATTGGGTGTTGGTGCTGATGTTTACCCTGGGCACTTTCTTTATGCGCAGCGCCGGTTGCGTGGCCAACGACTTATTTGACCGCGATATTGACGGCGCCGTCGAGCGCACCAAAAACCGCCCCTTTGCCCTTGGGCGCGTCAGTAAAACAGAGGCGGTGCTGCTGATCGTGATTTTGTGCCTGCTGGCGGCCTTATGCTTATTGCCAATGAACCGTTTGACTTGGCTAATGAGCCTGCCGGCGCTTTTCTTGGCGATTACCTATCCGCTCACCAAGCGTTTCTTTCCGATGCCGCAGCTGTATTTGGGCTTGGCCTTTACCTTTGGGGTACCGATGGCGTTTACCGCCCAAATGGGCGAGTGGCCGCCTGTTGGCGCGTGGGTGATCTTTGCCGCCGGCGTGTTTTGGACTTTGGCCTACGACACCATTTATGCCTTGGTTGATAAGCCAGACGATATTCACCTCAATATTACCAGCACGGCGCTGACCTGGGGTCGTTACGACGTGGTCGGCATCATGGTGTGCCACGCCGTGTTTACTGGCTTGATGGCGTTGGTGGGCTATTTATTGAACGCAACATGGCCATATTGGGTGGCCTTGGCTTTAGTGGTGGTGCATCAAGGCTATCAATACACCCAAATTAAAGACCGTGATCGCACTAAGTGCTTTAAGCAGTTTTTGCAAAACAATCAGGTTGGCATGCTGTTGTTTGCCGGTTTGGTGTTTCATTACCTCGTGGTTTGAGCTTAAGTCGGGTTAGATGATCCCGAAAAATAGGTTTAGGATAAAGCGGTAAAGCATTGCTGGGCATGACCTAGCTCGGCTTTGCCGCTTTTTTTCAGCCAGAGGCCAAGAATAAAGCAGGCACAAAGATTGTGTATGGGCGCTGGCAAGGGTAAAATGTTGGTTCTTTTTGTTTATTAGTGGCGATTGTTATGAGCCTAATTGGCAATATTTTACCTCTTGATCACATCATTCTTGATTTGGACG
>JAGNTR010000151.1 GCA_017987415.1 Neisseriaceae bacterium
GAGGTGTGGCAGCTGACGCAGGCACAGCCGCAGCTGGTGGCGATGGTGGGACACACGCGCCGTTTTAACCCCTCGCATCAGTGGCTACACCATAAAATTCAAAAAAAGGCGTTAAGCCTGCAGCAGATGGACGTTCAAACCTATTTCTTTCGGCGTCAAAACATCAATGCTTTAGGTGAGCCACGTTCTTGGACCGATCATCTACTGTGGCACCACGCCGCGCATACAGTGGATTTGTTCCAATATCAAACCGGTGAGCCCGTGGTTCAGGCCCACGCCATTCAAGGGCCGATTCATCCAGAACTGGGCATTGCCATGGATATGTCCATCCAGCTAAAAGCCCGCAATGGCGCCATTTGTACCCTGTCGCTGTCGTTTAATAACGATGGCCCTTTGGGTACGTTTTTCCGCTATATTTGTGATCACGGTACTTATGTGGCACGCTATGATGATTTGGTGGATGGCCATGAGCAGGCCATTGACGTCAGCCAAGTTGACGTGTCGATGAACGGCATTGAATTACAGGACCGTGAATTTTTTAACGCCATTCGTGAGGGCCGATCGCCTAATGCCAGCGTTGCCAGCGTGATTCAGTGTTATCGCGTTTTGGCCGATCTGGCGCGGCAGCTTGACGCCTGAAGGGCATAAAGGTATCTGGCCACCGTTTTGGGGCCGCCTTAGGGTGGACAGGTGGGCACAGAGGGACAGGAATCTTTTTAAGGAGTGTGGACATGAATCCAACAGCATATCAGCAGTTTGATCTTCAACCGATTGGCCGTCAATGGCGATCAGGTTCATCCAATGCGGTATTGACCAACCTTAACCCCTATACTCAAGCGCCTTTGTTGACGCTGGCTATGGCGAATCAGGCCGACGTCGATGAAGCTTACCAAACTGCTGCCGAAGAACAACGGGCGTGGGGTGAGACTTTGCCTCAAGCGCGCGCTCAGGTCTTGTATCAGGTGGCCAGCATTATTGAGGCGCGTTTTGAAGAATTGGCCGACTGGCTGTGCCAAGAGTCGGGCAGTACCTATTTAAAGGCCAGCATTGAATTAGACAGCGCCAAGAATATTGTGCTGGCGTCGGCCGCAATGGCCACTCAGGCGCATGGATTGATCTTGCCTTCGGCCATTGCGAATCAAGAGAGCCATGCCTATCGTTTGCCCTTAGGCGTGATCGGGGTGATCAGTCCGTGGAATTTCCCATTTCATCTGAGCATGCGTTCGGTGGCACCGGCCTTGGCCTTAGGCAATGCGGTGGTGATTAAGCCGGCCAGCGACACGCCTGTGACCGGCGGGCTGCTCTTAGCCAAAATTTTTGAGCAAGCAGGCTTGCCCGCGGGAGTTTTGAGCGTGGTGGTGGGCTCAGGGCGAGACATCGGGGACTATTTTGTCACCCACCCAGTACCGTCTTTGATTTCGTTTACCGGCTCTAGCCAAGTGGGCCATCGGGTGGGCCAGATGGCGATGTCGCCGCCGCTGAAGCGCGTGGCGCTGGAGTTAGGCGGCAATGCGCCGCTGGTGGTGTTGGACGATGCCGATGTGGAAGAGGCGGCTCATGCCGCCGTGGTGGGGCGGTTCTTGCATCAGGGGCAGATCTGTATGAGCACCAATCGGGTCATCGTGGCCGAGGCGATTCACGATGCGTTTGTGGCCGCCGTGTTGCGACGGGTTAAGGCCTTGCCAGTGGGGGACCCTGCCGACCGAGACACCATTGTTGGCCCCTTGATTAATCCGCAGCAGGTTCAGAGCGTGCAAGCCAAGATTGAACAGGCCAAGCGCGATGGCGCTCAGCTGGTTTTTGGCGGCGAGATTGTTGGCCAAATAGTGCCGCCGCACGTGTTTATTGACGTTCAACCAGACTGGGCGATCGCCGCCGAAGAAACCTTTGGGCCGGTGCTGCCCATTTTGAAAGCGCGCGATGACGCCCATGCTTTGGCCTTAGCCAATGCCACCGAGTATGGCTTGTCCAGCGCCGTGTTTACTCAAGATCAGGCGGGCGGTCTGCGTTTTGCTCGCGGCATTCGGGCGGGCATGACCCACATCAACGACATCAGTGTAGACGACCAACCCAATGCGCCTTTTGGCGGCGAGAAGAATTCTGGCTTAGGCCGCTTTAACGGCGAATGGGTGCTGGCTGAATTCACGCGGCTACAGTGGGTGACGATTCAAAACCAGCCTCGACCTTATCCTTTTTAAAGCGTTAAACGCTGGATGTACGACTAAGCCCACCGCTGCGTGGGCTTTTTGACGGCCTTACTTATCGCCGCTCTGATGTGGGCGTACAATAGGCGCCAGCTTGACGCTGGCGCAGCAAGGTCATCATCCGTATTTGTTATAGCTAATAGATAGATTTGCGTCTTTTAGATCTGCTTATTTGTTTGCATAATGAATTAGGAATAAAACAGGGCGGTTGCGCCCATACAATACAACAGCGTCTATAAAGGATTTAGAGGAGTGGTGAAATGAGCGAACCCCAGCAAGGTGCGGTAAACGTCCAGCACTTTATGAATGAGCATCGGTTTTCCCGATTTCAATGGCTGATTTTTGGCCTCTGTTTTTTGGTGACCTTATTTGATGGTTTTGACACCGCTGCCATTGGCTATGTAGCGCCCAGCCTAATCGGTGAGTGGGGCATAGAAAAGGCCGATTTAGCGCCGGTGCTGAGCGCTGCGCTTTTGGGCTTGGCGTTTGGGGCAGTGTCTTTTGGGCCAGTGGCGGATAAGGTGGGCCGTAAAAAAGTGCTGATTGTGTCGGTGCTGATTTTTGCCTTGGGCTCTTGGGCCTCTGCGGTGGCCTCATCGCTGACGCAGCTGGAGCTGTTTCGGTTTGTGACCGGCATCGGTCTGGGCGCGGCCATGCCTAATGCGGTGACCCTATTGAGTGAATACTGCCCGGAAAAGCGCCGTTTTTTCTTGGTCAATACCATGTTCTGTGGTTTTCCCGTTGGGGCGGCTTTAGGGGGCTTTTTGGCCGCCTGGATGATTCCAGCGTTTGGCTGGCGCAGCGTCTTATGGTTAGGAGCGATTGCGCCAGCGCTATTGGTGGTGGTGATGCTGTTGGTGTTGCCGGAGTCGGTGCGTTATCTGGTGGCCAAGGGTAAACCTCAGACGCAGATTCAAAAAATATTAAGCAAAATCGACGCCAGCGCCCAAGCCATACCGGCCTTTTTCTTAACCGAAACCCAGCCGGAACTGGCCGGTAATCAAAGCGGCATCCGCGTGGTGTTGTCGCGCCACTATTGGCTGGGTTCGGTGATGCTGTGGGTGACCTATTTCATGGGCTTGGTGATCTTTTATGGGGTGATTAACTGGATGCCGTTGTTATTTAAAGAGGCCAATATGCCGCCGGCGATGGGCTCGGTGGTGACGGGGTTGTTTGCCTTGGGCGGTTTGGGCGCCATCGCCAACGGTTGGCTGATGGACAAATACAATCCCAACCGTTTGATTACCTTGTTTTGGGTGTTGACGGCGCTCTTGGTGGCCCTCATCGGCGTGGTGGCGAGTATGGATATGACGCTATTGGTGGTGGTGATCGTGTTGGCCGGCATTGTGATGAATACGGCGCAGTCGTCGATGCCGTCTTTTGCCGCCAGCTTTTATCCCACGTCGGGACGAACGACAGGCGTGTCGTGGATGTTAGGCCTAGGGCGCTTTGGCGGCATCGCAGGGTCGTTCTTAGTGGCGCAGCTAATTGCGCGCAACCTAAACCTTACCCAGATTTTTTTGATTTTGGCCGTGCCTGCCCTAATTGCGGCTGGGGCACTGGTGATTAAAAGCGTTTTTTATCCACAAGGTCATTAATACAGGATACGTTCTTTTCTTTAGTCATAGGGTGAATCAGCCGTTTATGGCTTGATTCACTAGCATGAGTGGGTGTCCTTTCTCATCATATTTTCTGCCATATTGAATCATATTCTGTATGGTTTCCAATGGTAAACCATTAAAGGGCAAGTTATGAGCCATCATGAATTCTTTTCTTTCTTTAGCACTTGAGAGCGTGACGTATGTATTGTTCAGATGGTCAATAAAATAATAGTGTTCTTTGGTTAGGTTTTTATCTTCTGGCAGATAAAGGCCACGTCCCCACAGATAACGATTGTTGATCTGCCAGCTTTCATAAAAAATAACGCCGATGATTTCTTTGTTCACAATCAAATTGTATTTGTCTATGGTGAATGCCCGAGGACGTATCTCAACATCGTTGATGATTTGATACGAAATATTAGTATATTTATTGATCGTTAAAATCATCGAAGTCATGGACACAAAGACTAAAAGGGAGATGATGGGGTGGAACAGTATTTTTTTAAGCATTATTTAGTTCCTACTAGAAATGCCTTCGTTGTAAAAACCATCAATTGGCGTAGACCATTGATCTTCTATCTCAAAAGGAAAGCCATTATCAATCGTGCCAGGGAGCCAGTTGAAGGTATCGTAGGGGTCTTCAAATTTGTCGAAAAAGCTATAGTTTATTATTCCTTTAACGTGATACTTCCCTTCGGTGGTAATCGTTACGCTTCCTGTGAATGTGCCAGAGATTGTTGCAGTGCCAAGGGCCCAAATTGTTTCTTTGCCAACGGCATACGGCCGTTCAAAAAAATATTGCTTATCGGCAATAATCTGATTTTCAATAAAACGGTTTTGTATGCTACCAATAAGGCCAAAAGCATTATTCTCTGTTACTTTATCCATCATAATTTGCTTAATACCCAAATTTGACAAATTTAATGCTTTACCTCCCCCAGCTAAATAATGGGCAAACATCAATAAGTTATTCAGAACTGAATTGGGGTTCCCTTCAATTGGTGTGTATTTACTTATTTCTTCTTTAGTGGGGGGAAGTGTAATTGGCGGTTTTTTTGGGTCATTGTTATTAATTTTGGCTTTTGCATCTAATTGTTGGGTGAGCTCTTGTAAGAGGCTAGATAGTTCAGTTTTTACTGTGATTTCATTACGACGAGGTATGCCAACCAGTGATTCCCATTGTCGAACTCTACCTTTAGATGGGATGCCGAAGGAGATGGCTACATCTAAAGCCTCATTTTTATGGGCTAAAGTTTGATATTTTGGGTTGTCGTATAAATTTTGAAAATTAAATTCGGCTAGGCCCTTTACTAGGCCTTCAGCAGCCCATTTTTCTTGTTCTAATGCTTGTTTCTCTTTTTCTTCAATTTGTTTTAATAATGTTAAGAATTCTGTTTTATCCTCCGGATGCAATAAAGACAATATTGAATCAATATATTGTCTTAAGGTTTTAATGTCTTCATCAAGCTTAGTTTTTGTTGTGTATAAAAGAAGATTGGATGTGAACTCTCCTTTATTAGTATTTATATTGGGTAGTATCGGTCTCTGAATAACAGGTAGGGGCGGGGGAGGAAAGGAAGGGTTGGGCTTGGGTTTAGGATTGCCGATCACAATAATATCGGGGATTTGGGCTGAGTTTTTTTTAGTCGGCATGATATGTCCAATGAGATAATGGTTATAGTTATCATTAGTCTATTGTCATAAAAAGAAGTTCCGTGATCAATTAATTTCTATTCTACCTATCTTAGCCTCACCCTCAGGCTTAAGCCTGAGGGTGTTTTTCTGGCCTAGTCTTTATCCAATAAATGCTGTTCTGCCTTTTGTAATCTGGCCTTAAGCTGATTACTGCGATGGCTAAAGTTTTGCGTTTGGCGCAGATAGACGCCGCCTTGTTCTAGGTCTTGATCATCGGTGAAAGTAAACCAGCCCTTAGGGCTGATCCAGCCGGTGACGTCACCGCGCTTCACCAGCGCCCCGGCCTGGTCATAGGCGGGATTAGGGTCGAGTAGGTCGCGGCCAAAGGTATAGACTTCGGTTGGCTCTTGAGTGAGGCCTAAAATCGTGGGTAAGACATCGTAATGAGA
>JAGNTR010000152.1 GCA_017987415.1 Neisseriaceae bacterium
GAACCGTCAACACCAGGTCCGTACCGCGCACCACCTCTGTGGCTAAGCCCCAATACGGCAGGCTTAGCTGAACGTTACGCTGCTGACCCAATACGGCTAAAGCCCGCTCTAGCTCATCTTGCTCACCCTGTCTCATCACCACCGATACGTGTGGGCGCACCAGCCAGTCGGCCAAACTCAAGCCCTCCTGCCCCGATTGCGCCGTGAGGCTGGCCCCATCCACCACGCTCACAAACCCATCTTGAAACAGCACCGTCGCCTGTAGCGGCTCAGGTAGGCTAGGAAAAACGCCTAAAGCCACGTCAACCTCACCATCCAATAGCTGCCCCATCATGGCCTGTCGGCTGCCGCTCTGACACACGTGCAGCTTAATCCCAGGCGCTTCATGGCGCAGCCGCCGCACCAGCTCTGGCAAAATCAAATAAGCACCAAAATCCGACAGGCTGAGCCAAAAATCACGCTGCACCGAACCTGGATCAAACGCCTCTGGACTCAATAAGGCATTCAATTGATGTAAAGCTGCCTCCAGCGGCGGTAATAAAGCCTTGGCTCGCGGCGTGAGCTGCAAGCGATTACCTTCTCGCACCAGCAGCGGATCATCAAACCGTTCACGCAGCTGGGCCAAGGCGTGGCTGACGGCCGGCTGACTGCGATGCAGGCGCTCGGCCGCGCGCGACACGTGCTGTTCGGTTAACAGGGCATGCAATACCCGCAGTAAATTCAAGTCCAACTTGGCCAAGTTATTCATAGAACGAATACCCATCATGTTTATTATCAATTTCAATTAATGAATAGTATACGTTATCTTGAAGCCTCTGAAACCATTGATTAAATAGGTGTGTTATGACCCATACTGCTTCTGCTTGGCTAACCGTACTCCTCATCTCTGTGGCCCTTTTTGCCGGCGCCGTGGTGCCCTTTCAGGCCGCCAGCAACGCCACATTAGGCCGCGTGGTGGGCCACCCACTTTTGGCCACCTTTATCTCCTTAAGCGTCAGCCTCGTGCTCACCCTCATCGCCCTTGTGGCGCTTAAAGTCAGCCTCCCCAGCCTGTCCACCCTCAGCCAAGTACCCAGCTGGGCCTGGCTTGGCGGCGTAGCCGGGGTGATCTACCTGTCGGTCGCCTTGATTCTGACGCCCAAGCTAGGCGTCTTGAGCTTCATGATGGCCGTCATGGCCGGCCAATTAATGGCCGCCATGCTGCTCGACCACTTCGGCCTTATGGGCCTAAACGTCAAACCGGTGACGCTGTGGCGCTTAGTCGGATTGGTGCTGGTGTTCATCGGCATGTTTCTGCCCACGTTTATGGATCGCTAGCGCTGATAGCTGTGCCCACAAAAAGCCCGACCTTAAGTCGGGCTTTAGCTTCGTCATTAATGACACTAAGCGTTAAGAAACCGTTTTTCGGTTACTCACCATGCTCATGAAGATCGAGGCTAGTAAGGCCGGCACGGCAAAGCTAAAGAAGTTTTGCTGTAGGGTTAGGTTCAGATCGAACAGAATGCCGACGGTAAAGGGGCCGATGATGGCACCGATACGGCCAATGCCAAGCGCCCAACCCATGCCGGTCGAACTCATGGTCATCGGATAGAAGCGCACGATAAACGCGTAAAGGCCGATCTGGCTACCAATCGTGGTCGCGCCCGTCACCAACAATAGGCTGTACAACACCACGCTGCTGCTGGCATAGCCTAAGGCCGCAATCGCCACCGCCGCCGTAAACAAATAAGCCACCAGCACGTTACGACCGCTAAAGCGATCCATCAACCAGCTGCCCAAGAGCGCCCCCAAGACGGTGCCTAAGTGAACCGTAAACAAGAAGCTGAGGCTGGAGCCCAGCGGATAACCCGCCTGCACCATTAAGCGCGGTAGCCACGAAGTCAACCCATACACCACGTACAGCGACATGAAACACATGGCCCACAGCATCAAAGTGCTGAGCAAGCGGCCATCTAAGAATAAATCGCCAATCACGATGCGGGCTTTGGCGTTGCCCTTCGCCACGCTGGGGTGGCTATACGTCATGCCTATTTCGTGACGATGATTGGGGTTAAGCTTCTGTAATGCGGCGCCCAGCTTGTCCCACTGCTGGGTTTGCACCATATAGGTGGCCGACTCGGGCAGCTGCTTTAAAATAAAGGGCAGTAAAAAGATGGGGAAGGCGGCAATGTAAAACATTGATTGCCAACCCAGAATAGGGATCACAAAAATACCCAGCACGGCGGCCAACATGCCGCCTACGGAATAGCCGCTGAACATCAGGCCCACCATCAAGCTACGGCGGCGCTTAGGCGAATATTCGCTGGTCAGACTGGTCACCACTGGCATCACGCCGCCAAGGCCCACGCCACCGATGAAGCGAAACAGCCCAAACTGCCCAGGACTGGTGGCAAAGGCACATAAAAAGGTAAAAATGCTGAACACCAGCACGCACACCGTGATCACCTTTTTCTTGCCGAGCTTATCCGACAACGCGCTGAGGGATAAAGCGCCCACCATCATGCCCATTAACGTGTAGCTGCCGAGCAATCCTGCCTCGGTGCCGCTTAAGTTCCACTCGGTCATGATGGCGGGCAAGATCACCCCCAATACCGCCAAATCGTAACCATCAAAAACAATGATGTAGGCACACCAAAAAATCGTGAGCCAATGAAATTTTTGAAACTTGGCCTCATCAATGATGGGGCTGACGTCCAAAACTTTGGGTTCTACGGATTGTGTCATTTCTCTACTCCTCCTACGACTTAAGTGATTATTTTTGTTTTTATACAGCTTGGCATGTCAGCTATATAAGGATTTACCTCTGCCATTTACGACAAAGACAACCCCTTATTAAGCTTTCCATACCTGCGCCAACCTGCTTCACTCAACCGCACACGCTTTCAATCCAGCACTGTTTTTATTATTAATAATTAATTTATAATCATTAAATTTATAACATAGAATAGAATTCATTTTTTCATACAATACAATACCATAAAGACTCCAAGACCTGTAAAAAATTATCTTCGCATAGCGCCAACCTAAAATAACAGCCAAGCCCAAACGTCCGCTCACGCAAAAAAAGCCCGACCACAAGGGTCGGGCTAAGATAAACAACATGATGAATCGGCTTAAGCGGCCGTGAGTTTTTTGTTCACCAGCAACATAAACAAGGCCACCAGCAAGGAAGGCTGAGCGAAACGCTACAAGTTACCGTATAAAATATACCAAAGAAATAAAACAACACCAGCAAAGGGAGCCAAAATAGTGCCCATGTCCAAACCTAAACCGGTCGAACTCATCTGAATTGGATCAAAAGCACCCACATTGACTCTGAACTTAGCCTTACTTTGAATGCTGGCGCTAAAAGAGGAACCTATAGTCTCTCAATAATTAAAGCAATCCCTTGCCCCACGCCAATGCACATCGTACACAAAGCATAGCGTCCCCCCGTACGCTCTAGCTGATAAAGCGCCGTGGTCACCAAGCGCGCGCCCGAGGCCCCGAGTGGATGCCCTAGGGCAATCGCCCCTCCATTGGGATTCACGTGAGCCGCATCATCTGGCAGGCCCAAGTCGCGCAATACTGCCAAAGCCTGAGCCGCAAAAGCTTCGTTCAGCTCAATCACGTCCATATTCGCCAGGCTTAAGCCCGTCTGCGCCAATACTTTCCTCACCGCCGGTGCCGGGCCCATACCCATGATGCGCGGCGCCACTCCAGCGGTGGCCATGCCGATCACTTTGGCTTTGGCGCTTAGGCCATGTTGTTTCAGCCCCACTTCGGAAGCCAACAGCAAGGCTGCTGCACCATCATTGACGCTAGAGGCATTACCCGCCGTCACGCTGCCCTCCGGGTGTACCACACCCTTAAGTCGCGCCAAACCTGCCAAGCTGCTGTCGGCACGCGGCTGTTCGTCCACGCTGACCTGCAGCGCCTCACCCTTACGCTGCGGCACCGTCACCGCCACGATTTCGGTCGCAAACACGCCCTGCGCCTGCGCCGCTTGGGCACGGGCCTGGCTACGCAAGGCAAATGCATCTTGGTCGGCGCGGCTGATGCCAAACTCAAGCGCTACATTTTCAGCCGTTTGCGGCATAGAGTCCACGCCATATTGCGCCTGCATCAACGGATTCACGAAGCGCCAGCCAATGGTGGTGTCTTCCAGCTTAGCCACGCGACTAAAAGCACTGGTGGCCTTGCCTTGGACAAACGGTGCACGCGACATACTCTCCACGCCACCAGCAATCATCAGGTCAACCTCACCCGATTTAATCGCCCGCGCTGCGGTACCGATGGCGTCTAGACCAGACCCACACAGCCGATTCACCGTGCTGCCTGGCACCGTTTGCGGCAGCCCGGCCAGTAAAGCGGCCATCCGCGCCACGTTGCGGTTATCTTCGCCTGCCTGATTGGCGCAACCATAAATCACGTCATCAACCACAGACCAATCTACCTGTGGATGACGCGCTACCAAAGCCTGAATCGGCACTGCCGCTAAGTCATCAGCGCGCACGCTTGAGAGGCTGCCGCCATAGCGGCCGAACGGGGTTCGAACTGCATCACAAATATAAACCATCATCACACATCCTTTACATTAAGTGGTGCATCGGTCACATTCTGCAAAGCCGCTAAATCTAGCCCCGCCACCATTTCCACCACCCATAAGCCACCGTCAATCACGTCTAAAACTGCTAAGTCGGTGTAGATTCGATTCACACAGCCCATACCCGTCAAAGGATAATCACAGCGACTGACAATTTTGGGCTGGCCTTTTTTGGTGACGTGCTCCATGGTCACAAATACCTGCTTGGCACCAATGGCCAAATCCATCGCGCCGCCAACGGCCGGAATCGCATCAGGCGCACCGGTGTGCCAATTGGCCAAATCACCGTTTTGCGCCACTTGAAAAGCGCCCAAAACACAAATGTCAATGTGGCCGCCACGCATCATAGTGAAAGAATCACCATGATGAAAAAAACTGCCGCCAGGCAACAGGGTCACAAACTCTTTGCCAGCGTTGATTAATTCTGGGTCTTCCTCTCCTGGCTCCGGGGCAGGCCCCATACCCAAGAGACCATTTTCACTGTGTAAAAAAATCTCTTTACTCGGGTCTAGGTATTGCGCCACGCGCGTGGGTAAACCAATCCCTAAATTCACATAAGCCCCTTCAGGAATATCCTGTGCCACACGCTGGGCGATGTCATCGCGACTACGGGGCTGGTGGCTGATTTCAGATTGAGCCAATAGGCCCACAGAAGGTTGATTACTCATATAGGTCTCTCTCAATCATCTAAGCATCAACTGAAGCAATACGCACAACATGTTTGACAAAAATCCCCGGTGTCACCACGCATTCAGGATCCATCTCGCCCACGGCCACGATTTCTGACACTTGAGCAATGGTACATGTCGCCGCTGTCGCCATAATGGGCCCGAAATTCCGGGCGGTTTTTCGATACAATAAATTGCCATAGCGATCGGCGCTGTGTGCTTTAATCAAAGCAAAATCTGCCGAAATTGGGTATTCCAACACATAATCTTTTCCGTTAATGGCTCGGGTTTCCTTGCCTTCCGCCAGCAAGGTGCCATAGCCCGTCGGGGTGAAAATAGCGCCTAACCCAGCGCCGGCAGCCTGAATACGCGCGGCTAAATTGCCTTGCGGCACCAGCTCTAGCGCGACTTTTCCAGCCCGATACAGGCCATCAAAAATCTGGGAATCTACCTGACGTGGAAACGAGCAAATCATTTTATCCACTCGGCCTGCCTGCAAGAGTGCGGCCAAGCCAATCTCGCCGTTACCGGCATTATTATTAATGATGGTCAGCCCTTTAGCACCCTGTTCA
>JAGNTR010000031.1 GCA_017987415.1 Neisseriaceae bacterium
AATAGCTATCCAATCAAATGGATAGCCATCTTCAAAAAACCACAACATCGATCAATCATGACTTTAACTCATGATGTCCAACATCCAAGCCCTAAATTCATCCCACCTAAGCTAGCCGGTAAACGTAGGTAACACCCCCAATTGACTCAACACCTGAGCCAAAATATTGATGATGGCAAATAAAAACACAAAGCCAATCATAAAGCGCCCACCAAATGCCCTAAAACTAGCGGTGGGGAAACGCTTACGGCTAGCGCGCACCAACAGCGCCGGCACAATCCCCGTCCACACGGTGGCGCCTAGGCCAACATAACCAATGACTTTCACAAAACCCGTCGGGAACAGCAAGCAAGCCACCAAAGGCGGTAAGAACGTCAATAATGCCGTCTTCAAACGGCCGCTACGGCTATTGCTGAATTTACACAGATCGGCTAAATAGTCGAACAAGCCTAAGGTCACGCCCAAAAACGAGCTGGCAATCGCCATATAAGCAAAATAATTCAGGGTCAAACCTAGGCCATCGGTGCTGATGTAGGCCGATAGCGCCGTCAATAAAGCGCTGACGTCACCGCCCGCAGCAATCACGGGAGCGAACTCTGAGCGGGGTAAATTACCGTGCACGGCGAACTGCCACAGAATATAAATCACCAGCGCGATTAACGTACCTAACAATAAACTGCGTGCGACTTGCTTGCCATCTTTTTGATAATAACTCACCAAGCTAGGCACGTTGCCGTGGTAGCCAAATGAGGCCAAGCACACCGGTAAGGCACCCCACACATAAATCCAATACTGCTGTCCTTCTGGCGCGATCTTATTCAACAACACGTCACTGCTGGCCGTACCCAACATCCCCCCCACAGAAAGGAAAAAAGTAATCACCATGCCGCCGATTAAAATAGTCGAGAAGCGGTCCACCACACGCGTTGACAGCCACACGCAAAACGCCACCACCAAGGTAAAGGCCACCGAGCCCACTTCACGACTAAGGCCCAATGCCCCACCGCCCAGAGCGGTACCGATGGCCTGGAGTGAATCTTGAGTCAGACCACCGCCAACAAAAATATAGGCATAGGTCAAAATATACAAAACAAAGGCCACCGCCACACCGGTGATGACGTTCCACTTTTGACCCAATAAGTCTTTTACAATGGTGTCAAAACTGGCGCCTAAAGGATAGTGTAAATTGGCCTCTAAAATCATCAAGCCTGAGGCATACATACAAAACCAGGTATACAGCAACACCACCATAGAGCCGATAAACCAGACGCCTGAAGTGGCCGTCGGGTTCGCGAACATGCCGGCCCCAACGGCGGTACCGGCAATAATCATTGCGCCGCCCAATAGCGACGGCATTTTGGGGCTAACGCCCACGGTGGATTCACTCATGAATTTTCCTGAATCTAGCTCACAATGCATTCACAGCCTGAATGCATTATTTATTAAAATACAAATAACAGCCAATAATGGCGATTAACGCAATAATGGCGTGTAGCACAGTCAATAAGCGCGCCATCACAATCCTTTAAAGTACAAGCCACTGGGATGATAACAAGAAATCGGCCCATCGGTCGATCAGCACGTCGTGCTTTATGCTCGCCACCCGATGCCAGAGACAAAAAAACCAGCCCCTTAGCAGCGGCTGGCTCAAACCCTCAAACGCCTACTCGGCTTCTTGCGCTTTTAAAGCCTCCAGTAAGGCTTCTGCCACTAAAGCAGATGAAGCCGGATTTTGCCCCGTGACTAATAATTGATCACGCACCGCATAAGCACCAAAATTCTGGCCTTGCTCAAACAGCCCACCAAGCGTACGAATTTGGCTTTCTAATAAAAAGGGCACCACATCCTGTAGGCCAATACCCACTTCCTCCTCATTGGTAAACGCACTCACCCGGCGCCCTTCTAAAAGCGGTCGACCGTCTAGGCAAATGGCGCTCAATAGCCCGGCCACGCCATGGCAAACCGCACCGATGACCCAATGCCGCGCCGCCGCCTCGCTGATCAGATTGGCCAGCTCCATTGAATCGGGAAAATCCCACATCGCACCATGACCGCCGGGTAGAAACACCAGTCGGTATTCATTCATGTCCACCTCATCCAACACCAAGGTTTGCTGAATCTGGCTGACGCTGGCCTCGTCGTCTAAAAATCGCTGTACCGCTTCATGGCGGCCCTCTTGCGGTAAACTGTTCGGATCAATCGGCACCACTCCCCCTTGAATCGACGCAATATCTACCGACAGTCCCGCATCCATCAGAGCCCAATACGGTATGGCTAGCTCTTCATAATAAACCCCTGTGGTGCGCCCAGTGTCTCCGAGCGCTGAGTGTGACGTCACAACCAGCAACGCTTTTTTTGCCTGTATCGCCATATTGGCCTCCAATCAAAAAGGATGTTAATGCATAAGGCATAATGCCATTAAAATAAATATTTGCCTATTCATTTTCACAAAAAGTGCCTAGGTCATCAAACAACGCACGCTTAAACTCGCCATAAAAAAACCCTAAACACCATAGGTGTTTAGGGTTCAACTCCACGTATTGCTTAAGCAAAAACGCGGCTTAAATGCTGCCGATAGGCCGTCGAGAAATCCTCAGACTGTGTGTTTTTAACCACGTCGTTCAGCATAAATGTGGGCAAGGCCTGTAGGCCCACAAACTGCTGTGCCTTATGAAAGGCAAAATACACCTCATCAACACCGCGCCCTTCAAAAAACTCATCGGGCGCGTTAAATGCGTGTAAGGGCGCATTCCACGTGGTTGAAATCATGTAGCGGCGCCCCTGCAAAAGGCCCCCAGTGCCATAATTAATGTTGGGGTCAAGATGTGAGCGCCCATCGCTGGCGTAAATCTGGCCGTGGCCGATGCTGTAGACCTCATCGATATATTGCTTAACCTTCCACGGCAGCCCCATCCACCAACCGGCCATTTGAAACACAATGGCCTCAGCCCAAAGGATCTTATCCACCTCTTGGGCCATGTCATAACCCTGCTCAATATGGGTTTCTTGCACCTCATGACCTACCTCACGTAAATGCGTCACCGCCACCTGATGCAGCCTGTTATTAAGCGTCCCGCCTTCACCAAATAAACTTTGAGCACCATTAATCAGTAGAATCTTCATCTCTCACCCTTGGATCATTCATAAAATAAAGGCTCAGTATACCCAGACATATTTATTGCAAAAATAGTCAAAATAACAAAATACTATTGATAAAAAATCAACAATAAGCCAAAATTATCCTTATTAATTGAGTCTAGGCAGGCCCACATGAACACCACCTTAGAAGAATATTTGGTTTTTAAAACCGTTGTGGATTGCGGCAGCATCACCGCCGCTGCGGCCCAACTAGAGCAAACCGTTTCCGGCGTCAGCCGGGCACTGACGCGCCTAGAACAAAAGCTGGACACGCCACTCCTAAACCGCACCACGCGGCGCCTAAACTTAACCGACGAAGGGCGCTATGTCTTAAACGCCTGTCGCGCTATTTTACAGTCGGTCAATGCTTTAGAAGAGCAGATGGCCATTCGACGCCAGCTGCCCAGTGGCCTCTTGCGCGTCAACGGCGCGCCCTCATTTATTCGTCAAGTCATCGTGCCCTTAGTCGGCGGCTTTCGCCAAGCCTACCCACACATCAGCCTCGCCCTAGACACCAATGACTTTTACATTGACCTGCTGGCCCAGCACACCGACATCGCCATTCGCGTCGGCCATTTAGAAGACTCTACCCTGCACGCCCGACTGCTGGGCCACAGCAAGATGCGCATTTTGGCCAGCCCCGACTATTTAGCCCAATACGGCACGCCGACCACCGTGGCTGAACTGAAACAGCACACGCTTTTAGGCTTCAGCAAGCTACACCATTTGAACGTGTGGCCACTGATGGACGAGCCTGGCCATCCCCTACAGGTAGAGCC
Source organism: Neisseriaceae bacterium (assembly GCA_017987415.1). Classification (GTDB taxonomy): domain Bacteria; phylum Pseudomonadota; class Gammaproteobacteria; order Burkholderiales; family Neisseriaceae; genus JAGNPU01. The sequence goes on from JAGNTR010000031.1 coordinate 3,918, forward strand.
AGGCATCCAAGCCTCCTCTGGCGAAACCCTATTGGCCCTAGGTTTGGCCGCCCAAGGGATTCTTAGCCTCACCGACTTCACCACCCAAACCGCACTGGCTCAAGGGCAGCTGGTCGAGCTGTTCGCCGATCAAAGGCTGCCGCACAGCCTGCCGGTGCATGCCGTGTATTATCGCAACACACAACTGTCGGCCCGCATCAGCGCATTTTTAAACTTCATCCAAGAACCGGTTAAACAATACCTATAGCCACATCAACCAAAAGCCACAGCGCCATCATCAACATCAGCAAGCCACCTAGGCAGTGCATCAAACGCAGGCGTGATTCAGCGCCCTGCATGAAGCGTCTACCCGCCACGGCCAGCATGGCCCAAGCGGTATCCACCACGAGGCCCGTCACAATCGGCACCAAAGCCAGTAATAAAATCAACGTTTGTGCCGATAGGCCCACGCTGTCTGTGCGGGGCATAAAGCTGGGCACAATGGTGCCAAACATAATCAAGACTTTTGGGTTACTGGCGCCGACGACTAACCCCATGCGAAAAGAGTGACCAGGGTTGGCCTCCACCACGGCCGCCGAAATAGCGCCTGGTCGCCAGGCCTGATGCATGTATTGGCCACCGATCCACAGCAACACCAGCGCGCCCACGATGACCGTCACCGTCTGTAACCACGGCACCAGCGTAAACACATACCCTAGGCCCAACACCACCAACAGCCCAGTACTGGCGCTGCCAACGGTATTACCTAAAACGCCATACAGGGCGCTGCGACGACCAAACGCCAAAGCTTGGCCAACGATGTACAATACGCTGGGGCCAGGGATGGCAATCAACAGCCCTGCCGTCAACAATAGGCCAATAAAGGCTGATGCCAATGCACTCATGGTGACTTTCTCGATTGAATATAAACATAAAAAGCAAGCCGATAGGGCTTGCTCTTCATCATACGCCTACTGCTTTATTCTTTAAATCGTTCGCGATGGCGCTGCAACAGCGCCTGCACCACCAGGTCCGCTGATGCACTGTTTTGGCCCGTTACCAAATCACCGTCACGGCGCACGCAAGGCTCATGCGCTTGATTAAAACTCAGCTTCGCCCCTTGCGCTGCCAGTTTTTGCTGCAAGGAGAAGGGCGCTAAAGTTAATAGCCCAGCCGCCTCAAGCTCTGCATCGCTAAAACAGGTCATTTGACGGCCATCCACCACCGGCACATCCGGTGCTTCACAGCCCAACATCGTGTGGCGTGCATAGGTTAAACCCGCTACGCCTTCTCCCACCGCCCCCAGCAAAATGCCTTCATCAAAACATTGACTCACGGCATAGGCCAAATGCGTTGAGGTCGGAAAATCCCACAGTGCGCCATAGCCGCCAATCAACACGACCATGGTGTAGTCCGCCACATTGATGTCGCTGATGGCCAAGCTGTGCTCAATTTTCGCCACGCTCGCGCCATGGGTTAAAAATCGACGCAGCGACTTACTGCGCTGTGCCACATCATCTAAATAGGCTGGATTAGCTGGCGCACGGCCACCATTAATCGACGCAATGTCGACGTCAAAGCCATAATCCAATAGTCCCCAATACTGCATGGCCAAGGTTTCATAACAAAAACCCGTGGCCTTTTCAATCTCCCCAAGCTCGCGATGAGCGCTTACCACCAAAAGGGCCTTACGTTTATGCGTGTGCATGGCTTACCTTCATACTTTCTTTATTATGCTTGTTTATTGGTTCTTAACCTGTGCGTGTTTTCGGCCAAAACAAGCCGATGGTTATGGATAACGACTGTAGCTTAGACCCATACAAATGACAATGCTTAGCTACGTAAAATTAGATTAAATACAAACCCTTGTCACTTACCTCAGCCTTTTCCCAAACCACACAGACCGTAAGCTTATGATGGGGCTAAAAAGCTAAAGTTCAAGCCACCTGTAGGAGAATTAAATCCACCTAAACACCTTGCTTTTTCGGCACTTTTTTAACGTTTAATGGCTCTTTTGTGCGCTCACGCCAGCTGAGCATCCGACAGCCCTTCTTGACCACTCAGTACAAATGAGACAAAATAGTCTCAAACAATACTAAAGAGTCTCACCATGCCCGCCATTAGCCCCCGTCAACGGCTCATCATCGACGCCGCCCTACCGTTCATCATCATGAATCCAACGGCCACACTCAATGAAATCGCGTCTGCCGCCAACATTAGCAAAGCCACGTTTCATCGCCACTTTGACGGACGCGACACGCTATTTGCCGCCATGGCCCACTATGCCTTACAGAGCTTACGCACAGCCTTAGACCAGCTGCCCAGCATGGCCGACCCAGAAGCACGGCTGCGCGCCATGATCGCGGCCTGCACGGCCCAGGGCGATAAGGTTTATTTTCTATTTTACTATCCCAACAATAAGGCACCCCAGGATTTCAGTGCCAGCATCCAAACCCACCTAGCCCCTTATTACGACACTTTAAGCACCCTCTATGCGCAAGACTATTTCAACCCCAAGCTGCCGCTAGACTGGTTAACCAATAGCCTACACACGCATATATCGATTGCCTGGGTGCAGGTCCACATCGGCAACGTCACCCTCAAAGAGGCCATCGATCTGGTCTGGACGCATTTCTGCGATGGCGCCAAACGCTAAACCCAAAGGATCTTCATGCATTCCCCTCACTACACCTATTGCGATCAAGTGCGCGACAATGAAGCGGTACGCCATAGCTTTAGCCAGCTCAGTCAACGCATTTTTGAGCTGGATTTTGAACCCTGGCATCAACAAGGCTATTGGCAAGACGCCTATCGCCCACACGTGCTGCTCCATCAAGGCAAGGTCGTGGCGAATGTGTCCATCAGCCTCATCCACACCACCCATCAAGGCCTAGCTAAATGCTATGGCCAAATCGGCACCGTCATGACCCACCCTGACCATCGCCACCAAGGCTTAGCCGACGCGCTGATGCAGCGCGTGCTGAGGCGGTATCAGCCCGAATGTGACGCCCTCTATTTATACGCCAACGGCAGCGTGCTGGATTTTTACCCACGCTATGGCTTTATTGCAGCCCAGGAGTATCAACACCATGCCCGCGTGGCACCGCTCAACAGCATACGCCAACGTTTACACATGGACTTGCCTGAAGACGTGGCCCTATTGCGTCAGCACTTTCTAGCAGGTAATCCCTATGCCGAACTGCCTCTATTGCAAAACTGGGGCTTGCTGATGTTCTACTGTAGCCAGTTCTTAAATGACCATGTATATCACTTACCAGAACTAGGCGTAGTGGCCATCTGCGTAGAAGAGGACGACCAGCATTTACTCTATGATGTATTTGGCCAGCCTAAAACCAGCCTGAAACGCATCATGGCGGCCATCTCGACCGAGGCCCAGCATAAGGTTGCCCTAGGCTTTAGCCCTAAAGACACTCATGATTTTGATGCACGCCCGCACGCTGATGACGATAGCCATCTCTTCGTTTTGGCCGATAAAGACAATCCATTTGCCCACGCACAGCTGACTATGCCTGCCTTGTCGCACGCCTAAGCGAATGGGTACAATAGGCTGACTCACGACCTCTCTTATTGAGTTTGATACAAGAACATTCACCCAAGGGCTCTTTATGCACCCCCCTCTTTTAGGCATCGTCGGCTATAGCGGCACTGGCAAAACCACCTTACTCAAGGCCTTGATTCCCTGTTTACGACAACAAGGCCTGAGCGTAGGCTTAATCAAGCACAGCCACCACAACGTCGACGTCGACACCCCGGGCAAAGATAGCTATGAGCTGCGCCACAGCGGCGCCCACCAAACCATGGTGGCCTGCGACCAACGCTGGGCACTGATGACGGAAACCCCGAGCCAGCCGAACAGCCTAGCCGAACTGGCCCAACAATTCGGCAACGTCGACCTGATTCTGGTCGAAGGCTTTAAGCACGAGCCCCTACCTAAAATCGCGCTGTACCGCGCCGCCGTAGGCAAGCCCTTGGCTGATTTATTAGACCCTCACGTCATCGCCCTGGCTACCGACGCCACCGATGTCGGCCTTGATCTGCCGCCAAACGTGACGCAACTAGACCTCAATCACATCGCGCAGATCGCGACCTTCATCACCGAATGGCGAGGCCAACGCTCATGCTAAAAACCACCTGCTTATTTTTCATCACCGCCTTAGCCGAAATCATCGGCTGCTATCTGCCGTGGCTGTGGCTCAAACAAAACGGCAGCGCGTGGCTACTGATACCGGCCGCGATAAGCTTGGGCTTATTTGCCTGGCTTCTGACCCTCCACCCCGTGGCCAGTGGCCGTATTTATGCGGCCTATGGCGGCGTCTACGTCCTCACCGCGCTATTGTGGCTGCGCTGGGTCGACGGCATTAAGCTCAGCCACAGCGATTGGCTCGGCGCTGCCATTGTTTTGGTCGGCCTATTAGTCTTAATCAGCGGCTGGGGCCAGCCGCGCTAGCCTAACGGCGCCCACGAAAAAGCCCGTGGCTGCAATTGCAGCCACGGGCTTTTTAACCCAGCAATCAGGCCTTACGCGTCACGCTCAAACCGGCAAACGATTGGCACACAGGCATCATTTCCATGCTATTGATGTTGACGTGCGCCGGCAACGTCGCCACCCAAAATACCGACTCAGCCACGTCTTCAGGGCTTAAGGCATCGGCATTGGCGTAAATTTGAGCCACTTTCTCATCATCGCCCTTCAGGCGCACATTGGAAAATTCCGTGCCGCCAACCAAGCCCGGCTCAATATTGGTCACGCGCACGGCCGTACCCTGTAGGTCGGCCCGTAGGCCTAAGCTAAACTGGCGCACAAACGCCTTAGTCGCCCCATACACATTGCCGCCGGCATAAGGCCAGTTGCCCGCCGTAGAGCCAATATTAATCACGTGTCCGAGATTACGCGCCACCATACCAGGCAACAGCGCCCGCGTGGTCAACACCAAACCTTTAGCATTGGTGTCGATCATCGTGGCCCAATCATCGGCATTGGCTTCATAAGCACGCTCCAGACCTAAAGCCAAGCCAGCATTGTTCACCAACACATCAATATTCTGCCAAGCTTCAGGCAGGCCGGCCAAGGCTTCTGCTAGGCCAGCGCCGTCACGTACGTCCAACACCAAGGGGTAAAAATCCTTGCCCAAGTCTTGCTGCAACGCCGCCAGCCGGTCGGCGCGACGCCCCGTGCCAATCACTTGATGGCCTGCCGCAATAAAGCGGCGGCTAATGGCCGCGCCAAAACCAGCGCTGGCGCCGGTGATAAAAACAATCATTTCATTCCCCTATTATGATTAGAATACATCGCTAAACGTATTGCATTGTGCAGCATCGCCAGATTGAAAGCCTCGGCTAAACCAATAGTGGCGCTGCTCAGACGAACCGTGGGTAAAACTATCGGGCACCACCCGCCCCGAGCTTTGCTGCTGTAGGCGATCGTCGCCGATGGCTTCTGCCGTACGCAGGGCCGACTCAAGGTCGCCATTTTCCAGAATATTTTCCTGGCCCATGGCATGCCCCCAGACGCCAGCATAACAGTCAGCCTGTAACTCCATGCGCACCGACAGCTGATTCACGGTTTTTTCACTTTGGCCCTGTTGCATTTGGCGTACCTTACGCTCGGTGCCCAGCAAATTTTGGACATGATGGCCCACTTCATGGGCAATCACATAGCCTTGAGCAAAGTCACCACCGCCGCCTAGGCGCTTAGCCATGTCGTCGTAAAATGAAAGATCAATGTACACGGTTTGATCGGCTGGGCAATAAAAAGGCCCCATCACCGCTTGGCCGGTACCACAGCCCGTTCGGGTCGCTTGACGATACAGCACCAGCTTAGGCGGCTGATAGCGCTGGCCCTGCTGCTGAAAAATACGTGCCCACGTGTCTTCCGTATCGGCCAACACCACCGAGGTCAATGCAGCCGCCTCTTGTTCCTTTGCGCCAGCCTGGTACGGCACCTGCTGGCTCTGGTTGGCCGCAGGATCATCCACCATGGTCATCAATCCAGAAAGGTCAACGCCATAAAGCCCAGCGATGACGACAACGGCCATCACCAACAGGCCCCCCTTACCTCCGGGTAGCCGTGGCCCACCGCCACCGCCCCCTTGGGCACGCCTGTCTTCAACATTTTGACTCTGTCTTCTGCCTTCCCAACGCATGCCGTTCACCTTTGCCGAAAAATAATCGCCTTATTCTAAAATAAGCCACGATAAAATAAAACCGTTATCCTGCCTCACGGGCTTATTGCAACGCCGTAATCAACGCATGAGCCACGGTAAAGTAAATAATCAAACCGGTACCATCGACCACCGTGGTGATCATCGGGCTGGAAATCACCGCTGGATCTAACTTTAAGCGGGTCAGAATAATCGGCAAGCAAGACGCCACGATCGAGGCCCAAACCACCACAAAGAGCGCGGTAATCCCTACCACTAGCCCCACCTCTTTGCCGACACCAAGGAAATAGGCCCGAATCAAACAGGCCACCAAAACCGTCACCCCTATTAGGGCACCCACCATAAACTCTCGACTCATCACCTTAAACGTGTCAGCAAACTTAATTTCACCGGTGCCAATCGAGCGAATCACCGTCGCCACCACCTGAGTCCCGGTATTGCCGCCGGTCCCCACCAAAAGTGGAATAAAGAAAGCTAAAGCCACTACGGTTTCCAAAGAATCCTCATAGTGTTTGAGCACCGTACCGGTATAGGCCTCGGCCACAAACAGCAGTAAAATCCAGAAAATCCGCTTTTTATACAGGCCCCAAATCGAGGTTTCAAAATAGGGTGTGGCCAGCGGCAAGCTACCGCTCATACGCATAGTGTCTTTGGTGGTTTCTAAGGTGCTGTATTCCATGATGTCATCCACCGTCACCAAGCCCAAGATGCGCCCCATTTCATCAATCACCGGTAGCGAAGTCCAGTCGTTACGCTCAATCATGCGATGCGCTGCCTCAATCCGTTCCTTCACCCCAATGGCGCCGACATCGGTGTCCATAATGGCGCCGATTAAGGCATCATCTGGGTGGCTAAGCAAGCGCCGAATCGACACCACGCCGACCAGCAACCGATTGTCGTCTACCACATACAAAGAGTTCACCGTTTCCGCCGTGGCCGCATGCGCTCGGGTTTGGGCCAAGGCCTCACCCACGCTGGCCTTCTGACTCAACGCAATGAATTCCGTGGTGGTGATACTGCCCACTAAATCTTCCGAATAACCTAAGAATGACTGAACCTTCTGTGCCTTTTCAGCCGACAGCCGCGCCAAAAACTGGTTTCGGCTGGGCTGATTCAAAATCAAGGCTAAGTCCGTCACTTCGTCAATCGGCATGATTTCCAAAATGGCCGTGGCGCGTTCGGGCGCCAACAGCTGCAAAATGCTTTGTTGCTTAAGCGGGGCCAAAAACTTTAGGGTTTCGGCAATTTTGTCGTCGTCTAAGGCCACCAAAATCGGCGCCACCTGAGCGTCATCATCCCCTAACGCAATCAAAATATCGGCAATCCGACGAGCGTGGTAGCTGGCGTAATCGGGCTGAACGGTTTCTGGCATAATTCACTCCTTGTTAACAATCTATATCATATATCTATATTCAATGGCTGTGTGCGTTAATGACAACACAAAAAAAGACCACCCTTAGGGGTGGTCTTGTTCATGGCCATGAATCAAGCAGCCTTAGTGTACCAAAATTTTAGGCAGTTCTGGCTTCAGCTCACTTTTCGCCTCATCCCAACCGCCGCCTAAGGCTTTGTATAAATCAACCATGCTGTTTAAACGCTCTAAACGAACGGCAACAGCACTTTGCTGAATTTGATACATACTGCGCTGGGCGTCCAAGACGGTCAAATAATCAGAATAACCGCCGTCATAGCGTAACTGTGCTAAGCGTACAGCGCCACGAATAGACGTTAACTGCTTATTGGTGGCCATTTCTTGCTCGCGCGTATAGCCATGAGCACTCAAGGCATCCAGGGTTTCTCTGAACGCCACCTGAATGGCGCCACGGTAGGTCGCCACCATTTCTTGCTCACGAGCCTTAGCAGCCTTCACGCCATAGCTGATTCGGCCAGCTTGGAAGATCGGCGCGGCAATATTGCCCACAAAGCTCCACGTCCGTGCAGGGGCGCTAAACAGACCATCCAAAGACAAGCTTTGTGAACCAATGGCCGTCGTCAACCCAATCGAGGGCAAGAATGCAGCGCGCGCCACACCGATGTCAGCATTTGCAGCCTTGAGGTTTTCCTCTGCCGCACGAATGTCAGCTCGGCGCACCAATAGCTGGCTAGGCAAGGCTTCTGGGATTAAATCCAGCGCCACCGGCGTGCGTAAGGTGTTACGGGCACGCTCGATGTAACCGTCCACCATTTGCTCTGGCGTACGGCCAACCAACACCGCCAAGGCGTTTTCGGTTTGGCGTACCAGCTGTGCGATTCTCGGCACATCAGCTTCAGAAGTGGCTTTTTCAACCTCGGCTTGACGCAGTTCCAAAGCCGAAATCACCCCACCACGATAGCGTTTTTGATACAGCTCGAGGGTTTTCTGACGCGTTTCCAACGTGCTTTTAGCGATGTTTAACTGCTCATCAGCCGCCTGCAGTTGAAAATAGGTTTTACTCACCAAGGCCGCAATCGACAGCTTCAAGGCATCGCGATTGTATTGCGACGCTAAAAAGCGTGATTTACCTGCGGCATTTTGGGCGCGTAGCTTGCCCCACAGGTCTAGCTCCCAAGACAGCTGAGCATTACCGGTACGCACATCGCCGATCAGGTCTTGGCCAGGTGCTGTGGTTTCTTGCGACGTCCGTTGACGGGCAAAATTACCGTTCACGTCAACTGTCGGGAACAGCGCACTACGAGCGATGCCGGCATTGGCAGCTGCTTCTTCCACTCGGGCCTGAGCGGCAACCAAGTCTTGATTATAAATCAGAGCACTGGTCACCAAGAGGTTGAGACTAGAGTCGCCAAAGTTTTGCCACCACTCATCGGCCACCAACACGCTTAAATCTTGGCCTTGAGTGGATTCAACGTTAAAACCGGCAGGCAGTGGGGTTTCCGGCTGGTGGTAGGTAGGCATTACCGAACAGCCTGTCAACGCCATTACCACGGCCATCGTCATGATCTTTTTCATATTACACCCCTTCCCCGTTAATGCTCGTGGGTTCTTTATCCTCACGGCTGTCTTTGTCCTTACCCTTGCCTTTTTTACCCAAGGTCATGATGAACACAAAGAACATCGGCACAAAGATAATGGCAATAAACGTCGCAGCCAACATCCCACCGATCACGCCCGTACCAATCGAGTGGCGGCTGGCAGAACCGGCACCGCTACTGATGGCCAATGGCAACACGCCCATCATAAAGGCTAAAGATGTCATCACAATCGGACGGAACCGTAGGCGAGCCGCCTCAATAGAAGCCTCCCAAACGTTTTTGCCTTCGTCTTCCATTTGCTGCACCGCGAACTCCACAATCAGAATCGCGTTCTTCGCCGCCAGACCAATCAGGGTCACTAATGCCACCTGGAAGTAAATGTCAAACTGTAGGCCACGCATCCAGTTGGCCAACAGCGCACCAAATAAGGCAAACGGCACCGCCAACAGAACGGCAATCGGTAAGGTCCAGCGCTCATACTGAGCGGCCAAGATCAAGAACACCATCAATAGGCCGAAGGCGAACACGACCACGGTCGAGCCCTGGGTTGACTTCTCTTGGAAGGCAGAGCCAGACCAAGCCAAAGCATAACCTTCAGGCAAGACGTCTGCCGCTAAAGCTTCCATTGCATCCAGTGCCTCGCCCGAGCTATAGCCTGGGGCTGGGTTACCCATGATTTTACCTGCGGTAAACACGTTAAAGCGTTCCATGATCTCAGGGCCAACCGTACGCTTCACGTTAACCAAGGCAGTCAAGGGCACCATCTGGCCACCGCTTGAGCGTACATACATATTGCCAATATCAGACACCCGGGCGCGGTAGTCTGCTTCAGACTGCATTTGTACCTTATACACGCGACCGAACTTATTAAAGTCATTCACGTACAGCGAGCCAAACATACTTTGCATGGTGTCAAATACGTCGGTGATCGGCACGCCCAATGCACGGGCTTTTTCACGGTCTAGCTCCACGCTGATCTGCGGTACGTTGGCCGTAAAGGTGGTTTGCACGCCCTGCAATTCTGGACGCTGTGCGGCCGCGGCCACAAAATCATTCATCACACGGCTCAAGGCTTCTGGCGAAGCGCTCTCACGGCTTTGAACATAGCCCTCAAAACCACCCGTATTCGACATGCCTGAAATCGGCGGTGGGTTTAGGAATAAAGTAAAGCTGTCGCGCAAGCCAGCGGTGGCGCCAAATAGGCTACCAATCACGCCAAACGATGAGTTTTCTTGACCGGCACGGCTACCCCAATCCTTCAGGATAATAAACGACACGCCAGAGCTACTCTTCGCACCACCAGACAAAATATCAAAGCCAGAGAAGCTCATGACTTCTTCAATATTGTCATTCTCAACCAAAATCTTATCCAGCTTTTGCATGGCGTCGTGGGTACGCTCAAGGTTGGTGCCCTCAGGCAACATCGTCGCACCAAACACAAAACCTTGGTCTTCTTCCGGCGCCAAAGAGCTTGGAATTTGACCAACCAAGCCCCAAGAGGCCACACAAACAGCAGCCAACACACCAAAGCCCAGCAGCATACGTTTCACAAAGAAGCGAACGCCGGCCGTGTATTTATGGGTGGCTCTATCAAAGAAATTATTAAACCCTTGGAAGAAGCGGTTCGGTTTTTTCTCATCGTCATGCTCATCCAAGAACACCGCACACAAGGCAGGCGTCAAGGTCAAAGCCACGAGGCCAGAAATCGCGACCGACACGGCAATCGTAATCGCAAACTGTTTATACATCTCGCCAGCAATACCGCCAATAAAGGCCACCGGTACGAACACCGCCGCCAATACCAACACAATCGCCACCAGCGCACCGGCCACTTCGCGCATCGCTTTAATCGATGCATCCAAAGCATTCAAGCCTTCGGTCCGCATGATCCGCTCAACGTTTTCCAACACCACAATGGCGTCATCCACCACAATACCAATGGCCAACACCAGTCCAAAGAGCGTCAAGGTATTGATGGTAAAGCCCAGCAAATACATCACCGCAAACGTCCCGATAATCGACACCGGTACCGCAATACACGGAATCAGCGTGGCGCGCCAGTTTTGCAAGAATAAATACACCACCAAGAACACCAAGATCAACGCTTCAATAAACGTTTTCACCACTTCTTTAATCGACGCGTTCACGAACTTCGTGGTGTCGTAAGGAATGCCATACTCCACCCCTGCTGGGAAGGTTTTAGACATTTCATCTAGGGTGGCGCGTACCGCATCAGCTGTCGCCACTTGGTTCGCGCCAGGAGCCAAGAAAATCCCCACGGGTACGGTCGGACGACCGTTGTGCTCACCTTTAAAGTCATAGCTCAATGCACCCAATTCCAAACGCGCAATGTCTTTGAGCAAGATTTTAGAACCATCAGGATTCGAACGAATAATGATGTTTTCAAACTCGCTTGGCTCGCTCATACGGCCTTGAGTGGTCACGGTATAGGTGAAATCTAGGCGATCTTTAGTGGGCAATGCGCCAATTTTACCGGCCGCAAACTGGGCGTTTTGCTCACGAATGGCTGCCGCCACATCGCTGGTGTTCACGCTTAACTGAGCCATTTTGTCAGGACGCATCCAAATACGCATGGCGTAGTCTTGCGCGGCAAAGTTCTGCACTTCACCCACACCATCAACACGTTTCAGGGCATCCACTAAGTTCAACGTGGCATAGTTACTTAAAAACAGCGTATCGTGGCTTTGGTCCGGAGAGAACACGCTGATCACCTGCAAGAACGAGTTCGAACGCTTACGCACGTCCACGCCCTGACGACGCACTTCCTCAGGAATACCAGAAAGTGCACTTTGCACGCGGTTATTGACGTTAATGGTGGCTTCGTCGGCGTCGGTACCAATTTTAAAGGTCACGCTCAACGACAAAGCACCGCTAGAGTTACTGGTGGACTGGATGTACAGCATGTCGTCCACCCCGTTAATCGCCTGCTCTAATGGCGCCGCAACCGTATTGGATACCACCTCAGCAGAAGCACCTGGGTAGGTAGCCGACACGTTCACAACCGGCGGAACGATGTCAGGGAACTGCTCAATCGGCAAGGCCTTTAAGGACAGGCCGCCTGCCAACATAATCACAATCGATAAAACGGTTGCGAAAATCGGTCGGCGAATAAAAAATTCTGAAAACATACATCAAACTCCCTGTTATTCAGCAGCAGGTTTGGCCGCAGCTTTTGGCTCGGCATCTTGGGCTGGGGCAGCAGGTTCTGCTGCTGGCGTCGCGTTTTTAGCAGGGGCCGGCGCAGCCGCTTTGGCTGGCGCACTTTGCAATGGCGTACCTGGGGCACGAATCTTCATCAAGTTATCGGTGACCACTTTATCGCCCACTTTCAAACCTGATTCAACGATGACGTTATTGCCAGACTCTTCACCCAACGTCACCATACGTGGTTGTGCCTTGCCATCTTTATCCATAATCCATACTTGATTGCCTTGCTGGCTGCTCAAGACCACGTTTTGCGGTACGGTGATCACGTTTGGACGTTCAGCACCCTTTAAAATCACGCGTACAAACTGACCGGGCATGATGTCGCCTGTCGGGTTAGGGAACACAGCACGAGCCTTAACGCTGCCGGTGGTGGTGTCAACAATGTTGTCGGTAAAGCTCACCACACCTTCGTGTTGATACATTTGGCCGTTGCCCAAGCGAATCGTCGCCACGTAGTTTTGATCATTGCTCATGGTCAGCTGACCGCTTTGCAACATGTCGCGCAGACGCAAAGAGTCGCCCTCAGCAATGCTGAAGTTCACGTACAGTGGATCAAGCTGGGAAATCTTGGTCAGTAGGCTGCCTTCGGCGCTGGTATTGGTGATCAAGCTACCTTCAGAAACCGCTTCCAGACTGGTCACGCCAGAAATGGGGGCGACAACGCGGGTATAGCCTAAGTTGATGCGGGCTTCTTGTAGACGAGCACGGCTGGCCTCAACGCTGGCCTGGGCGGCTAAATAGGCCGCTTTAGCATCGTCGTAGTCTTTACGTGAAACCGCTTGTTCGTTGTAAAGGGGCACGATACGGTCGAAGTCTTGCTTGGTACGCGTGAGCTGCGCTTGCTCTACCGCCAAGGCGGCGCTCGCTTGGTCAAAAGCCGCTTGGAATGGCGCTGGATCTAACTGAAACAGCACGTCGCCGGCTTTAACAGAGCGCCCTTCAATAAATAAGCGTTTTTGCAAAATACCGCCCACGCGTGCGCGGACTTCAACTTCTCTTGAACCTGCCGCTTGGCCCACATACTCAAACTGTACGGGCACATCTTGAGCCTGAACAGTCAGTAAAGTCACGGGTACGGCAGGGGGGGCTTGAGGTGCTTCTTGTTTTTTACAGCCGGTCAAGGCAATAGACAATGCCAAAGTGGTCAAACCAACTGTTAATAGTTTATTGACGTGCGGTCTCACGATACCTCCAAGATAAAATAGTACAATATAAAATCATTTATTTAAGCCAAAACCAGTATTCAGGTGTGTGTGCATACGCTTGGGCGTGTACGTCAAACAAACACAAATAAGACTTACCTATCATCACGCCCCAACCCTAGGTTGAACCATATGTATGATAGGTAAGTACATTGTATCTGTTTTAGAAATCATTTTATTATGATTTCAGCGATTTAGAATAAAGATTAAAGACAAAGTTCGACCTTTATCCAAAATAAAAGAGCCCTGTTAGTCTTGTTCCAGTGGCCTTTAAGTAAACCGTAACGTACGTTACCAATTGCGCAAATACTAGCAAACCCTAGTGATTAACTCAAGTATAATTGCGCCCTTTTACCCTCTTTAACCTGTAAAAGACAGCCTAGGGCCTTAATCTATAGTAGAATTCAGGGCGCGCCGAAACTGGACCATAAATGACGCACTTTAAGACGGCATACCTATAAGAATAAATTTAAAGACGTCTTAGCCTTGATTTTGGCCCAATCAACCCCATGTTCTGAAAATAAGCTAGAGTATTTAGTCTAGATGAGCTACACTAACCCACCAGACTGATTCATTATTAACTGTTTGAGCATCAACACAAAAGGATTCAACCATGCAACATTCTTTTTCCCCATTACGCATACGCGACCGCGAACTCATTCCGATTGTTCAAGGCGGCATGGGTGTTGGTGTCTCCGCACACAAGCTGTCTAGCGCCGTAGCGCGCCAAAATGGCGTGGGCACGATTGCCAGCGTCGACCTGCGCCATCTGCACGAAGACTTACTGGCCCAATCTAAAGAAAATCAAACCCAAGAAAACTACGACACGTTAAACCGCATTGCCCTAGATCGGGAAATTAAATCCGCTTTAGCCGATGCGCAAGGCCAAGGCATGATTGCGGTCAACGTCATGAAAGCGGTTAAGGACCACCCTGCCCTAGTACGCCAAGCCTGCGAATCAGGCGCTCACGCCATCGTGATGGGTGCAGGCCTACCGCTAGACTTACCAGAGATGACCGACAACTTCCCCGACGTGTCTTTATTCCCCATTCTGTCCGAATCACGCGGCATCGGCATTGTGTTAAAACGCTGGATGAAAAAGAATCGTCTACCCGACGCCATCGTGATTGAACACCCTAATCATGCAGCAGGCCATTTGGGCGCTGCCACCATTGCTGGCTTAGACGACGCACGCTTTGACTTTCACCGTGTACTGGAAGAAACCTTCGAAACGTTTAAAAAACTGGGTTTAGAATCGGAAAAAATTCCGTTGATTTTGGCCGGCGGCATGGCCAATTTTGACAAAATTAAGATCGCGCTTAAAGATTGGGGGGCTTCTGCTGTTCAGGTGGGCACCGCCTTTGCCGTCACCGAAGAAGGCGACGCTCACATCAACTTTAAAAATACTTTAGCCGGCGCAGAAAAAGAAGAAGTGGTTGAATTCATGTCCGTAGCCGGCCTACCCGCCCGCGGCGTCATGACCCCCTTCTTGAAAAGCTATTTAAAACGCGAAGAAGTACTGCAAGCCAATGCCAAAGCCGACCCGCGCCGCTGCACCCAAGGCATTAACTGCTTAACCACCTGCGGCCTGCGCGATGGCCTAGACAAAATTGGTCAGTTTTGTATTGACTTAAAGCTGGCTGCCGCTTGGCGTGGTGAGGTCAACAAAGGCCTATTCTTCCGCGGTAAAGATCCATTGCCCTTCGGCAACAAAATCCGCACCGTCCAAGACACCATCCAATATTTATTGACCGGCGAAGCAGAAGGCCTGGTTCTAGGCAATAAAGCCTAAGCCCTCTGACACTGTTTGCTTTTCAAGCCCCGCCTCGCTATGATGGTGGGGCTTTTTCATTCAGGACACGCACATGACCCCATGCTTGGTTTGGTGCAGCATTGACACCAAAGACAACGCCGAACGCCTCGCCCACCTGCTGGTCCAGCAACAGCTGGCCGCCTGCGTCAGCATTGTGCCCAACCTCACCTCCGTTTACGTTTGGGCAGGTGCTACAGAACAGTCGCAAGAATGCTTGTTGATGATTAAATCAAGCACTGAATGCTTTAGCGCGCTCAGCGCCGCCATCGTCACACATCATCCTTATGAAGTACCCGAAATCATCATGCAGCCGATCACAGCAGGCCATCCACCCTACTTGGCTTGGATGCAATCGCAGCTAACCCCGCCTACGCCCTAATCCGCCACCAGAGCGCGCACCGCCAGCAGCGCCTGGCGTAAACGCGGCAACGGTACCGAACCCAATGCCAGCCGAAGCGCCTGCGGTGCCGCCCCGGAGGCACTAAACGGCTCAGCCGTCGTCACCACAATGCCCTGAGCGTAAAGCAAGGCCGCAATTTCTTCCGCTCGCACCGTATCCGACAGCGGCAGCCACACAAAATACCCCTGGCGATGAGCCTGCCACGGCAAGCCCTCAAACACTTGGCGCATCAGCTGCTGACGCTGCGCGGCATCCGCTCGTTTGTCGACTTCCAAGGTGTCAATCAAACCACTTTCAATCCATTGACAGGCTAAGGCCACCATCACCGTAGGCGTATGCCACCCTTGCAGACGAATGGCCAAGGCCAACGCGGCCACCCAAGGCTCTGGCGCCACCACCCAACCGACCCGCAGGCCCGGTGCCACGCTTTTAGACAGGCCAGACACATAAACCGTCCGTTCTGGCGCATAGGTATAGAGTGGCCTAGGCGCAGGTTCAGCCAAAAAAGCATAGGCGGCGTCCTCAATCAACATAAAGTCATGTCGTCGAGCCAGCCGCACCAGCGTTTGCC
>JAGNTR010000153.1 GCA_017987415.1 Neisseriaceae bacterium
TTTGCCAAGTCAGGGTGTTCATAGGGGGTCCTTGTGCGTCATGGGGTTCCGAAGGTCGCCATGCAGGGGCCTTGTGGGCGGTGCCGGCGGGCGCATGTCTATGCCTGTTTTGGTTATAACACAAAATGCGTGCGCTTGAATGGGGCCAACATCAAGACAGTGCGTCTTGACGGCCTGTTTTAGGGCCAGAATATTTAATTAAGCACGCTTAATGCCTAATTCCTTGCAAAAGCTTTTTTATGTGGGGTACAATCACCGTCTAGTCTCTTTAAGGAGGCTGTTTTTTGTTGCTGGTCTCGGTCGGTTTTGTCGGGACGACGGCCTCAGAGAAACAGCATCGCTTAAAGAGTCGCTTTTTATGGTTTATATAGGCACGTAGCTCAGTTGGTTAGAGCACCACCTTGACATGGTGGGGGTCGTTGGTTCGAATCCGATCGTGCCTACCAAATATCATCGTGATGATGGTGGGACTGTTAGGTTGTTTTTGATATAGGCACGTAGCTCAGTTGGTTAGAGCACCACCTTGACATGGTGGGGGTCGTTGGTTCGAATCCAATCGTGCCTACCAAACAGACCACATGATTATGACTACTTTAATTTACGGCTTTTGATTTAGGAGTGTTTTTGCATGCTTAATGTTACCTTACCGGACGGTTCCGTTCGCCCATTTGATGCCCCAGTGAGCGTGTATGACGTGGCGGCATCTATCGGCACGGGATTGGCTCGCGCAGCATTGGCGGGCAAGGTTGATGGCAAGCTGGTAGACACTTCATTTGTGATTGAGGCCGATGCCCATTTGGCCATTATTACGGCCAAAGACGACGAAGGCCTAGGCGTGTTGCGTCACTCGACCGCCCACTTATTGGCTTTTGCGGTTAAAGAACTGTTTCCTGAAGCTCAGGTGACCATTGGGCCCGAGATTGAAGACGGGTTTTACTACGACTTCAGCTATGAGCGCCCGTTCACGCCAGAAGACTTAGTGGCCATTGAGAAAAAAATGGCGGAATTGGCCAAGGCCGACTACCCCGTAGAGCGCATGGAAATGTCCCGCGACGATGCGATTAAGTTTTTTGAAGATCAAGGCGAGAAATACAAGGCCGAAATCATACGCGACATCCCGCAGGGCGAAGTTTTGTCACTGTATAAAGAAGGCAGCTTTACCGATTTGTGTCGTGGCCCGCACGTGCCCTCGACTGGTAAGTTAAAGGTGTTTAAATTAATGAAGGTAGCCGGTGCCTATTGGCGCGGCAACAGCAATAACGAAATGCTGCAACGCATTTACGGCACGGCATGGGCAAATAAAGATGATTTAAAAGCCTATTTGTTCCGCCTGGAAGAGGCCGAAAAGCGCGATCACCGCAAGCTGGGCCGTCAACTAGACCTGTTCCATTTGCAAGACGAAGCGCCGGGCATGGTGTTTTGGCACCCTAAAGGCTGGTCTCTGTGGCAAACCATTGAGCAGCACATGCGCCATGAGCTAGACATGGGGGGTTACAAAGAAGTGCGTACCCCGATGATTATGGACAGACAGCTGTGGGAAAAATCTGGCCACTGGGACAACTATAAAGAGAACATGTTCACCACCGAGTCGGAAAAACGCGACTATGCGGTGAAGCCCATGAATTGTCCTGGTCACGTGCAAATCTTTAATCAAGGCCTGCGCTCTTATCGCGACCTGCCTTTGCGCATGTCTGAATTTGGGTCTTGCCACCGTAATGAGCCATCAGGCGCCTTGCATGGCCTAATGCGCGTTCGCGGCTTTGTTCAAGACGATGCCCATATTTTCTGTACCGAAGCGCAAATCGGCCCTGAGGCGCGTGAGTTTAACCGCTTAATCATGAAGGTTTATCGTCAGTTCGGCTTTAACGACGTGGCCATTAAGCTGTCTTTGCGTCCAGAAAAGCGTGCCGGTTCGGATGAGACTTGGGACTTGGCCGAAAGCGGTCTGCGCGAAGCCCTACGCGATTGCGGCATGGAATGGACGGAGCTGCCGGGTGAGGGCGCGTTCTACGGCCCGAAAATCGAATACCATGTGAAGGATGCATTAGGTCGTTCATGGCAATGTGGTACACTACAATTGGATATGGTGTTGCCAGAGCGTCTGGATGCCGAGTATGTGACGGAAGACAATGCCCGTAAACGTCCGGTGATGTTACACCGCGCGGTGCTGGGTTCGCTAGAGCGATTCATTGGCATGCTGATTGAAAACCATGCGGGCGCATTCCCGTTATGGCTGGCGCCGGTGCAAATGGTGATCATGAACATCACTGACGCACAGGCCGAATATTGCAAAAGCTTGGCAGCAGAACTAAAAGCGGCTGGGTTTAGGGTTGAGTTGGATTTGCGTAACGAAAAAATTGGTTACAAAATCCGTGAACACAGCTTGCAGAAATTACCTTATCAAATTGTGATTGGTGATAAGGAACAACAGGAAGGCAAAGTGGCCGTTCGTCGCCGTGGTGGCGAAGATTTGGGTCAGTTGACCGTGAGCGAGTTTTTGTTAATGTTAAAACAAGAAGTTGCCGCTTCACTTGCCGTAGACTAAATTATTTACAGGAGTATGAGCTATCGCCCAAGAACGCGAAGCACGGATCAATGGCGAAATTCGCGCCAACGAAGTGCGTTTAATTAATCACGACGGTGAACAAATGGGCATCGTTGAGTTGAAAGTAGCCTTGGCCTTGGCCGAAGAGCATGATTTGGATTTGGTGGAGATTTCCCCCAATGCCAAGCCCCCCGTATGCAAGGTCATGGACCTTGGCAAGTTTAAATACGAAGAGGCTAAAAGACGTGATGAAGCCCGTAAAAAGCAAAAACAAATCCAGGTGAAGGAAATCAAATTCCGCCCTGGTACTGATTCTGGTGACTACGCGATCAAAATGCGTAACATTACCCGTTTCTTGACCGACGGCGACAAGGTTAAAGTCACCTTGCGTTTCCGTGGCCGTGAAATGGCTCACCAAGAGTTGGGCATGGCTTTGCTGAAACGCATCCAGGCGGATTTGGAAGAAATCGGCGCCGTGGAGCAGTTTCCTAAATTAGAGGGTCGCCAAATGGTTATGGTGATTGCCCCTAAGAAAAAATAGCGTTATAATCTCGGGATTGGCTAATCGTCGCGTTAGCCAATCTTTATTACTGCGACAAAAAACCGTGATGCATAGGTCCCTAAGTGTTGGCTTGCCAACCACCTTGTATCTTATCTAAATAGATGTCTATGACGTCTAAAAAACTCATTGGGAGCAGATTATGCCTAAAATGAAAACCAAGTCGGGTGCGAAAAAACGCTTTAAAGTACTCGGTAACGGTGGTGTTAAACGTGCGCACGCTTTTAAGCGTCACATTTTGACCAAACGCACCACAAAAAATAAACGTCAATTACGCGGTACCACTATGGTTAACCCACGTGATATGGCTTCTATTTCTAAAATGTTACCATACGCTTAAGGAGTTAATTTATGCCACGCGTAAAACGCGGTGTTACCGCACGTGCTCGTCACAAAAAAGTTATAGCGTTAGCCAAAGGCTATCGCGGTCGTCGTAAAAACGTCTATCGTATTGCCAAACAGGCAGTCATGAAAGCTGGTCAGTACGCTTACCGCGACCGTCGTCAACGTAAACGTCAATTCCGTCAATTGTGGATCATCCGTATTAATGCGGCTGCCCGTGAATGCGGTTTGTCTTACAGCAAATTCATGAACGGCTTGAAAAAAGCATCAATTGAAATCGATCGTAAAGTTTTGGCCGACATGGCTGTATTTGACAAAGCTGCTTTTGCTCAAATCGCTGAAAAAGCCAAAGCCAGTCTTGTATAAGGACTGAGATATTTCTCAGGGAGGCTTAACGGCCTCCCTTTTTTATCGTTACGCGCATCGCTTAACTTTCTTGAGCAACCCAGCTTGACCTTACTTTAGGTTGCAAAGGTTAGCCTGACATAAACAATACAGTTTAACCTTTGCACAAGCTAAACTCAGTGGGTAGGACCTATGGAACAAGTGGAACAAATTGTCACTGCAGGCATTGCCGCGATCAATGCTGCGGCAGATTTAAATGAATTAGAGTTGGTGAAGGCTCAGTACTTAGGCAAATCCGGCGAATTGACCGGCCTGCTCAAAAGTCTGGGCAAGCTGCCGCCGGAAGAACGTAAAACCCAGGGCGCTTACATCAATGAGCAAAAAGGCCACTTTCAAGAGGCCTTTAATCAAAAGCGCGATGCATTTAATGACGCCAAGTTGGCGGCGCAGCTGGCCGCTGAGGCGTTAGACGTCACGCTGCCAGGCCGTGGCAATGAAGAGGCGGGCCTACACCCGGTGACCTTGACCATTGCCCGCGTCAGCGATTTATTTCGCAGCATGGGTTTTGCCGTTGCCGATGGGCCAGAAATCGAAAAAGATTATTACAACTTCGAAGCCTTAAACATTCCCAAGAATCATCCTGCCCGCGCCATGGCCGACACGTTTTACGTTGAAAATGGCGACGTGTTGCGTACCCATACTTCGCCGATACAGGCGCGTTATATGGAAGCCAATCGTCCACCGATTAAAATCATTGCCCCTGGGCGCGTGTACCGCGTCGATTCAGACGCCACCCACTCACCGATGTTCCATCAGTGTGAAGGCCTTTGGGTTGACGAAGGGGTGACGTTTGCCGATTTAAAAGCCGTCATGACCGATTTCATCCGTCGTTTTTTTGAGCGCGATGATTTGCAAGTACGGTTCCGTCCCTCATTCTTTCCCTTTACCGAGCCTTCTGCCGAAATCGACATTTTGGGTGAAAAAGGCTGGTTAGAAGTGGGCGGCTGTGGCGTGGTGCATCCTAACGTATTGACCAATATGAATATTGATCCTGAGACGTTTACCGGTTTTGCGTTTGGCATGGGCATGGACCGTTTTGCCATGCTGCGCTATGGCGTGAACGACCTGCGCTTGTTCTTTGACAATGATTTGGCTTTTTTGAAACAATTTAAATAAGGGTGACGACATGCAATTTTCTTATGATTGGTTAAAAACTTGGGTGAATCCCAACTTGGCAGCCGACAAGTTTGCTCATGTCCTCACCATGGCGGGGCTAGAAGTAGAAGAAGCTGAGCGTCCTGCGCCGGCCTTTACGGGCGTGGTGGTGGCCGAAGTCAAATCTTTGCTGCCGCACCCCAATGCCGATCGCTTGCGCATTACCCAAGTCGACATTGGCAGCGGTGAGCTGGTGCAAATCGTGTGTGGTGCACCGAATGTGGTGGTGGGGGCGAAAGTGCCTTGCGCCACTGCGGGCGCACTATTGCCGGGTGATTTTAAAATCAAGCCGACCAAAATGCGTGGCGAAGTGTCTAACGGCATGTT
The DNA here is from genome assembly GCA_017987415.1 of Neisseriaceae bacterium. Taxonomy (GTDB): domain Bacteria; phylum Pseudomonadota; class Gammaproteobacteria; order Burkholderiales; family Neisseriaceae; genus JAGNPU01. Next base: position 5,334 of record JAGNTR010000153.1, read on the forward strand.
GTGCTCGGGCAAAGAACTGGGCCTGCCGGATGACGTCGACGGCCTGTTGATTTTGCCTGCGGATGCGCCTGTGGGCACCGACATTCGTGAGTATCTACGCCTAAACGATGATTTATTTACCCTGAAAATCACCCCTAATCGTGCAGACTGCCTGAGCATCCGCGGCATTGCGCGTGAAGTGGCGGCCTTAACCCATTTACCCGTTAACGAAGTGGCGATTGCCGAAGTGGCGATTGGCCATGACCAAATCGTTGGCGCGACGATAGCCGCGCCCGAGCATTGCGGCCGTTTCTTGATACGCCAGCTGAACTTGGTGAATGCGCAAGCCGCGACGCCGGCTTGGATGGTTGAACGCTTACAACGCTCCGGCGTGCGCAGCATCAGCGCCTTGGTGGACATCACCAATTACGTGATGTTAGAGCTGGGTCAGCCCATGCATGCCTTTGATGCCGACACCTTGCAGGGTGACCTGGTGGTGCGTTTGGC
>JAGNTR010000032.1 GCA_017987415.1 Neisseriaceae bacterium
GCTTCAACTTGGTCGGCGGCGAATGGTTTACCCTTGCTTTTTATGGCTTCATGACCTATTTATTTGGCCACATGATGCGCGAGCAAGTGTGTAAATACATGTGTCCATACGCCCGTTTCCAAAGCGCTATGTTTGACCGCGACACTTTGGTGATTTCCTACGACGAAGCCCGCGGCGAGCCGCGCGGTAAGAAAAAACAGGCCGAAGGCGCAGCCTCCCCTAAAGGCGATTGCATCGACTGTACTTTATGCGTTCAGGTTTGTCCGGTTGGCATTGACATCCGAGAAGGCTTACAATACGAATGTATTGGTTGCGCCGCCTGTATTGATGCCTGTGACGAAGTCATGGACAAAATTGAATTGCCACGCGGCCTGATTCGCTACACCACCGAAGCCGCACTAGAAAAAGAATACCCAGAGTCACAGATTGTGAAACGCCTATGGCGTCCGCGCGTGTCTGGCTATGGCGCCATTCTATTCGGGATCATGATTGCTTTAGTTGTGGGCCTATTCATGCGCCCAACGGTGCGCGTTGACATCATCAAAGACCGTGGCGTCATGGTGCGTGAAAACAAACAAGGCTGGTTGGAAAACGCCTATATGCTGCACATCATCAACACTAAGGACACTCCTCAGTACTTGGTGGCAGAAGTAGAAGGCTTCCCCGACATCGCCATTACAGGCCTGCCTGAACCCTTGCTGCTGCCTGCGGGTCAAACCATCGAGAAATCGGTACAAGTGGCCACCATTCCTGAATATGCAGGTAAAGGTAGCCACCCGATCAAGTTCCATTTCCGGGTATATGGTGCCGCAGACGCAACGCCAGACAGCAAGCCTTTAGAAACCTTAACTGAGAAGTCTAACTTCATCGGAGAGTAAACCCCATGAAAACCACCTTGTTACCCATGAGCTCGAAACCTTGGTACAAAGAACCTTGGCCTTACTACTTAGCCATAGGACCCGTCATTGTTCTGATCGCAGGCTTTGTCACCTATTACATTGCCGCCACCACGGCCGACTCATTGGTTACCGATGACTATTACAAAGAAGGCAAAAACATCAACCTTCAATTGGAACGTGATCAATTGGCCTTAGCCAACAAGGTGGACGCCACCGTGATGTTTAGCCCAGACGGCACCACGGCACGCATCTTCATGAACGGCACGTTTGACTCAACCGACGAGTTATCCTTACATTTGATGCACCCTACTTTGCAAGAATACGATCAGGTGATTAAACTGACGCCTAACGCCGTCAATAAAAATCTATACGAAGCTGAACTAAAAGCGTTACCAGCCTCTAAAACGTGGTATGTTCGTATTGATGACGCCGATTCTGAATGGCGCATCCAAGGCAAATGGCTCACCTCTCAAGGGTCAACGGTTGAGCTCTCACCCTTGCTTGCTAAAGTACAAGAAAACACAAAACAGCAACCTTAAGCTTTTTTACGCCAGTTAAAGCAGTGATCCCTATTTTATATTGCGCTGAAATCCGTATAATAGGGGTCACTTTTGTTATTTGACGATTTGCGCAGCGCCAAATAACCACCATGGCGAATTAACTACAACGGAGTTCCAAACCAAATGGATGAATTAATCAAAGAAGCCGCTCTCAACTTCCATGAGTTCCCAAATCCAGGCAAGATCCAAGTGGCCCCAACCAAGCCATTGGCTACTCAATATGACTTATCGCTAGCCTACTCTCCAGGCGTGGCCGCACCCTGCTTGGCCATTCAAGAAGACCCGCTAAACTCTTACAAATACACTGCTCGTGGCAACTTGGTGGCGGTGATTTCTAACGGTACCGCTGTTTTAGGCCTAGGCAACATCGGCGCCTTAGCCAGTAAGCCAGTGATGGAAGGCAAAGGCGTATTGTTCAAAAAATTCGCCGGCATTGACGTATTTGACATCGAAATCAACGAAACCGACCCAGATAAACTGGTCGACATCATTGCTTCTTTAGAGCCTACTTTTGGCGGCATCAACTTGGAAGACTTCAAGGCCCCTGAGTGTTTCTATATTGAGAAGAAACTGCGCGAACGTGCCAATATTCCGGTATTCCACGACGACCAACACGGCACCGCCATTATTGCCGCTGCCGCCGTTATGAACGGCCTGCGCGTGGTCGACAAGAAAATCGACCAAGTTAAATTAGTGTGTTCAGGCGCTGGCGCTGCCGCCATCGCTTGTCTAGACCTATTGGTTGCCTTGGGCATGAACCGCGCCAACATCACCGTATGCGACTCTAAAGGCGTGATTTACGAAAACCGTGACGACCGCATGGACGAAAGCAAAAAACGCTACGCCATCGCCGACAACGGCAAACGTAACCTAGCCGACGGCGTAGTTGATTGTGACATTTTCCTAGGCTTATCTGGCGCCAACCTATTGAAGCCAGAAATGCTGTTGACCATGGCCGCCAACCCATTGGTGTTTGCCCTAGCCAACCCAGAGCCAGAAATTTGGCCACCATTGGCACTAGAAACCCGCCCTGACGTGATCATCGGCACTGGCCGCTCTGACTTCCCGAACCAGGTCAACAACGTATTGTGCTTCCCCTTCATCTTCCGTGGTGCCCTAGACGTTGGCGCCACCACCATTAACGAAGAAATGAAGCTGGCCTGCGTGAAAGCCATTGCCGACCTAGCCTTGGCGGAACAAAACGACGAAGTGGCAGACGCCTACGGCAACGAAACGGCTGAATTCGGTCCTAAATACCTGATTCCAAAACCATTCGACCCACGCCTAATCGTGCAAATCGCGCCTGCCGTGGCACAAGCCGCTATGGATTCAGGCGTGGCCACTCGCCCGATTGAAGACATGGACGCCTACGTTGAGCGCCTATCACAATTCGTGTACAAATCTAAATTGTTCATGAAACCGGTGATGTCACAAGCCAAAAAAGACCTAAAACGCATCGTGATGTGTGAGGGTGAAGACGAACGCGTGCTGCACGCCACCCAACAAATCGTGTTGCAAGGCATTGCTTATCCTGTTTTGATTGGTCGCCCAAGCGTCATCGAAAAACGCATCCAAAAATTAGGCCTACGCCTAACCGCCGGCGTGGATTTCGAACTGGTGAACAACCAAGACGATCCTCGCTACCGCGACTATTGGGAAGATTACTACGAAATCAGCAAGCGCAACGGCGTCTCTCCTGAGATGGCCCGTCGTAAGTTGATCGGCAATACCTCGTTGATCGGCGCCATCATGGTTCGTCGCGGCGACGCCGACGGCATGATCTGCGGCACGTTTGGTACCTACCAACAGCACTTCAGCATCGTTGAAGAAGTATTGGGCTACGACAACCCTGAAAAAACAGCGGCTGCCATGAATGCCTTGATCTTGCCTAGCGGCAACATCTTCATCGCCGACACCTACGTGAACGAACAGCCAACCGCACAACAGTTGGCCTCGATCACCCGCATGGCCTCAGAAACCATGAATCGCTTTGGCGTGACGCCGAAGGTGGCTTTGTTGTCGAACTCAAACTTCGGCTCTATCCAAAACGACACCTCTCGTCGCATGCAAGATGCTTTAGGCCTGATCCAAGCGGCTCAGCCTGAATTGGAAATCGACGGTGAAATGCAAGGTGATGCTGCCTTGATCGAAACCTTCCGCACTCAAGTATTGCCCGATACCACGCTTAAAGGCGCCGCCAACCTATTGGTGATGCCTAACGTAGAAGCCGCCAACATCAGCTACAACCTGTTGCGTGTTTCTGCCGCTGACGGCGTGACCATCGGCCCAATCTTGATGGGGATGAACAAACCGGTTCACATCTTGACGCCTATTTCTTCTGTTCGTCGCATCATCAACATGGTGGCCTTGGCCGCTGTGGAAGCACAACGTGAAGTAGACGCTAAGTAATCACGATTCGCGTAAAAGCCCACCTTTTGGTGGGCTTTTTTTGTGGGTGATTAAACCATGGTTTATCATATCGTTCGCTATTCTCTTTTTTACGTCTACAACGTCGCCCCTTAAGCGTAGGGTGGGTCGTGACCCACGCGGGTTTTAAATGTGGGTAGAAACACGTTAAGAACGGTGGGCACGCTATGCTTTGCCCACCCAACACAATAACAGTCCCAAGCCACCACGCTAAAGTTGGCAACCGCCCACAAAGCACGTTATGATGATCTTTATTTAAAATACCAAGGAAAACCATGTCTTGCCCCCTGTGCCAGCCAGAAAACGAGCAGGTTCTGCTTCAAAATGACGACGTGCGCATCATTGCCGTCACCGACGACGCTCACGCCCCTGGCTTTTGCCGCGTCATCTGGCAAGCCCACCAAAAAGAAATGACCGACCTCACCCCTGCCGAACGACACACGCTCATGCACTGGGTTTGGGCCACAGAGCAAGCCATGCGGACTATTTTAAATCCCGATAAAATTAACCTCGCCAGCTTTGGCAATATGGTGCCTCATTTACACTGGCACGTCATCGCCCGCTTTGCCGACGATGCCTGCTTCCCCGACGCCATCTGGGCGCCTGCCAAACGCAGCAACGCCGTTCACTTACCCAGCGACTGGCCAAACCAAATGCGCCTGGCCCTGTCTGAGCTTGATCAGCCCCATTAACCCTACAGAAAGCAGCCTTGCCCATGATGACTTTTAACTCCCCACGCCGTCAGTTTTTAAAAGTGTCGTCTGCCATCGCCGGCGCCGGCATCTTACAAGCCTGTACCAGCCCCCAGCAGCCAAGCGTTAAGCCCACGTCGCCGGGCAAGCACCCACAGCCTCGACCGAATGTGGCCGGCGCCTCTATGCGCCTGATTGCCCCCTCAGGCTTCATGACCACCGAAGCGCAATCGCAGCGAGCCCTGACCCTATTGACCCAGGCAGGCTTTAACCTAAGCAATCAAAGCAGCCTGTATCGCCGCTACCAACGCTTTGCGGGTACAGATGCCCAACGCATTGCCGACCTGCAAGACATCGCCTCTGGCCGCGTAAAAGCGCCTGACTGCCTCATGGCGGCGCGTGGCGGCTATGGTGCCATTCGCCTCCTGCCCCACATCGACTTTGCTAAACTGGCCGATAAGCTGCGCGAACAAGATACCTTATTCATTGGCTACAGCGACGTGACCGCCCTACAGGTGGCCTTATTTGCCAAAGGCCAGTACATGAGCTTCGCCGGCCCCATGGCCTACAGCGATTTCGGCTCCAGCAACCTCAGCATACCGGCGATGGAAGGCTTCATCACCGGCACCACCGAAGCCAGCTTCACTATTGACGTACCGCGCATTCAGGCCCAAAGCGTACGCACAGAAGGCATTCTTTGGGGCGGCAACCTCAGCGTTTTGGCCTCTCTTGCCGGCACCGAATACATGCCCAATGTACCGGGCGGCATTTTATTTTTAGAAGACACCAGCGAACAGCCTTACCGTATTGAGCGCATGCTGCAAACCTTACACCTGTCGGGTGCCTTAAAGAACCAAAGCGCCATTATTTTAGGCGACTTCAATATGGGTAAAATCGTCGACACCTACGACAGCAGCTACACCCTCAGCACCGTCGCCGAATACATCAGCAAGCTCACCAAAACGCCTGTACTCACCGGCTTCCCCTTTGGCCACGTGCGCAATAAAGCCACCTTCCCCTTAGGCGCCCGCGTTCAAGTTCGCGACTTTGGTAGCGGCTACCAAGTGGTATTCAATGACAAAAACATGCCCAGACTAGACGCTAAGGCTTTGAATTTAGCCGCACTCTTACCCCCTCCACCGGAGGTCAATGTCTTGGAGATGTTTGGTGGTGAAAATGGCTTAATGTCAGAGGATGGGCTATAATTTAAGTCCTGCCTTGCTTCGCCGGGTATTTTTTAGTCATTGTATGAGTATCGCCCAACCATTTTTAAATAATCTCAAGAAACACCCTTCGTTACCTTTTATTACCCTCATTTTAAGTATTTGCGTGGTCAGCCTGAACACCGGGCTGACCATTCCCTATACGACGTTTAAGCTCAAATATCTGGGCGCCACTGACTTCATCATTGGTCTCATGGCCGCTACGCCTGCTCTTGGCATTGTCATCATGGCCTTTTTTGCCAACGCCATCGCCAAACGCTTCAGCATTAAATCCTTATTCGTGGCCAGCACCGCTTTGTTAACCCTAAGCATTCTGCCCTTGGCCTACGTTGATCACTTCACCCTCATTTTCCTACTGCGCCTCACCGCCGGCATTGCCAGCAGCCTATTGATTATTTTGGGAGAAACCTGCGTCAACGACCTCGCCGGCGACCACGATCGCGGCCGAATTGTGGCCATTTACACCACATTTTTTACCATCTGCCAAATTCTCGGCCCCTTTATCTTATCCATGCTCGGCGCTCAAGGTGGCGCCGCTCTATGGCTGTTATTCGCGTTTCACCTCATTGGCCTCGCCATCACCATGTGGGCGCCGCTGGATTTTGCCTTTCATGAGAAGCAAAAGCACAGCAAGTCTTTGTTTTATTTTGTGCGCACCGTGCCCGTGATCATCCTGGCCATTTTCTTATTCGCCTTCTTTGACGCTGCGGTGCTGTCCATCATGCCGCTGTACAGCATCGAGCATGGCTATAGCGAACGGCTGGCGGTGCTGATTGTCAGCATGATCTTCATCGGTGATGCCTGCTTCCAGATTCCCTTTGGCTGGCTCAGCGACGCCTATGGCCGCGTGCGCATCCACGTATTGTGCGCCGTCGGCACCCTGCTCTTAACGATCATGATTCCGTTTTTAATGCCTTATCCTATTTTCCTCTGGCCCACCCTCTTCCTTTGGGGCGGCTTTGCTGGCTCGATTTACACGCTGGGCTTGGTGCGCGTAGGCGATTATTTCACTGGCCCCAACCTCGTGGCCGCCAACGCCTGTCTCGGCCTCGTATGGGGCCTTGGCGGCCTCGTAGCGCCGATGATGAGCATGGGCTTAATGCATTATCTCGGCAGCAATGGTTTAATCATCGGCATTGCGCTGATGACGGTGCTGTTCCTGCTGTCGTTTGGCAAGAAGGTCAAACTCGAGGCCTAAATGCCATAACGCAAACAGCCGCAGCCTATCAATGGCTGCGGCTGTTTCTTTAAAGCCCTAGCGTTTATGCTGAACCCTGACGCCGCAGTAAGGGCACGAAGGCCAAGGTCAATACCGCCAAGACAGCCGCCACTGGCGCCACCATGGTCAAACCATAAGTCTGAATCACCCAGCCGCCCAACAGGGCACCCAGCCCCGTACCGGCATTCGCCGCCGCCACATTGAGCGTCCCCGCCAAGGCTTGAGCGCCGCGTGCGGCCTGCATCACGCGTACCTGACACACGGGAAACAGCGCCGTATAGGCAATGCCCCATAAAGCCAGCCCTACCACCAGACCCAAACCCTGTTCCATCCACCACGAGGTCAACAACATGGCCAAACCCAATAGCAGGCTAAAGCCAGCCGTTGCTGCCAAAGGCTGCCGACTCACCCAACGACCACCTAAGCCATTGCCGATCAAACCCACTGCCCCAAAGCCCATCAACCACCAGCCCACTTGATTCGCTGGCACTTCAGCCAAGCGTTCTAAAATATCGGCCAAATAGGTATAGGCCGTAAACATGGCGGTGAACACCCAAACCGACGTCAACACCTGCCAGCCAAACTCAGCCTGCCATAGCTGAGCGATCTGCCCACGCAGCGACTGCCGCAGCGGCATGTTTACCCGTGGCATCCAGCCGTATAAAGCCATTGCCATCAGGAACGACAAGCCTGACAACAGCCAAAAGGCGCTGCGCCAGCCCCAGGCGCTGGCCCACAGCGTACCGAGAGGAATCCCCAGCAAAAGCGCCGCCGAAATACCCAGATACACCCGCGCTACCGCTCGTCCTGATTGCTCAGGGCCCACCATTTGCACCGCTGTTTCGCTAGCGGTGCCCCAGAACACGGGCAATAACAGCGCCGGCACAAACCGCGCCAGCGCCAATACCCAGAGCTCATTGGCCACTGCTGCCAAGGCATTGGCGCCGGCGAACACCAGCAAAATAAACACAAACAGGCGTCGGCGCTCAATATGTGCCAAGAGCGCCGTCAGCAGTGGCCCAAACAGCATCACCGTAAAGGCAAACAGCGTCACCAGCCAGCCCATGACGTCAATAGACACTTTAAAGTCCCGTGCCAAAGCCGGCAATAACCCCACGATTAAATACTCTGTAGTCACGATCACAAACGCCGCCACCGCCAAGACGGCGATGGCCAAACCCGATTTTTTAACCTGAACCATCTCTATTCCCTCGATCACATTCATCAAGGGCATCAGCTTATTCTAGATATATAGAGTTGTCTTAGATCATTATTCCCACTATTATGGAAATTATTTCCATAATAAGGCACATCATGCCGTCAACAGAACGTCTCAAAGGCATCAGTGCCTTTGTCACCAGCGCCGACTCAGGCAGTTTCACCGCCGCGGCAGAGCGACTACACCTCACCAATTCCGCCGTCAGTAAACAAGTAGCCCGCTTAGAAGCCCGTTTAGACACCCGCTTATTTGAGCGCACCACGCGCAGCCTGAGCCTCACCGATGCCGGCGCGGCTTTTTACGCTACCTGCATTCAGGTTTTGGCCGACTTAGACGAGGCCGAAGCCACCCTACAGGCTCAGCAAAGAGCGCCCATTGGCAAACTACACCTCAACCTACCGGCCAGCTTTGGCCACCGTAAAGTCTTACCTGTCTTGCTGCCCTATTTAGCCGACCACCCACGCCTACAGCCTCACATCTCATTCACCGATCGCTTTATCGATTTAATTGAAGAAGGCATCGACATTGCCATACGCCTTGGCCTACCCAACGCTGAACCGTCTGAGCGTTTAGGCCAACGCTATTTAGGCACGGAAGAATTGATTTTTTGTGCCGCCCCCACCTATTTGGCCCAATACGGCGTGCCCCTGGGCCCAGCAGACTTAAGCCAACACCGAGCCATTCTCTACGGCAAGGCAGACGGTAGCACGCAAGCCTGGCGGCTGCCCCAGCCCACGCCTAAAATGACCCACACCCTCGTCATCGGCAGCGGTGATGGTCTGGTGCAGGCCACCGTTGCCGGCATGGGCATCGCCCAGCTGGCCAGCTGGCTGATTGAGGACGAGCTGGCCTCAGGCAGCCTCGTGCCGCTCCTGCCCCAGCTCAATACACCCGGCCTACCCATACACCTGCTGTGGCCTCGTAAACGGCAGCTACTGCCCAAAGTCACCGCTGTTTTAGATCTGCTAACCACAGCGCTACTCGTCCAGCCCGATCAGCGCCCATAACAAAGCCCCCTACCGCCGAGCAGTAGGGGGCTTTGTCGCCAAAGGCTTAAGCCGCTTTCAAAGAGCGAATGTAGCGCAAGCAGGCAATAAAGAACACAAAGCTTAGGCCCGTCGCCAAAGCCGCACACAGCCGACTTAAAGGATCGGCATCAAAAAGACGCATCACGCCTTCGGCAAAATAAAACAGGATCAGCATCGAGCTGTATTGATAGGTGTATTTTTTGCCGAATAAAATGCCTGCTAGGGGCAAGCATAAAGGCAAGGCTTTTAAGGCCAATAACGAGCCGCCAGGGCGTGCTGGCGCCAGCCACATCTCCCAGGCCAGGCTCACCACAATCAAGCCAATCAAAGTCGCACTGGCGACCCAGCGTGCGTTACGGTTGCCCATCATGGTGATTCATCCTGGTTGGTTTTATCTTTTAAAGCGGGCTTTTCCTGTACTGCCTCGGCTTCATTCTGAGCCGCCGTCTCAACCACGGCCACCTCAGTGCTGATTGGCTTCACTTTCACAAAGCGGCACATAAACAGGCCAAACTCATACAGTAAGCACAGCGGTACGGCCAATAAGGTTTGCGACAAAACGTCTGGCGGCGTCACCACGGCGGCTACCACAAACGAGCCCACGATCACGTAAGGACGAGCTGATTTAAGCTGAGCCAGACTGACGATGCCTGCGCGGTTCAGTACTAACACCACAATCGGCACCTCAAAAGTCAGGCCGAAGGCAAGAAACATGCCTAAAATAAACGACAAATACTTATCGATGTCGGTGGCCATACTCACGCCAGCTGGGGTAACCGACGCCATGAACTGAAAAATCACCGGGAACACAAAAAAGTAGGCAAAGGCCATGCCGATTAAAAACAGCAGGATGGTCGAGGCCACTAAAGGAAAAATCAACCGCTTTTCATGTTGATACAAAGCGGGGGCAATAAACGCCCACAGCTGATAAGCCGTATTCGGTAGGGACAGCAAGAACGCCACCATCATGGTGACTTTAATCGGCACAAAGAATGGCGCAATGACGTCGGTGGCAATCATGCTGCCACCGGCAGGCAGGGCATCAACCAAAGGTTGGGCCACAAAGGCGTAGATTTCTTGAGCAAAGGCAACCAGCGCCAAAAAACAAACCAATAGGCCAATGATGATGCGCACAAAACGGCTACGCAACTCCACCAAGTGGCCTAAGATAGACTGTACTTCTTCATTCATGGTGGGTATCTATGTGTGAAGGATGAACACGAGCCCCACGCGCACGCAGCTTAGGCGGCGTTAAACGACGAGGCACCAAACGTTTCTTTTTTTGTAGGCTTTGCAGATGTAAAGATCGGCCAAGGCGAGCCTGACCAGCCGAATCAGTCTGGCCACCGAATAAAAAATCATCCGGATTACTCGGCGTGGGCAGGTTTTCCCAAGCGCGATACGGCTGCTTAGACGTAGCTGTGGCGGTATCGCTGCCGCCGTTCGATGTCGTCTGGCCGCTAGGCACATCCTGATTCAGCGAACTTTCCAAATCGGTCACGCTTTGCCGCACGCTGCTGGTCACGTCGCTGACGTTGTTTTGCAACGTCTTAGCCGCCTCCTGCAAGCTGTCGCGCACCTGAGCTAACTCAGTGTCTTTAATTTGCTGACTCACGTCGGCCTTCACGCCATTCACAAAGCGCTGTAAGCGGCCCAGCATGACCCCTGCGGTTTTTGCCACGACGGGCAGGCGCTCTGGTCCTAAGACCACCAGCGCCACCACAGCGATTAAAGCGAGCTCACCAAAACTAAAACCAAACATAGGGGCTCAATTAATCTTTTTTATCAGACGGGGCATCGTCGGTTTTTTTCTCGGTTTTTTGCTCTTCGCTAGACGCTTGGTTTAGGCCTTCTTTAAAATCATGCACCGCACCGCCAAGGTCTTTACCCACGTTGCGCAGTTTTTTGGTGCCAAACACCAAAACCACCACGATTAACACAATGACCCAATGCCAAATAGAGAACGAACCCATAAAAAATCCTTTAAATAATGGTTCTGATCCAATCAGAACCCACAACATCATTCGGACCAAGCGACGCCATTGCCGCTCATGTCCTACCACCATCTATTTTACAAAAAATAGCGCGGTTCATAAACACATTCCCGCGTAATCAGCCGAAATACCTGTAAAAAAAATTAAACGCTCCGGACAAGCCTAGGCTTTTGGCCGCGAAGCCTTTTCCACCAAGCCTGAAGTATGCTCACGTCGAGCCAGTTCGGCCATGACGTCTTCAGAACTAAGGCCATGATAAGCCAACAGCACCGAAGTGTGAAACCATAAATCCGCTACTTCTTTGACTAGATACAAGCGCTCTTGCGTATTTTGGGTTAAATCCTTAGACGCCATGATCACTTCAGCCGCTTCTTCAGCGACTTTCTTCAAAATCGCGTCTTCACCTTTGTGAAACAACGACGCCACGTAAGAGGTGTCTGGAGCTGCGGCTTTACGCGCCTGCATGACCAAATCCAGTTCGGCCAACATATTTTTACTGCTCATGATTCATCTTTACCTTTAGTAGCAGCGCCATAAATGGCCTCTGCCGACTTTAATACAGGATCCACCGTTCGCCAGTCACCGTCACGCCAAACCTGATAAAAACAGCTGGCGCGACCAGTGTGGCAGGCGATCCCACCGTGTTGGGTGATGTGCATCACCACCGCATCGCCGTCGCAGTCTAAACGAAGTTCATGAACTTTTTGTGTATGTCCCGAAGATTCGCCCTTGCGCCACAGCTTTTGGCGCGAACGGCTAAAGTAATGCGCGTCTCCCGTTTCAACGGTGAGGCGTAAGGCTTCGGCGTTCATCCACGCCACCATCAGCACTTTTTGGCTGATGGCGTCTTGGGCAATGGCGCACACCAAGCCCTGCTCATTAAATTTAACCGCATTCAACCAGCTTGGCTGTTCCGTCTTCATGTCCATCCTTATAACCGTACCGGCACGCCAGCGGCCGCCATTTGCTGTTTGGCTTCAAGAATGCTGACTTCACCAAAGTGGAAAATGCTGGCCGCCAACACCGCATCGGCATGGCCAAGGGTAATGCCCTCAACCAAGTGCTGCACATTGCCCACGCCACCAGAGGCGATGACGGGAATATTAACCGCGTCGCTGACCGCGCGGGTGAGCGGCAGGTTAAAGCCCGCCTTAGTGCCGTCTCTGTCCATGCTGGTGAGTAAAATTTCACCGGCGCCACGCGCCTGCATTTCCTTAGCCCAAGACACTACCTCTAGCTCAGTTTGATTGCGCCCGCCGTGGGTAAACACCGCCCACTCCGAGTTGTCGGCGTTGATCGCCTTAGCGTCAATGGCCACCACAATGGCTTGGCTGCCAAAGAAGCTGCTGGCTTCATTGATTAAATCGGGGTTGGTCACCGCACTGGTGTTGATGCTCACCTTATCGGCGCCGGCGTTCAGCAAACGACGCACGTCGGCTACGCTGCGCACGCCGCCGCCCACCGTCAATGGAATGAACACCTGACTGGCCACTTCTTCAATCACGTGCAAAATGGTGTCGCGCTCATCGCTACTGGCGGTGATGTCTAAGAAGGTCAGCTCATCAGCCCCTTCGTCGTTGTAGCGCTTGGCCACCTCTACGGGATTGCCGGCGTCACGCAGGGACACAAAGTTAACGCCCTTGACCACGCGGCCATTACTCACATCCAAACACGGGATGATTCTTTTGGTTAATGCCATGATTGTCTCTATTTTCCTTGTTCTGCTGCGTCTTCATCCAGCAGCACATTGCTGTTTAGCTCCACCACCACATGCTTGGGCGGCAGCAGCACGCTCAACAAACCCACCACGGCGCAATAGGCCGCAAATAAGAACCACAGCGTCCAAGCGTTCAGCACCACGGCCAAAATTTCATTTTCCGTCATCGGCAGCGTCCACACCAGCGACGCCACGGCAGCCACGGCGGCCACCGTTAACGGCAGCAGCACCAAGGCCATCACCCAACGTCGATGGCGGCTCACGTACACCGCCCACACCGGCAGCAGCAGATTGAGCAGCGTCATAAAGCCTTGTGAAAATGAGGCAAAGCCCTGCCGAATCGAGGCCTCAAAGCCTTGCTGAAAGCCTAAAGGCTGGGCCAACTCAGCCGCGTTTAAGACTAGACCACGGCCTTGCCAGGCGCACACGGCCAGCCAATACACTAGGCCAATGAGGAAGGTGATTTTTTTAAGATGCTTCATTCATCCGCCAGACGATCGGCCAAATCCTGAGCCTCGGCTAAATTAATCGTGCCCTCATAAATCGCTCGGCCCGTGATCACGCCTTCGACGCCATGCTCTTCAATCGCGCACAGCTCACGCACATCGTCTAGATTGGTCAAGCCGCCAGAAGCAATCACCGGCACGCTCACGCCTTGCGCCAGCTTCACCGTGGCTTCGATGTTCACGCCCGACATCATGCCATCGCGACCAATATCGGTGTAGATGATGCTGTCGACGCCGTAGTCAGCAAAGCGCTTGCCGACTTCGATCACGTTGTGCTTAGTCACTTTAGCCCAGCCATCGGTGGCCACTAGGCCATCTTTGGCGTCCAAGCCGACAATAATTTGGCCTGGGAAGGCATCGCAGGCATCGTGTAAGAACTGCGGATTTTTAATCGCCGCCGTGCCAATGATCACGTACTTAATGCCCATGTCTAAATATTTCTCGATGGTGTCCAGATCACGAATGCCGCCGCCGATTTGCACCGGCAGATCCATGCCCACTTTTTCCACAATGGCGCGAATGATGGCGTGGTTTTTAGGCTGACCAGCAAACGCGCCATCTAAATCCACCAGATGCAAGCGGCGGGCGCCTTGTGCCACCCAGTGCTCAGCCATCTCAACTGGGCTGTCAGAAAACACCGTTGCTTCTTCCATCAAACCTTGACGCAAACGGACACATTTACCTTCTTTTAAATCAATTGCAGGAATCAGTAACATAATATAAACGCTGTATAAAAGGTTAGTCACGATGGTCGGCGTTTAAGCCTGACCATCCCAGTTTAAAAAGTTCGCCATCATCCGCAATCCGGCCTCATGGCTTTTTTCAGTGTGAAACTGTGTGGCAAACACATTGTCTCGACCCACAATAGAAGCAAATGAATCGGGATAATCAGTGGTCGCCAACACCATGCCCGCATCGGTTGGCGCAAAATAATAGCTGTGAACAAAGTAAAAATAAGCGTCGTTGGCAATGCCGGCAAACAGTGGATGTGCCTGAGCTTGCTGCACATTATTCCAGCCCATGTGCGGCACTTTTAAATGACCACCCTGAGCGTCGACTAAGCCATCGGCAAAGCGTTTGACTTCGCCCCCACACCAGCCTAAGCCCGGCGTATTGCCTTCTTCGCTGACGTCAAACAAGAGCTGGGCCCCGACGCAAATGCCAAAAAATGGCTTGCTTGCCAAGGACTCTTTAACGGCTTCGCCTAGGCCATGTTCGTTCAGCGCCTTCATACAGTTCGGCATGGCGCCTTGGCCAGGAAACACCACTTTATCGGCGGCCATAACCGCCTCAGGATCGCTGGTTAAATACACATCAGCCTGAGTGTGCGCCTGGCTGTCGGCCATTTGCACCGACTTAAGCACCGAGTGCAAATTGCCCATGCCGTAATCAATGATGGCCACCTTCATGCGGTTAAGGTTCCCTTAGTCGAAGGCATCACACCGGCCATGCGCTCATCGGGCTCAATCGCCATACGCAAAGCACGTCCAAAGGCTTTAAACGTGGTTTCGGCCTGGTGGTGGGCGTTTAGGCCGCGTAAATTATCAATGTGCAGCGTCATCATGGCGTGGTTGATCAAGCCGTGGAAAAACTCG
The DNA here is from genome assembly GCA_017987415.1 of Neisseriaceae bacterium. Classification (GTDB taxonomy): domain Bacteria; phylum Pseudomonadota; class Gammaproteobacteria; order Burkholderiales; family Neisseriaceae; genus JAGNPU01. The sequence goes on from JAGNTR010000032.1 coordinate 15,080, forward strand.
CTGAATAAATCCACATCAAACGTGCCAATGGTGGCGCGCGTAAACGGTAGGTTATAGGTTAAGCCTGGGCGACCAGACAGATCCAACACCACGCGGGTTAAAGCTTCATCTAAGGGTACGTAGGCATGGCCGTAGCGGCGGATGCCCATTTTATCGCCCACGGCTTGCTTAAGGGCTTGGCCGATGGTGATGCCGATGTCTTCCACCGTATGGTGGGCATCGATGTGTAAGTCACCCACGGCCTTCACGTCTAGATCGACCAGGCCATGACGGCAAATTTGATCCAGCATGTGGTCTAAAAAAGGCACGCCGGTCTCAAAGCGACCAACGCCGGTACCGTCTAGGTTTAAAGTCACGGTAATCTGTGTCTCACTCGTATTTCGACTAATAGTAGCAACGCGCATAGTATTTATGTTCTTCCGTATAGTTGTTCAATGACTGCTAAAACCGCCTGATTATCTTCCGGTCGGCCGATGGTCAAACGCACGCACTGCGCCAATAAGGGGTGGGCATGGTGCAGGTGTTTCACCAAAATTTTGTTTTGTTTTAAGGTTTCGAACAATAGGCTCGAATCGGGTACGCGAATGGTGATGAAGTTGGCTTCTGAAGGAAAATCTTCAATTTGCTCATAGGCCTTCAACGCCGTACGCACACGCTCACGCTCCGCCTTCAGGCGCTCCGTATTTTCCAAAATAAACGGTTGATATTGTAGCGCAAATTTGGCCGCCACAATGCTGAGCTGGTTCATATTATAGGGTGGCACCACTTTAGCCAACTCATTCATCAATACCGGCGCGCCGGCCGCATAGCCTAAGCGCAGGCCAGCGAAGCCAATCTTGCTGAGGGTACGCATCACAATGAGGTTATCATATTGGCCAGCCAAATCCATAAAGGTATCAGATGAGAAGGCGCTGTAGGCCTCATCCACCACCACCACGCCTTTAGCCGCTTTAATAATGGCCACCACGTCTTCACGCTCAAAACGACCGCCGGTGGGGTTATTCGGATAGGCAATAAAAATCAAGGCAGGCTGTTCGGCCTCAATGGCGGCCAAGGTGGCTGCTAGGTCTAGGCTAAAGTCTTCATTTAAAGAAACCCCCACATAGCGCATACGATGCAGCTTGGCGCTTAAGGCATACATCACGAATGATGGCTCTAGCGCCATTAAGGTGGCACCTTCTTTAGATAAAGCTTTGGTGACGATGTCGATCAACTCATCCGAGCCATTGCCTAAAATCACGCCCGCATCAGGCGGAATCTCAAAAGCCGCGCGTAAATCATCGACCAAACCACCGCCATTAGGCTCAGGATACAGATTAATCGGTGCTTGGCTCAGCTGCTTACCCAATTCTTCTTGCATTTCGTCCACATAGGCATAAGGGCTTTCCATGGCGTCTAGCTTAATAAAATCATCGTCGACGGTGGCCACTTGATAGGCCTGCATCGCTCTGATTTCCGGTCTGACGTAGTCTAATATACTCATCTTGTTTCTCCTTTGGGTTGTGATGGCGGCTCGTGTTTGCTTGACGTCAACGGCGGCCGCTGAATGAACCTTCTGTCTTAACCATTCTATACTTTTTTCATGTTTCGGACAGCCCTAATGCACGGGCGCAAAAAAAAGCTGCCTAAGCAAGAGCTTAAGCAGCTTTCGGTTTGAGCATAAAACTTACTCTAGGCCGGCTGCTTGACGCAGCGTATGAGCCTTATCGGTTTTTTCCCAAGTAAATTCTGGTTCTTCACGGCCAAAGTGGCCGTAGGCAGCCGATTTACTGTAAATTGGGCGCAACAAGTCTAGCATTTGCACAATGCCTTTCGGGCGCAGGTCAAAATGCTCTTTCACCAAGGCCACGATCTGATCATTCGGGATCACGCCCGTGCCAAAGGTGTCGATGGAAATCGACGTCGGCTCCGCCACGCCAATGGCGTAAGACACCTGAATTTGACACTGACGCGCTAAACCTGCGGCCACAATATTCTTGGCCACGTAACGAGTCGCATAAGCGGCTGAACGGTCTACTTTGGTTGGATCTTTGCCTGAGAATGCACCACCGCCGTGAGGCGCAGCGCCACCGTAGGTGTCTACAATAATCTTACGGCCGGTTAGGCCACAGTCGCCCATAGGGCCGCCGATCACAAAGCGACCGGTTGGATTAATGTGGTATTTGGTTTCTGGACGCAGCATTTCTGGCGGTAATACTGGTTTGATGATCTGCTCCAACACCGCTTCGTAAATTTCTTCATGGCTGATGCTTGGGTCGTGCTGGGTAGACAACACCACGGTGTCAATCCACTTAGGCTGACCGGTTTCGCTGTCGTAGGCACAGGTAATTTGCGCTTTTGCATCTGGACGCAGCCAAGGCAAACGGCCATCTTTACGCAATTCGCTTTGGCGCTGCATCAAACGGTGAGCATAGTAAATCGGGAACGGCATCAAAGTGGGGGTTTCGTCACAGGCGTAACCAAACATCAGGCCTTGATCGCCGGCACCTTGATCTAAATTTAAGCCTTCACCTTCATTCACGCCTTGCGCAATGTCGCTGGACTGTTCATCATAAGCGGCCAGTACAGAACAGCCATGGTAGTCAAAACCCAACTCTGAACGATCGTAACCAATGCGGCGAATGGTTTCGCGCGCTACTTTAATGTAATCTACACGAGCGCTTGTGCTCACTTCACCGGCCAAAATGACCAAACCCGTATTAACTAAGGTTTCTGCTGCCACACGTCCACGAGGATCTTGTGCCAAAATCGCATCCAGAATCGCATCGGAAATCTGATCCGCTACTTTGTCAGGATGGCCTTCAGAGACAGACTCTGAAGTAAATAAATATTCACTCATGAATTTTCCTAAAAATGGGCAAACACCAAAGGGTTTGTTAAAATAGACCCAGTTAAAACAGAAGACATAATATGCAATCTTTAATACAGACGTTTTTTTGGCTCATAGCACGTATCCCCTTACCTGTATTACACGTCATGGGGCGGGGGTTCGGCTATCTGATGTATTTAGGCAGCGCCGGCATGCGCATACGCATTAAAGAAAATCTGCACACTAGTCGAGCGGTTGAAGACTACCAAAATAGTGGCCCAAAAGTCAAATTAGTGTGCCAAGAAATTGCCAAATCCGCACTCGAATTGCCAATAGCATGGACGCGATCTTCTGAGGATATTGCAGCCCTCTTTACGTCTGTAGATGGTTGGGCCCATGTGGAAGAAGCGATACAACAAGAACAAGGCCTGTTGTTCATTACCCCACACATTGGCAGCTATGATTTAGCCGGCCGCTACATCAGCCATCAGCTGCCTTTTCCCCTAACCGCCATGTACCGCCCGCCTAAACTGTCGTGGCTCGAGCCCGTCATGAACGCCGGCCGCGTGCGCGACAAGGGCAAAACGGCACCAGCCAACGCCCAAGGCGTGCGTCAAGTCTTGCGCGCCTTACGCGATAAAGAAGCCACCATCATCCTGCCCGATCAAGTACCCAATGGCGGCGACGGCGTATGGGTGCCGTTTTTTGGCAAGCCCGCCTACACCATGACGCTGGCCGCACGCTTGGCCGAAATGAAAAACGTGCGCACCTTTTTCTTTGTCGGCGAACGCCTGCCCAAGGGTAAAGGGTTCAAATTACACATCCGCCCCTTGAATACGCCGCTCACACAGGATAAAGTACAAGATACTGTCATCATCAACCAAGCCGTAGAGGCCTTAATCCTCGAGTTTCCAACACAATATTTATTCAGTTATAACAGATATAAAGTGCCTGCCGGCGCGGAAAGACCTCCAGCACCATGATGAAACTCGCCTTTGCCTTCTTATATATGGTTCGCCTGTTGCCCTATAGCATGATACGCCGCCTGGCCAACCTATTGGGCGCCGTGCTGTATCGCCTCATCGGCAATCGCCGCCACATCGGCCAGACCAACTTAGCCCTGTGTTTTCCAGAGAAGACCCAGGCCGAGCGCGACCGCATTCTGAAACAGAACTTTCAGCACATGACCAGCATGATTCTCGAGTATGGCATTTGCTGGTATTCGTCAGCCGAGCGCATCGACAAACTGGTGACTTATAAGAACAAACACTATTTAGACGAAGCCTTGGCAAAGGGCCATAAGGTGATTTTACTGTATCCCCATTTTTGCGCGTTTGAAATGGGCGTTTTTAAACTCAACCAAACCCAGCCTCTTTTGAGCATCTATTCCAAGCAAAAAAACCCCATCATGGACAAGCAGATGTACGACAGCCGCCAACGCTATCACAACGCCCACATCGTCCCTCGCACCGCCGGCCTCTTGGCCATGATCAAAACCATTAAGGCCACCGACGCGCCTTTTCTGTATTTACCTGATCAAGACTTTGGCCCCAAAGACTCTATTTTTGTTGATTTCATGGGCGTCAACACCGCCACTACGCCAGGCTTAAGCCGCATCGCTAAATTAACCAACGCCAAAGTAATCCCCATGATCACCAATCGGCGCAACGATGGCTTTGAGCTGGAATTTTTTCCTGAGTGGGCTGACTTTCCTTCGGAAGACGCCGAAGCCGACACCTTACGTATGAACCAATTCATAGGCGAACAGGCCCGCCGTCTGCCCGAACAATATTTCTGGCTGCACAAACGCTTCAAAACGCGCCCAGAAGGCGAGAAAAGCTTTTACTAGGCTCACCCCTTACCCGCATCTGGAAATACGAACGTATAGCCATCCAAATGCCTTTATGGCAGCATCACAGCAGTTGGCCTAAACCTAAAGACTGAATCTTTGCATGAGATTCAGTCTTTTTTGTGTGACGCCGCAGGAAAGTGCCAATAAACCATGGTTTATAGTGTCGGTCCTCAATGCGCCTTAATGGCAATCATGTTTTACCGTTAGGCGTAGGGTGGTGCTAAGCGCAGCGTGCCCACCGTTTTGAATTATTTGTTTCATAATGCTTCGGTTATTTCGCTATTGATTAATCATTTTGTTTCGCCCCTTGGGCGACGTCATTTCTTTTGGATGTCCAAAAGAAACGAAGCAAAGAAAAAACACCCCACTTTATCCGCCCGCTTTGCGGGTGCCCTCGTTGGCCCGCACATTGCCGGCGGCAAGAA
>JAGNTR010000154.1 GCA_017987415.1 Neisseriaceae bacterium
ACGATACCGAGCCGTATCGCTACGTCGCCGGCCAGCATCAGCCGCTGCCCATTCCGGCTAACTTAACCCTACAGCCCGACCAGCTGCCTATGGATGACTACGCCGTACGTGCCGACGCCGCTGAGCGGTTAACCATCACAGGCTATAAGGGCACTTCGCTGCTGTTCTTTCACGCCCTAGACGCGAATAAACCCTTAAGCGAATCGCAGCTACGCGTACTGGGCTGGCTAAAAACGGGGCAAGCGGAGCCCATCTTGGCCTTAATGCAGGACTATCAAGCCTTATTACAACACCATGGCCGCCAAATGAGCTTCAGCCCCGACGCGTGGTGGGCGCGCCTCAACCAGCCGCCGTTTTTCATTCTGGCGCCCGAATACGGCCTTGAAGATGAGGCCCTGAGCAATCCATTCACCACTATTCGCCCTCTGGATTATGCGGACTACCGCGATTGGGAAGCGCTAAGCGAACGACAAGAGATGGTGCTGGATCAACACCATTTCCGCTTCAATTGGCTGTGGCTACCCCTAAGCTTCGCCCTCATGTGGGGCTTAATGCTGTCGCTAGCGGTGTTCTCATTCCGCCTCAGCAGCGGTAAAACCTGGCTCAAAGCCGCCCTCAGCGCAGGCGTTTTACTGCTGCTGTCGGGCTTTTTAGGCATTTCTCATGCTGGCAACGGCGTCTTCAGCCTCTTTTGGATCATCATCTGGGCAGGCACGCTGGCGCTGATGCTGTATCGCTGCCGCCACGGACACGCTAAAGGCCGAACCACCATCGCCATGCACTTCCTGTTCTGGCTACCACCGTGGCTGCTGCTGGTGCTGTTTGATCACTTCAGTCGGATGCGTGACGACGAACTGTTCGAACCGTTTGGCCTAGCCTATCTGGTCACCACCTGGGTGGCCATGCTGTTGTTGATGCCGCTCTTAATCGCTTTGGTGCGTCGCTGGAAAGCCTTACCCGAAGCCTAAGCAGGCATGAAAAAACCGCTGCCGGATAACCGACAGCGGTTTTTTCATGCCTGTACAATAGGCTAGCGGCCAGCTAAATAGCACGGCTGGTGGTGGTCGTTGACCAAGCCCGCCGCCTGCATAAAAGCATAGCAAATGGTCGAACCCACAAATTTAAAGCCACGCTGTTTAAGCGCCTTAGCCAGCGCATCAGAAGCCTCCGTACTGGCGGGGACCTCCGCCATAGCACGACGCACGGGCGCGCCCTCAGGGGCCGCAAAACCCCACACAAAATCGGCAAAGTCTTCACCCGCGGCCTGCATGGCCAAATAAGCGCGGGCATTGCCGATGATGGCCTGAATCTTGCCGCGATGCCGAATCAAGCCCGCATCCAACACCAGCCGTTCGACATCTGCCTCAGTCATGGCAGCTACCTTTTCAGGCATAAAGTCGTAAAAACAGGCCATATAATGGGCCCGCTTACGCAATACCGTGATCCACGACAGGCCGGCTTGCTGACCCTCCAAGCACAGCAACCCAAACAACGCCTCAGCATCGTGTACCGGCCGGCCCCATTCTTCATCATGGTAGGCCTGATATAAGGGGTCGTCCGACACCCAGGCGCAACGTGATGTCGTCATGGGCTAGTCCGTAAAGAAAAAACGAATGATGTGGAAGAACACCGGCGCCGAAAAACAAAGTGAATCAATACGGTCCATCATGCCGCCGTGGCCCTGAATCATGGCGCCAAAGTCTTTAATGCCCACGTCGCGTTTAATCGCCGACATACATAGGCCGCCGGCAAAGCCTGCCAGCGTAATGGCCAGAGAAATCAATGCCGCCTGCCAAGGGGCAAAGGGGGTAATCCACCACAGTGAAGTCCCTAGCAGCACGGCCGCCCCAATCCCGCCAAAAAAACCTTCACGGGTTTTGTTCGGGCTGACATTGGGCGCGATCGGGCGCTTGCCCCACAGCTTGCCAAAAATATACTGCAAAACGTCTGAACCTTGCACCACAATCATCAAGAATAAAATCAGCTTGATGTTTTCACCGCTGAAACCATCGATGTCCAACATCAATAAGGCCGGCACGTGGCTGATGCAGTAAATCGCAATCATCAAGCTCCACTGGATTTTGGCCATCCGCCCCATATAGTCGGTCGTGTCGCCGCCCATGGCGATCAGCGTGGGCACAAACAAGAAGACATACACCGGGATTAAAATCGAAAACAGGCCATACCAACCGGTGGCCACCAGCACATATTGCAGCGGCAAGATGACGAAGAAGCACACGAACAGCGTGTGGTGATCGCTGGGCTTAGTCGGCGTCAGCGTCAAGCATTCGCGTAGGGCAAAAAACGAAATCAGCACAAATAAAATCACCGAGCCGGTGGTGCCCACCAATAGCGCAATGGTGACCACAATACACATCAACCACCACGCCCGAATGCGGGCATTGAGGTTTTCAATCGTCGCCTTGGCCGAACCTTGACCATACAGCTTGGCCAACACAAAGCCGATCACGCTGGCCACCAGCAACAGCGCAAACAAGCCTTGCAATAACACTCTTAAATTGGCATCGACATGAGTCATGGGGCCAGCTCCTCTAGGGCCTGTTGGGCACGGGCCAAAAATTGGTGACGATCTTCTTCGGCACCTAAGGGCGCAATCGGCGCGCCGAAGGTCGCCGAACAAATGATCGGTACGATCAGCTTCGAGCCCTTAGGCAAGACGCGATTGAGGTTTTCTAAATAAACGGGAATGAATTCTGCCTCGGGGTATTGCTTAATTAAATGATAAAGTCCGCTTTTAAACGTCCCGACACCATCACCGCTGTTGCGCGTGCCTTCAGGGAAGATGATGATGGCCTCGTTTTGGGCCAGCAAACTGCCCATAGCCGTAATGGGGTTCTCTGCTACCTCGCCTTCAGCGCTGGGTTTCTGACGATTAATCAATAAAGCCTTAAACACATACTGGGCAATATACCGTTTCAACGGCGTGGCGTCCCAATAGTCTCGTGCCGCCACGGGGTGCACCGTCGGGCGCAGCTCCTTAGGCATACCGGCCCAAATCACCAAACCATCCAAATGGCTAGAGTGGTTGGCGTAATACACTCGGGCGCCCGCTTTCGGGGCACAGCCTTGCCAGCGCACCTGCACACCGGTAATCAAACGACTCAACAGCACCAAAACATAGCCGGTAAAGGCCTGTCCCCAGCGCCAACGCATGTAAAACGCATCATTTTGCTCGTTCATGTAAGTCCTCCAATACCCCGACGGTACGACGCCAAGCCGTCCACGCGCTGCCGATTACAATCAGCACCAACGCTGCCAACATAAGCTTAGCTGCCCATTCAGCAGGCACGAAAGCGCCGACAAGCGCAGCCACGGTCAGCAGCGCCATGCGTTGCTGCTTGGCCATGGGCCCGCTAAATTTTTGCGTGAGGCCACAGCTGCCGCCCAACACGCGCACATAGGCCGTCGCCATCGCAAAGAGCGCCGCCGCCCAGCCCAAATGCGCCGCCCACGGCCAAGCGCTCAAACCATAGCCCACGCCGAGCAAAATCAAGCTGTCTGCCACGCGATCAGGCAATTCATTATAAACTTCCCCACCAGGGGTTTTCAGACCGCCCTCAACCGCGACCATGCCATCAAACAGATTACACAATAGCCGTCCTTGAATAAACAGCGCCGCCAGCACCAGCAGCACGCGCTGGCCTACATCGGCGGCATAGCCTAAGCCCACCCAAAAACAAAACCCTGCCAGCAGCGCAAAGCCCATGCTGGCCACTGAAATCTGATTCGGCAACACGCCTTTTTGCGTCAGCATCGTGGCCGTGGCCGCGACCACACGATTGCCGCGCGCCTTAATTGGCCGTCTGTTTTCTACGCTCATTTCAACCTCTTTTCTTGGCAGTACCCTGCGTCCTTTATCGACCATCAAGCCAGCAAACCTTTACTAGGCATAAAAAAGCCCATGATCTTCAAAAGCATCATAGGCAGTACTTGCTGTTCCGGTCGCATGGTTTTTAACCGCCAAAATAGCGATTGGCGGCCACGCTGACGATGATGCCGATCACGGCGATCAATAATAATTTAGTGATTAAATTCATGAAATGCTCTCTTAGACTGAAAAATAAAAGGTTGCCTAAGGCCTAGGCAACCTTTTTAGTATCAGCATGATAGTACAGCTCGGATTAGTCTTGCAATACAGTCGCGAACGCAGAAGCCACATAATCCACGTTGTCGTTGTTTAAACCTGCCACACACATACGGCCAGAGCCCACTAGATAAATGGCAAACTCGTCTTTTAAACGGTTAACCTGGGCCTCAGTCAGGCCGGTAAAGCTGAACATGCCGCGCTGGTTCAAGAAGTAAGAAAAATCTTTACCCGGCACTTTCGCGCTCAATACGTCGTACAGCTTTTGACGCATTTCTTTAATGCGTACGCGCATTTGCGCCACTTCCTCAGCCCATTCAGCGTGTAGCTCAGGATTGTTCATCACTTCAGCAGTAATGTAGGCACCGTGTGCAGGCGGATTAGAATAAGTACGGCGGATCACCAGTTTTAGCTGGCCCATTACTAGGTCGGCTTCTTCTTTGCTTGGGCTCACCACTGATAAGCCACCACAGCGCTCGCCGTAGTAAGACAGGTTTTTGGAGAACGAATTGCTCACGAAGAACGACACGCCTGCATTCAGCATCGCACGGATGGCGAACACGTCTTCTTCTAAGCCATCGCCAAAGCCTTGGTAGGCAATGTCCATAAACGGAATCAATTCACGCTCTTGCACCACGGCAATCACTTGGTTCCACTGTTCTGGGCTCAAATCCACGCCGGTTGGGTTGTGGCAGCAAGGGTGAAGCAAGACGATGGTTTGTTTTGGCAAGGTTTTAAACAAAGACAGCATGTCTTCGAAACACACGCCGCCGGTTTCAGCATCGTAGTAAGGGTATTTTTTAACTTTAATGCCCGCGCCTTCAAAAATGGCGATGTGGTTGGCCCAAGTTGGGTCGCTCACATAGCATTCGCTGTTCGGGAAGTAGCTGTGTAGGAAATCGGCGCCAATTTTCAAGGCACCTGAGCCGCCCAAGGTTTGCACCGTTGCGATACGGCCTTCTTTGACTGCTGCCGCGTCGGCGCCAAACAATAGGTTTTGCACGGCGCTACGATAGGCAGCCAAGCCTTCCATCGGCAAATAAGAGCGTGGGCTTAGATGCTCAGCACGAGCGGTTTCGGCTTTTTTAACCGTGTCTAATAAAGGCAACAGACCAGCGCCGTCTTGATACAGGCCAATGCTAAGGTTAACCTTAGGCGAACGGGTATCTTTATTGTACGCATCAACTAAACCAAAAATCGGGTCACCAGGGTAAAAATCAACGTGCTGAAACATGGTTACTGTCCTATAAAAGTCAACGATTAATGTGACCGCATCACACGGGCACAGCCTTTCATTCTAACCCAATCGCCCCAAAAGAAAAGCCCGTTTTTTGAAAAAAAAGTCAAAAAACGGGCACTTTATGGCGTTGGGTGTGGCGCATTAGGCCTGTGACGCTTTAATCTTCGGCGATCACCATCTCACCCTTAAGCGAGAACGTCCCTGCTGCGGTAATCTTTAAATCCACCATTTGGTTAATCAAACGTGGATTGCCCACGAAATTCACCACCCGATTATTCTCGGTCCGCGCCTGTAGCTGATTTGGGTCTTTCTTAGAAATGCCCACCACCAAACAGGGCTGTACCGAATCGACCATGCTCAGGTTAATGCGCTTGGTTTCGGCCTCAATCAC
>JAGNTR010000033.1 GCA_017987415.1 Neisseriaceae bacterium
CGGTGATTGCCCGAAGCGAAGAGCTACACGCGTTTCAAATCGCCTTACACAAAAGCAAGCGGGCCGATTTAGGGCTGCTGCTGGGCCAGGACATGCATTCGGCTTCATACGGTATTTTGGGCTATGTGATGCTGGTCAGCGATCAGCTGCAAACGGCTTTGGGCTGCGCCTGGTCTTGCCCGCTACAGTTAGGCAGCTATTTTCAAGCGCGGCTGACCCAGCAGCAAGGGCTAGCGGTCATTTCCTATGCGGACTATAGCGCCGACGTCAGCCTCTATGGGTTTAATATTGACACCTGCCTGAGCTCGTATTGGTGCATCATTCAGTCTATTTTAGGCGATCAGGTTTGGCCCACCAAAATTCATTTAAAGCGTCGCCAACTGGCCTATCTGGATGCCTATGAGGCGCTATTTCAATGCCCCATTGTCTTGGGCGCTAAAGAAGATGCGCTGTTTTTTCCTGCTTCATGGTTGACGCGGCCGGCGCGCTATCACAACCAAACCAGCTTTGACATGGCGTATAAGCAATGTCAGGCCATCGAAGAAAGCCTGGCACAAACCGTGATCGACACTTGGGCGGCCAAAGTGTCGACGCTGTTGGCTAGCGACATTGTGCGCTATGCCGCCATCGGTAACGTGGCCGATGCGCTGTGCGTGACCGAACGCACGCTGCGGCGCTATTTAAAGGCAGAGGCGACGGCTTTTCAGTGGTTGCTCAGTGAAGCGCGGATGTCGCAGGCGATGCTGCTGTTACAGCAAGGCCAGCTGCGCATGAACCAGATCACCGAGCAGCTCGGCTACAGTGATCCTTCGGCTTTTCGGGTGGCGTTTAAGCGTTGGAAGGGCATGACGCCGTCGGCCTTTCGACGGCAAACATTTTAAACGGGTGTGATGCTGTCCGTTTTTTAGTGTTTGCTTGTGGTGTCGGGCGAATGATGATAGGGCTGGGGTGTGATCCTAGCCCTTCTTAATCAATAGTTTACATGAAGAGAGTTCAGCGTGGGCATGCGCCGATGCTGGACTCTTTTTGGCGTTTTTGGGCCGGTTACCTGTCCTAAATTATCTCTTTTTTGTCCTGTTTAAAACTCGTTGATTGAGGGCGCTCATGACTAGAATAGTCGTCAGCAGCATAAAAAATAAAGAGCTAGCTGGGCCGGCGATGGTGACGTCGCCTCTGCGTTGAGGAGCGCAGATCGGCTTCAGCTTGGCGTTTAAGTGGTCTACAGGTAGAGGAGTCAATCATGAGCAAAAAAACAGGATTTGTATGGCATGAGCTGTATATGTGGCACGACACCGGTAATTACGCCGGCGTTAGCCGACCGAGCGAAGTGGTGCAGCCCAGCGCCCATTACGAATCGCCAGAGCCTAAGCGACGGATTAAAAACCTTTTGGATGTCACTGGGCTGACCGAGCAGCTGACGGCGATTAAGCCCATCGATGCACGGCAGCAGGATTTAGCACGGGCACACACGTCGGACTATTTGGCGTCGGTAGAGGCCATGGATGGCGTGGGTGGCTGCGTTGATCCAGAATCGCCTTTGGGCGCGAGCTCGGTGCGCATTGCCAAAAAATCAGCCGGCGGCGCCATCGAGGCGGTTAAAGCCGTGGTCAGCGGCCAGGTGCAGAACGCCTATGCCCTGATTCGCCCGCCGGGCCATCATGCCGAGCCCGACCGTGGTCGGGGCTTTTGCACCTATGCCAATGCCGCCGTGGCCGGCGCCTATGCCCTAGATGAACTGGGCTTGGCCAAGATTGCCTTTGTGGATTGGGACGTGCACCACGGCAACGGTACCGAAGCCGTGTTTTGGGATGATCCGCGCGCGCTGACCATTTCCCTGCATCAAGATGATTTATACCCACGCGGTACGGGCGCGGTCACCGACGTGGGCGGCGGCGCTGGTCTGGGTGCCAACATCAATATTCCCATGCTGCCAGGCAGCGGCCATGGCGCCTATCTCTACGCGTTTGAAAAAATCGTGCTGCCTGCATTGAGGGCGTTTCAGCCTGATTTGATCATCGTGCCCTGTGGTTTTGACGCCAGCATTGAAGACCCGCTGGGCCGTATGCTGCTGCACGCAGACAGCTACCGCGCCATGACTCAGGCCGTGATGGCCGTGGCGGATGAGCTGGGCCACGGCCGCGTGGTGATGACGCATGAGGGCGGTTATAACGGCAATACCACACCCTTCTTAGGCTTGGCCGTGATTGAAACCCTGTCCGGTATCAAGACGGGCGTCCAGGACCCTTTACAGGCTGGCTTTGCCAGCAGCACTGGCCAAGGCCTGATGTTCTACCAAAAGGCGTGGATTGATGAGCTGCTGGTGCAGCTCAGACAGGTGCGTCACAGCCCATTGGCGGCGCAAATGGCGTCTCAGGCCAGCCTTTAATCAGCGGTATTCGCCAAAGATGGGAGTGAATCATGTTATTCAGAACCAAATCTTACCCCTTTGCGGGGCGGTTATTGCTGTGGATTGTGCTGGTGGTGGTGGCCATGGTGGGGACAGCGCATTGGTGGGTGCCAGCGGATGCGAACGGAGTTAAAGCATTTGGCGCGTTCACGCTGTTCCCCGTACTCAGCGTGTTGGCGTTGGCTTTGATCAGTAAGCGTACCTTAGAACCGCTGTTTGCCGGCGCCTGCATCGGCATGATGATGTTGGCGAGTAGCCCGCTGGTGTTTATTGAGTCGTTGATGGGCAGCGCCTTAAAAGTGATGGCTAGCCCCGTGATGGGCTGGATTTTACTGTTGTCGGCTTTAATGGGCGGGTTGATTACTTGGCTACAGGTGTCGCGCGCAACAGCTGCATTTAGTGAGCTGTTGGGTAAAGTGGTCAAAACCCGAGCGCAAAGCTTGATGGCGGCGTGGGCGCTGGGCTTGGTGATCTTTATTGATGACTATTTAAGCGCCTTAACCGTGGGGGCGGCGATGCGCCGTTTAACCGATAAGTTTAAGGTATCGCGTGCCATGTTGGCCTATGTGGCGGCGGCTACGGCTGCGCCCGTGTGCCTGTTGGTGCCGATTTCGACCTGGGCGATTTACATTTCAGGCCTGTTAGAAAGCAACGGTGTGGCGGCTAAGGGCGCTGGCCTGGCTTACTATGCCGGGATTATTCCCTATATGTTTTACGCCTGGATCACCATCTTGTTGGTGCCGCTGGTAGCCTATCGGCTGATTCCGCCATCGCCCAGCATGCGCGCGGCTGAAGCGGCCGCAGCCGCTCAAGAGTGGCAGCCTGACGCGGCGCCCGACGTCACCTTAGAGAGCACGACGCGGCCAAGGCTATGGCACTTTTTTGTGCCGATTGTGGTGATGATTGGCGCTACTTGGGTCTTGGGCGACACCTTATTAGGGGTGATGACGTCGGTGCTGGTGACGCTGGCGGTGTATCGCTTGGCCAAAATCGGTAGCTTACCGGATTTGTTCGAGCACTTTATGTCGGGCGTCAGCAGCATGATCACCCCGATTGCGATTATTTTTGCCGCCTTTGTGCTGCAAGACGTCAATGAACAGCTGGGCTTGGCGCCGTATTTAATCAATGGGGTTAAGCCGTACTTAAGCGCGGTTTATTTGCCGGTGATTGCGTTTGTGCTGCTGTCGTTTTTAACCTTTACCACTGGATCATTTTGGGGCATTTACGCGATTTCGATCCCCATTATTGTGCCGTTGGCTCAGGCCTTAGACGCCAATATGGCGTTGACCTTGGGCGCCGTGGTGTCTGCAGGGGGCTTTGGTAGCCATGCTTGTTTTTTTGGCGACGCCACGGTGTTGGCGTCACGCAGCTGCGAAATCACGCCGTTGCAGCATGCCATTACCCAGTTTCGCTATGTGTTGATCAGCGCCGCGCTGGCGGCGGTATTGTATTGGGTGTTGGCCTAGTGATGAGGCTAAGTGAGTGTGAACGTAGGCCATCGAGAGATTCGGTGGCCTATTTTTTTGCTGGTGAGGGAGGGTGATGGTTTGTTGGCCGTTTGTAGCCGTTTGTAGGGTGGGGAAAGCGTAGCGTGCCCACCGAGCTGAATCATTTGTTTCATAATACTTGGCGCTAACAAACCATGGCTTTTCGATTCTGGCTCATTCTTAAAAGGTTTATTTTCGGACCTTTAACCCTTAATGCAGGTAAGGGCTCTTGAAATAAACAGAAGTACCCCTATTTACAAGTCAACTATTAGGACTAACCTTGTTTATAGAAGTGAAAGAGACCCAGTCATGAACGAAGAAGACGTTAAACACAACCACAACGAAGAAGCGGCCGAAGCCGTTAACGAAGCAGAAGTGAACACCGAAGCGGTCAGCATTGAGTCTTTACAGGCGCGCATTGCCGAATTAGAAGGCCAGCTGCAAGACAGCGTGTTGCGCGGTAAGGCCGACGTGGAAAACATGCGTCGCCGTGGTCAAGATGAGGTTCAGGCGGCTAATAAATACGCCATCGGTAAATTTGCCGGTGAATTATTGGCGGTTAAAGACAGTTTAGAAATGGCACTGCAAGACCAAAGCGGTCAGTTTGATGCCTTGAAGTTTGGCGTAGATTTAACTTTAAAGCAGTTGATCGCCGCCTTTGAAAAAGGTCAGATTCAAGAAATCAACCCATTGGGCGAGCCTTTGGATCCGCATAAGCATCAAGCGATGACCACAGAAGAAAGTGATGAAGCGCCGAATACCGTGCTAAAAGTGATGCAAAAAGGGTATATGGTCGCCGACCGCGTATTGCGCCCCGCTCTTGTAGTGGTGGCTAAGGCCAAAGAGGCCTAACGGAATAAAAAATGCGGGTGAGGGCTTGAAATCCCCCAAAACCCCCTTATTTGATAGACATGATTGAAGGCACAGGCCTCATACAAGAATTTTGAATTAGGAGCATAACAAATGGCAAAAGTAATCGGTATTGACTTAGGGACAACCAACTCATGTTTGGCCGTATTTGACGGCAGCACTTCTAAAGTAATTGAAAACGCAGAAGGTGCGCGTACCACACCTTCCGTGATTGCCTACCTAGACGGCGACGAAATTTTGGTGGGTGCGCCGGCAAAACGCCAGGCAGTGACCAACCCTAAAAACACTATTTATGCATCAAAACGTTTGATCGGTCGTCGTTTTGAAGACAAAGAAGTTCAAAAAGACATCGACTTGATGCCTTTTGACATCGTTAAAGCCGGTAACGGCGACGCTTGGATTAAAGCGAAAGACCAAGAATTGGCTCCGCCACAAATTGCCGCTGAAATCTTGCGTAAAATGAAGCAAGCAGCAGAAGACTATTTGGGCGAACCCGTAACAGAAGCGGTGATTACCGTGCCTGCTTACTTTAACGACAGCCAACGTCAAGCCACTAAAGACGCAGGCCGCATCGCTGGCTTGGAAGTAAAACGCATCATTAACGAACCAACCGCTGCCGCTTTGGCGTTCGGTATGGACAAAGCCGAGAAGGGCGACCGTAAAATCGCCGTATACGACTTGGGTGGCGGTACATTCGACATCTCTATTATTGAGATTGCCGACGTAGACGGCGACAAACAGTTTGAAGTGTTGGCCACCAACGGCGACACCTTCTTGGGCGGTGAAGACTTTGACCAACGTTTGATTGACTACATCATTGGTGAATTCAAACGTGAGCAAGGCATTGATTTAAAACAAGACGTGATGGCATTGCAACGCTTGAAAGAAGCGGCAGAAAAAGCCAAAATCGAATTGTCTAGCGGTCAACAAACCGAAATCAACCTGCCTTACATCACCATGGATGCTACTGGCCCGAAACACTTGGCATTGAAAATTACCCGTGCCAAATTTGAGAGCCTAGTAGAAGACTTGATCGAACGTTCGATTGAGCCTTGCCGCATGGCGATGAAAGACGCTGGCTTGTCGGTTAACGACATCGACGACGTGATTTTGGTGGGTGGTCAAACCCGTATGCCTAAAGTGCAAGACGCGGTAAAAGACTACTTCGGTAAAGAGCCACGTAAAGACGTGAACCCTGACGAAGCCGTGGCCGTAGGCGCTGCGATTCAAGGTGCCGTATTGTCTGGTGACCGTACCGACGTTTTACTATTGGACGTGACGCCTCTGTCTTTGGGTATTGAAACCATGGGCGGCATCATGACCAAAGTGATTCAGAAGAACACCACCATTCCGACCAGCGCCACGCAAGTGTTCTCGACTGCGGAAGACAACCAAAATGCCGTGACCATTCACGTGCTGCAAGGCGAACGTGAAAAAGCGTCTGCCAACAAGAGTTTGGGCCAGTTTAACCTGGGTGACATTCCACCTGCACCACGTGGCATGCCGCAAATTGAGGTTAAATTCGACATCGACGCCAACGGCATCTTGAACGTGACCGCGAAAGACAAGGGCACCAATAAAGAAGCGCACATTACCATTCAGGCTTCTTCAGGTTTGAGCGAAGAAGAAATCGAACGCATGGTAAAAGACGCAGAGCTGAACGCTGAAGAAGACCGCAAACTGGCTGAGCTGGTACAGGTTCGCAACCAGGCTGAAGGTTTGGTTCACTCGGTGAAAAAATCACTGACCGACTACGGCGACAAATTAGACGCAGCTGAAAAAGAAAGCATTGAAGCCGCGATTAAAGAAGCCGAAGAAGTGATTGCCGGTGAAGACAAAGAAGCCATCGAAGCGAAAACTGAGGCTTTGGCGACCGTGAGCCAAAAATTGGGCGAAATGATGTACGCCCAGGCTCAAGCTGAAGCAGGCGAAGCCGGTGCGGATGCACAGAGCAGCAAAGCAGAAGACGCTGACGTAGTCGACGCTGACTTCGAAGAAGTGAAAGACGACAAGAAAAAAGACTAAGCACTCCTGCTTTGGTCTGATAAAAAGAGTGCCTCGGCACTCTTTTTTGTTGGCGGCTTTAATTTAGGGCGATGGGCGGGTTGATATTTATCTGACTGCCCCCATCTCAAGATCAACTAAATCATTATTTAAAAGCAAACCATTATGAGTCAAAGAGATTTTTACGAAGTATTGGGCGTTGCTCGTGGGTCGAGTGAGGCGGACATTAAAAAAGCCTATCGCAAATTGGCGATGAAGTATCACCCTGACCGCAACCCTGATAATAAAGAAGCGGAAGAAAAATTTAAAGAAATTCAAAAAGCCTACGACATCTTGTCGAACGCTGAAAAGAAAGCGGCTTACGACCAGTATGGTCATGCCGGCGTCGACCCTAATGGAATGGGTGGCGGTGGCGGCTTCGGTGGTTTTGGCGGCGGCGGTGGCGGCAGCTTCGATTTTGGCGACATATTCAGCCAAATGTTCGGTGGCGCGGGTGGCGGCGGTGGCCGTCAGCAGCAGGATTTCCGTGGCGATGACTTGCGTTACGACATTGAAATCACCTTAGAGGAAGCGGCCAAAGGCTGTAAAAAACAAATTCGCATTCCGCGTCATGAAGAGTGTGACCTATGCCACGGCAGCGGCGCTAAGCCAGGCACTAAGCCTAAAGTGTGTTCAACCTGTGGCGGCAGCGGTACGGTGCACGTGCGTCAGGCGATTTTCCAAATTCAGCAGCCTTGTCCTACCTGTCACGGCAGCGGTAAAGAGATCACCGATCCTTGCGTGAAGTGTCATGGCGACGGGCTGGTGAAAACCTCGAAAAATATTGAGGTGAACATTCCTGCTGGCGTTGACAACGGCAGCCGCATTCGCCTGACGGGCGAAGGCGAAGCAGGGCGTAACGGCGCAGCTTCTGGCGACTTATACATCGTCACTCACGTGAAAAATCATGACGTGTTTGAACGCGATGGCATGGACTTACACTGTGAGTTCCCGATCAGCTTTGTGACCGCGGCTTTGGGCGGTGAGATTGAAGTGCCTACGCTAGACGGCATGGCGAAAATGCGCATTCCGGCCGAAACCCAAACCGGTAAAGTATTCCGTTTACGCGGTAAAGGCATTAAGTCGGTTCGCTCCAGCAATATGGGCGATTTATTCTGCCACGTGGTGATCGAAACGCCAGTGAATCTGACCGATCGCCAGAAAGAGCTGTTGGCCGAGTTTGACACCATTGCCACGGGGCAAGAGCGTTCGCAAACTCCGCGCAACCAGTCCTTTATGGATAAGTTGAGAAAGTTTTTTGAATAATCAGTCAGTAGGCTGAACCAAACCCTGTTCGTTGCGCCACAACGAACAGGGTTTTTTATGCTTTAATGAATCTAAGAATAATCATGAAAGGAGTGACATGTCTTTAGTGCAACCCCTTCCTGAAGGTCATTTAGACATTGTGGGCGATGTCCACGGTGAGTATGCCGCGCTACAGGCCCTAGTTGCGGCGCTGGGCTACGATGACGAGGGTCACCATCCCGATGGGCGGACCTTGGTGTTTGTAGGCGACTTGTGCGATCGCGGGCCAGATAGCCCACAGGTGATTGCGTGGGTGCGGCGACTGATAGAGGCCAAGCGCGCCTATATGGTGTTGGGCAATCATGAAATCAATCTGCTGGTGGGCGACGCCAAAGATGGCTCTGCCTGGTTTTTCCCTGAGCGAGCGCATAAAGATGCCGCCAACTATGCGCCCTATGCTTCGTGTGCGACCGAGGCTGAACGGGCCAATATGCAGGCTTTTTTACGTCAGCTGCCGATTGCGCTGGAGCGCGAGGATCTGCGCGTGGTGCACGCTGCTTGGTTGCCCGAACGTATTGCGCAGGCGCGGCGGCTGAAGTTGGGCGAGGTGGCTGAAGACTATCGAGCCTTGCACCGAGCCGCTAAAGAAGCGATGGCCACATCAGGACTGTTGGCACGTTATCGGGCTGAACAGCAGGCCCATGGCGCAGCCATGGAAGACGAGATGGCGGACATGACGATCATGCCGGCCACGCGTGACTATGATTTTCACCAGCAGCAGGCCAATCCCTTAAAGGCGTTGACGTCGGGGGTGGAAACCTTTGCGCCTGCACCTTTTTACGCCAGCGGGCGCTGGCGTTTTACCGCCCGCGATACGTGGTGGCAACGTTATGAAGAAGACACACCAGTGGTGATCGGTCATTATTGGCGCCTTTGGGGCGAGGCCAAGGCCAACCCTTCGGCCAACGGTCATTTGTTCGCTGAGGTGGCGCCACAGGCCTGGATGGGCGCGCGCCGTAATGTCTTCTGCGTGGACTATTCGGTGGGCGCGCGTTGGCGCGACCGCAAGCAGGGCGTGGCCGTGACCGACACCCGCTTTAAGCTGGCGGCTTTACGCTGGCCAGAACGGCAGCTGATGTTTGATGATGGCGTATGTGTAGAAACGGTGGGCTTTGGTCTAGCCTAGCCCACCGAGCAAGGCTAGAGCGTGGCGCTAGTCTTGCTCATCTAGACTGTTTTGATGATTGTGGGCCACTTTAACGTAGTGCTCGGCAGAATAGGGCAAGAAGGCCTTTTCTTCATCGGTTAAGGCTCTGACCTGCTTGACTGGGCTGCCAACATATAAAAAGCCGCTCAGAAGGCGTTTGCGTGGTGGGACCAAGCTGCCGGCGCCGATCATCACCAAGTCTTCGATCACGGCATCGTCTAAGATGACGGCGTTCATGCCGATCAGCACATTGTCGCCGACGCGGCAGCCGTGTAGGGTGGCGTGATGGCCGATGGTGACGTTTTGGCCAATGATGAGCGGAGAGCCTTCGGGCTTGGCCGCCGTTTTGTGGCTGACGTGCAGCATGGCGAAGTCTTGCACATTGCTGCCGGCGCCAATGCTGATGTGGTTGACGTCGCCGCGGATCACTGCAAACGGCCACACCGACGTGTTTTTAGCCAGCGAAACCTCGCCAATGATGACGCTATTGGGGTCGATGAAGGCGCAGTCTGTGAGTTGCGGGGTGTGGTTTAAATAACGGCGGATGTTGTTTTTCATCAATATGCCCTAATCTGTAGCTTTAAGATAATTCCCACAAGTATAAAGGATTCGTTCATGAATGATAATGCCTTATTGAATTTGGCCGATGAGCCGGATTACCGCAAGATTCTCCCCAGCCAAATCGCCCCCGCTTTGGAGACCGTGATGCAGGCCGGGCGCGAAGTCGTGGCCAATATTAAAGCATTACCTGAGGCCTCTTGGGCCAACACCATCGATCCTTTAACCGACATGTTTGAACAATTAGAGCGCGTATGGGGCGTGGTGTCACACTTGAATTCAGTGGTGAATACGCCTGAATTGCGCGACGCCTATCAGGCGATGATGCCCGCTGTGACCACCTTCTTTACCGAAGTGTCGCAAGACTTGGTGCTGTTTGAACGCTTTAAAGCCATTCGCGCCAGCGCGGAATATGCCGACTTAAGCCCAGCGCAGCAGCGTAAGCTAGAAAACAATTTGCGTGACTTTGTGCTCTCTGGTGCCGATTTACCGGAAGCCGAGCAAAAGCGCTTTGCCGAGATTCAGAACGATTTAGCCAAATTGGGCGCAGACTTCTCACAAAACGTGTTGGACGCCACCGATGCCTTCGCGCTGTATTTTGACGACGTAGCGGCTTTAGCCGGTGCGTATGCGCCAGAGGGTGCCCAAAGCGACGAAGACAAAACGGGTCTGCCAGACTATGCCTTGGCGATGTTCGCCGCAGCCGCCGAAGCCGAAGGCAAAAGCGGTTATAAAATCAGCTTACAGTTTCCCCATTATTTAGCCGTGATGCAATATGCGCATAACCGCGAATTGCGCGCCCAGATGTACCGTGGCTTCAGCACGCGCGCCAGTGAGTTTGGTGCGGCCGAAAACGACAACACCGACATCATCAGCCAGCGCCTGCGCCTTACCCGTGAAGAAGCGCAGCTCTTAGGCTTTGATAATTATGCCGAGCTGTCTTTGGCCACCAAAATGGCGGATACGCCGGCTCAGGTGATCGAATTTCTACAGGATTTGGCTTCTAAGGCCAAGCCATTTGCCCAAAAAGACATGGCCGAACTCACCCAGTTTGCGCAAGAAACCCTAGGCTTTGGCGACGATTTACAGGCGTGGGATTTAACCTATGCTGGCGAGAAGCTGCGCGAAGCCAAATTTTCGTTTTCTGAGCAAGAAGTGAAGCAATATTTTCCGGTGAATAAAGTATTGAGCGGCCTGTTTGGCCTGATTGAAAAGCTATATGGCATCAGCTTTGTCGCCAAAGACGTGCCCGTGTGGCACGATGACGTGCGCTATTTTGAGCTGCATCAGGCTGGCCAAAAAGTGGGCGCCGTGTACATGGATCTATACGCGCGCGAAGGCAAGCGTGGCGGTGCGTGGATGAACGACTATCGTGGTCGCCGCCGTCAGGCGCAGGGCGTGCAAACCCCAACCGCTTACTTGGTGTGTAACTTCACGCCAGCGGTAGCCGGTAAAGTGGCCCATCTTACCCATGATGAGATCGTGACCTTATTCCATGAAATGGGTCATGGTCTGCACCATTTATTGACCCAGGTTGATGAGTTAGGCGTGTCGGGCATCAATGGCGTGGAATGGGATGCGGTAGAGCTGCCGAGCCAGTTCATGGAAAACTTTGCTTGGGAGCTGTCGGTGCTGCAAGGCATGTCGGCTCATGAAGACACGGGGGCCGTACTGCCGCAGGCGCTGTTCGATAAGATGATGGCGGCCAAAAACTTTCAAAGCGGCATGCAAACCGTGCGTCAAATTGAGTTTGCCTTGTTTGATATGCTGATTTATCAAGCGGCCGATGGCGCTGATCGCTGGGCTGAGATTTTGCAAGACGTGCGGGCACAGGTGTCGGTGGTGAACACGCCGGCGTTTAATCGCTTTGCGCAAAGCTTCAGCCATATTTTTGCCGGCGGCTATGCAGCGGGCTATTACAGCTATAAATGGGCTGAGGTGCTGTCGTGTGACGCTTATGCTGCGTTTGAAGAGGCTGAAGACGTAGCGGCCATGGGCCAGAAATTCTGGCAGGAAATCCTGGCCGTGGGCGGTTCGCGTAGCGCCATGGACTCTTTTATTGCCTTCCGTGGTCGTGAGCCCAGCATCGAGCCATTGCTGCGTTTCAGCGGAATGGCGGCCTGATCTAAAAAAGAGGGAAGTTTATATTTAAATAAAACAAAGTCCTAACATATTTTTTAGAATTATTTGAAATTTATGGTTGACGGCAGGGCGTAGTTTTATTAATATAGCGTCCTCTTCTGGGTCGTTAGCTCAGCTGGTAGAGCAGCGGACTTTTAATCCGTTGGTCGATGGTTCGAATCCATCACGACCCACCAGTTTCAAAAAAACCTCGCTTTTGCGAGGTTTTTTTACGTCTGGCGTCAGCGTTTCGGCTGGCGCTTTCTTGTTTTTATCTCCACGCCTGCTGCGTGTGCCTGTGTTTGAGTTGAGCCTTGAGGTGCCGATGCCGATGCTCAACCCTAGGCAGATGGCATGGTATCCAAATAAATCATGAGCCTATGATTTATTTGCATTTGCCCGAAAGACCCCGAAGACCTTATTTTAATCAGACATAACAAGCACTAAAGAAAAGAGGCGCGCCAGTCATGGACGCAGCCCAACGTTTGCACTCAAACAAACACGTAGAGGAAAATAATGAAATCCAGTCAATCGGTATTACGGCCATGGGTCTTCTGGCCGACTTTTTTGATTCTCATCGGCGCCTTGCTGGCTAGCTATGTCAATATGGATGGCTTTTTGGCCACCACCAAGGCGATGAACAGCTTTGTGCTGAATCATTTCTCCTGGGTATTCAGCCTAGGGTCTTTCTTAATGGTGGTGCTCATTGTGGTGGTGTATCTGTCGCCCGTGGGCGCGGTGCGCATTGGGGGGGCGAAAGCCAAGCCTCTATTGAGCAAAACCAGCTGGTTTATGATGACGCTCAGCACCACCACGGCCGTGGGCGTGCTGTTTTGGACCACGGCTGAGCCGCTCTACCACGTCTACAGCCCACCCGAATCTATGGGCATCGTGCCCGGTAGTCCTGGCGCCTATGTGTTCTCTATGGCGACCATGTTCCTACACTGGACCATCACCCCTTATGCAATTTATGCCGTGCCGTCGATCGTGGCTGCGCTGGTGTTTTACAACCTGCGCCAACGCCTGTCGATTGGGTCGATGCTGATCCCCATCTTGGGTGAAAAGCGCGTGGCGCGCTACGGCAGCCTGATTGATACCTTGGCGCTGTTTGCGCTGGTGGCAGGTATTGCTTCATCGCTGGGCACGGGGTCATTGACCTTAGCCGGTGGCGTGAGCCAATACCTCGGTGGCGACACCACGCCCGCTCGTTTGGGCATCATCATTGCCGTGATTGTGGTGACCTTTGTGGCGTCGGCCGCCAGCGGCCTGCATAAAGGCCTGGTGTGGCTATCGACCATCAATACCTGGGTGATGTTGGCCTTGGGCGTGTTTGTGCTGTTGGCCGGCCCTACCTTGTATATTTTCACCTTTGGCACAGAGTCGGTGGGCCTGTATCTGCAAACCTTCTTCCAAAAAAGCCTGTTTACCGGCGCCGCCAGCGGCGACAACTGGCCGCATAGCTGGACCATTTTCTACTGGGCGGTGTGGTTTGCCTGGGCGCCGGTAACGGCGATGTTCTTAGGCAAGATTGGCCGTGGCTATACCGTGCGTGAGTTTATCTTGGTGAGCATGGTGTACCCAGCCTTGTTTACTGCGGTGTGGATTTGTATTTTCTCTGGTACCACCATTTATCTTGATGCCCAAAGCGGCGGTGCGCTTTATGCCGTCCTGAATGAGCAAGGGATTGAGCAGGTTTTATACGCTGTTTTAAAACAGCTGCCGGCCAGCGGCATCGTCATTGCCTTCTTATTGTTCATTGCCTTTATTTCCTTTGTGACGGCGGCAGACTCCAGCACCGACGCCATTGGCAATCTGTGTACGGCCAATTTTACCGCCCAAGGCAACATCAACGGCAATGCCTTCATTAAAGTGATTTGGGGCGTGATCATCGGCGTGGTGGCGTGGATTATGGTGGCCTTTATCGGCATCGACGGGGTGAAAATGCTCTCCAACCTCGGTGGCCTGCCCGGCATTGTCATCACGCTGACCGCCGCCTGCTCGTTGATTTATTGGCTGAACCATCCCGAAGCCCTAACCGTTACCGAAGACGACGCTCAAGCGACGCCTGATTCAACTCAAGAATAAGAAAGCACATCATGGACATCATCACCGAATTTCCCTACGCCGTGCGCGAGATCGAGCATTGCTTGATTCCACTGGCCGACGGCACCCAGCTGGCGGCGCGCATTTGGCTACCAGAAGAGGCCGCCGCTGGCACCGCCGCCTTCCCCGCAATTTTAGAATATCTGCCGTATCGTAAGCGGGATGGAACCGCCGTTCGCGACGCCTTAACCCATCCGTGGATGGCGGGGCAGGGCTATGTATGCGTGCGGGTGGACATCCGCGGCAACGGCGAGTCGCAAGGGCTGATGGCCGATGAGTATTTAGCCTTAGAGCAACAAGATGCCTTGGAAGTCATCGACTGGCTGTGCGCCCAGCCCTGGTGTAGTGGCCAAGTCGGCATGATGGGCATTTCCTGGGGCGGCTTTAACGGCCTACAGGTAGCGGCTTTGCGCCCAGAGGCGCTGAAGGCCATCATCACCATTTGCTCGACCGACGATCGCTATCGCGACGACATCCACTATAAAGGCGGCAATTTGCTGCTGGAAAACCTAGGCTGGGCCGCGACCATGCTGGACTTTTCAGCGGCCGTGCCCGATCCCTTATTGGTGGGCGAGGATTGGCTACCGATGTGGCAAGAACGCCTCGATAATATGCCGCTGTTGATTAAAAACTGGCTTGAGCATCAAACCCGTGATGCTTATTGGCAACATGGTTCGGTGTGTGAGCGCTATGCCGACATTAAAGCCGCTGTGTACGCTTTTGGGGCGTGGGGCGATGCCTATCGCAATACCGTGCCGCGGATGATGCAGCATTTGCCAGGCCCGAAGAAGTCGGTCATCGGCCCGTGGATTCATAAATATCCTCATTTTGCCGTGCCCAATCCCGCCATAGGCTTTTTGCAAGAAGCCAAACGTTGGTGGGATTATTGGCTAAAAGGCATCGATAATGGCATCATGGATGAACCGATGTCGACCTATTACATTCAGGATGCTTTACCGCCTAAGGCCAGCTATTTAGAGCGTCCAGGCGAATGGGTACAAACTCAGGGTTGGCCTGATGAGCAGATTGAATGGACGCCGTTTTACCTGAATGACGCTGGTCTGAACGATGTGGCTCAACCCTTGGCTCAGCCACAGTCGGTGTGTTCGCCCAATACCGTGGGCGTACATCAGGGTGAATACTGCGCCATCTGGTTTGGCCCCGATGGCCCGACTGATCAGCGTCGCGATGATGCCTTATCCCTATGCTTTGATTCAGCACCTTTAAGTAAACCGCTGGCTTTATTAGGCGATACTCGCTTATCATTACGCTTGAGCGTGGATCAACCTTGTGGCCAGATCGTGGTGCGCTTGAACTCAGTGGCCCCTGACGGCCAGGTACAGCAAATTACTTATGGCGCTTTGAATTTGGCCATGAATGAAGACTTTACTGCGATTGAGCCACCGGTGCCAGGCGAGGCCAAGACGGTGACCCTAAGCTTGGATCAGGCCGGCTATAAAGTACCGGCAGGGCATAAGCTACGCATCGCCATCAGCACCGGCAGCTTCCCGCTCTTATGGCCGAGCAAGGTGATGACCACGTTGACGCTATTGCCTGAAGTGCAAACGGTTTGGCTACCGGTGTTTACCGGCGCGGCAGTGGATTGTCCGTTTGAGGCGCCGCAGTCGGCCACGCCTGAGCGCCTGGAAATCATTCGTGAGCCAGGGCCTAAACGCACCATTCGAGAAGACGTCATCAGTGGCGAAGTGTGCGTGGAGATCAACGACGACCTTGGCCACATGCGCTTTTTAGAGCATGGTTTCTGGGTGGATCAACGCTGTACCGAACGTTACTCGGTGTTGCCTTATGATCCTTTGTCGATGCGCGCCGACATTGCCTGGACCTATCGTGCTGGGCGTGATGAGTGGTCGGTTCAGGTTGACAGCGACATTCAGCTGACGGCCGATGCCGATTGGTTCTATATTGAGGCCAAGCAAGTCGCCCAACATCAGGGCCAAGTGGTGCATGAGCGTTGCTGGCAAGAGCGGGTGGCGCGTTTGAGTTAATTAACCTAAGGCAGGCTTAGGCCTGCCGTTGCCGGCCATCAGCCCTGCGCTCAGATGGCAAAACAGTGAGGCAGCATGGCGAGACACCACAACGAACCGCCGCTGAATTATTTGGTGGCGTTTGAAGCCGCCGCGCGGCATTTAAGCTTTACCCAAGCCGCCTTGGAGTTAAACCTGACCCAAAGCGCCATCAGCCGCCAAATCAAACGGCTGGAAGAAACTTTGAGTCGACCTTTGTTTGATCGTCACCCGCACGGGATTCATTTAACCCCTGCGGGTGAACGCTATTTCCAGACCGTACAACGGCTGCTGCATGATTTAGACGAAGCCACGGCTGAATTACAGCGGCGCGGCCACACCGATCAGCTGACCTTGGCCACCACGCCCAGCATCAGCTCGACTTGGCTGACCTATCGGTTGATGGCGTTTTTAAAGCAGTATCCCCACATCAATGCGCGCATTTTGTGTAGTGAGCATCCGCGTCTGCTCGACACCAGTGAGTTTGATTTGGGCTTTTTTTACCACCTTGATCATCGTGAGCTGGTGCCCGGTCTAGACTCGCAGCGCTTATTTAGCGAAGAAAGCGTGATCTGCGTGTGTAGCCCTGATTATTTGGCTGAGCATGGACCGATTCACAGCGTGGCCGACTTGGCGCAGGATCATACCTTGCTGGTGGTGGAAGATCACTACCATGATTGGTTGACCTGGGCCGACTGGTTGCGCCACCATGGGGTGGACGACTATGCGCCCAAACAGCAGTTCCGCAGCGACTGCTATCAACTGGTGTTGAAAACCGCTACTCTGGGCATGGGCGTGTCTTTAGGCTGGACGCAGATGCTGCAAGACGATTTACGTGCTGGACGGCTGTGCCAGCCTTTGCCCGAGCGCATGCCTAGCTACGGCTATTTGGCCATGATGACGCCGCAAAACCGGTATCCAGCGGAACCGGCGCGCCTGTTTGCAAAATGGTTGCTGCATCATTTGCAGGCAGTTGATTAATTCGCTGTTTGAATAAGGAGAAGGCTCCTTAAGAGCCACACAAAATGACCACACCGTTATTGACTTTCCCTGCCCTGTATTTGGCCACCATGCTGATGCTGATGGGTACTGGTGCCTTTAACACCTACATCGCTTTGTATTTAAATCAGGCCCAGGTCAGCGCGACCTGGATTGGTGGCATGATTGCTTTTTTCTACGCTGGTATGGTGGTGGGCGCTAAGGTAGGCCAGCTGTTAATCACCCGAGTGGGCCACATTCGTACCTATGTGACCTGCGCCGGCTTGAGCACCATTATTGTGCTGCTGCATTTGCTGATCGAGTCGACGGCCGTGTGGATGGCGCTGCGGTTTATTTTGGGTCTAGTGATGATGAGCCAATACATGGTGATCGAAAGCTGGCTGAACGAGCAGGCCGAGAACAGCCAGCGCGGCATTGTGTTCGCGGGCTACATGATTGCGGTCAGCATTGGTCAGGTGATCGGCCAGCTGTTGTTGATCTACTTTCCCGACCTTAACTTCAAGCCGCTGTTGCTGGTGGCCATATTCTTCTCGGCCAGCCTGATTCCGGTGGCCATGACGCGCCGCGTTCACCCCGCGCAGCTGGTGGCGGCGCCGCTGGAAATTAAATATTTCTGGACGCGGATTCCCCAGTCTTTGGTGACGGTATTTTTGGCCGGCGTGATGAACGGTTCGTTTTATGGCCTAGGCCCAGTGTACGCCAGCCAAGCTGGCCTGAGCACGGCTCAAGTGAGCGTGTTCATCGCCGTAGGCGTGGCCGCCGGCTTTGTGGCGCAGTGGCCAATCGGCTGGATTTCTGATCGCATGGACCGCTCGCGTCTGATCCAGACCAACGCCATCATCATGGCTGTGTTGGCGGTGCCGCTGTGGGGCTTTTTCAACTGGTCATATGCCGTACTGCTGACGTTTAGCTTTATGTTAGGGGTGTTTTTATTTACCTTCTACCCGCTGGCGGTGGCGTTTGCCAACGACAACGTCGAACAGCCTAAGCGGGTGGCTCTTAGTGGGCTGTTATTGGCAACCTTTGGCATTGGGGCCAGTATTGGCCCTGTATTGACGGGGATGGCGATGAAATATACGCCTGGCGCCCTATACATTATGTTTAGCGCCATGACTTTGTTGTTAGTGCTGTGGGTGCGGCCCAGTAAAACCACGGGCGAGCACTTGGTGGATGAGGCACCGACTCAGTTTGTGCCCATGACAGAGCACCCGGTGGGCGCAGTGATGATTGACCCGCGCGTGGACACCGATGAAATTCCAGATGAGGCCGTGGTGGACTTAACCGACAGCATTGGTGCACGAGAAGATGCGGTGGGGACGGTATTTGAGTCGGCACCAGAGTCAGAGTCAGAGTCAGAGCAGGAATCAGAACCGATGGTGGCCGAAGATGAGCCGCCTAGGCAGCAGTAGCCATGTTTAAAAAAGCCACCGCTAAGCGGTGGCTTTTTTTGGTCAAGCGCCTACGCCGCCTGGACATGCTGGTGTAGCAGGGCCACGATTTCGGCGGGATTGCGCACCCAGCCGCTGTGGGGGTTACCGCGTACGTCGGCCTGTAGCGCTATGCTGACGGTCTTGGCGCTGGGGATGCGTTCGGATAAGGTTTGCACCGACGCCAGCGGCGCCCAATCGTCGCCTTCAATGTGGACAAAGACAGCGTCGCGCGACTGCTGTGCTGGACGGGCAAACTGTGGTTCGATGTGGTCGAAGCGGCCAGTGCGGACGATTTTGGTCCAGTCGATGATGAGGCGCTTGGCTTCGTGAATCCCAAAGCCGACTTTTTTACCTGGGAAATAGCCGTAGGCCTGCGCCATCCATTTAAATAAGAAGGCAGCACGGCGCAGCTTGGCTTGGCTCGCTGGCGGCCAGTTTTGATGGTGGACGTTGCCACTGGCCACGCAGAACATGGAAAACGGCTGGTGGGTGGTGTGGGCGTACAGGGTGGCAATGTGGCCGCCAATGCTGTGGCCAAACAGAATCGGCGTTTGCCGTGGGTTGAGGTCGCGCGCCTGCTGTAGCAAGGCGGGGATGTATTCGCGCACCAAATCGGCGTAGCCGTAATCATGCTGGCGGCTAGGGCGCGGCAGGCTGTCGCCGTAGCCGGGCATGTCGGCGCTGACCACGGCATAGCCATGCTCGACTAGATGGGCAATCACGGTTTGGTATTTTTGGCGCGCCACGCCTAGGGCGGGTAAGAGCACCACCACGGGGCTGCTCATGGCCCAATGGCTAGGTTGATCAACGTAAACCGGGCACTGAAAAGCATTGGCCACGGTGAATAACTGGGTGGGGTTGGGCATGACGAATCTCTCTCTAAGGCTGCTGCTGACGTATTTTTATGGTGTTATCAGGCCATTACACCATAAAACGCCGTCGTTGCCAGCCTTAATAGTAGAGCTGTTGCTCCGCTTGAGAGGGCCTTGAGCGACAGGTTAAATGTTTTGCGCCACCCGTATTAAGACGCCGCTTGGGTCGAGTAAGTGGCATTCCAGCATGCCCCAAGGTTGGTAGCTGATGGCTGATACTTCGAGATTAAAGCGGGTTTTTAGGTCCAACTGGGTGAGATGTTGGTGCCAGTCGGACAGGTTTTCAACCAGTAAATGTAAGACGGCATGGTTGGCCCAGTCAGGATGGTATAGGTTTTGGACAAAAAAGCTGATGTGCTCACCGTAGGCGAAATAGGCCAGTTCGTCATCGGCGTATCGTTTGCTGAAGCCTAAGGTTTCGTAAAAATGTAGAGACTCATTAAAGTCACGGGCGGGCACGAAGGTTTTGAGTTCAATGGCGTTTAGGTTCATGGTGTTGGGCTCGCTGAATGGCTAAGGGATGGCCGTGCTTTATCGCGCCACTAAAATACCGCGGCCGGCATAAAAGCGTTCAAAGTCGGCCACTGGCATACACACCGCCTGTTGGCTGCTGTGTACATGCCC
>JAGNTR010000034.1 GCA_017987415.1 Neisseriaceae bacterium
GTACTCAACCACAGCCAGCCTTAAAAAAAATTACCCCCATAGGCTAAGCTCAATGGGGGTAGGGTTTCAGGCTAAAGACAAATCAACGACCGCCTTTAAGGAGCTCGCTGGTGACGCGCTGCAAGAACAATAAGCGCGCGGGTTTAACCTTGTCGGCCTCGACAGCGGCTTTGATGGCGCAGCCAGGCTCTTGCCTGTGGCTACAGTTATGGAATCGGCATTGGCCAACGTAGGGCGCCATGTCTGGGAAATAGTGAATCAGCTGAGTGGCCTCTAAATGGTGTAGTCCAAATTCTTGCAGCCCAGGCGAATCTATTAAATAAGTATCTTCTGCTAGCTCAAAAAGCTCGGCGTGAGTCGTCGTGTGCTTACCCGAATCCAAAGCCGCGGAAATATCCCCCACTCTGGCCATGTCTTCTTTTAACAAGGCATTGGTTAAGGTGGACTTCCCCATACCCGATTGACCCAAGAAAATATTGGTCTCCCCCGCCAATAGCGGCCGCAGCGGCTCCACATCGTCTAAAGCGCTCAGCACAAACACCGGATAACCTAGGGCCTCATAAAAACCCAGCTTAGTGCGCCAAGCGTCTGTTTCAGGCAAGTCGGCCTTATTCAATAAGATGACTACTTTAATGTGTGCGGCCTCACCAGCCAACAGCGCACGCTGCAACAGCGTTTCGCTCGGCGTAGGCACGGCGGCCAACACCACGATCAGCTGCGTGACGTTGGCGGCGATCACTTTGGTACGAAACGCATCTTGCCGATACAGCAAACTTTGACGCGGCTGATAGCCTTCAATCACCGCTTGATGATCGTTAATCAGGGTGATGTCCACAAAATCACCGCAGGCATAGTCCACCCGCTTACCGCGGGTAGTGGCGTCGATGAGGGTTTCATCCGGCAGCCTCACTACGTAGCGGCGGCCATAACTTTTGATGATTTGTGCATCACGCATGATGTTGTTCCTTTTCGGTCGCCAATGCTTCAATGGCCTTGATTCTGAGTTCGGCTCGGGGATGGCTATCATAAAACCAAGCGTATAAGGGGTCGGGGGTTAGGGTACTGGCATTACGCTTATATAAGGTGACCAAAGCGCTGATCAAATGCTCAGGCTGACTATGGGCACAGGCAAATGCATCTGCCTCATACTCATCACGTCGTGAAAACATAAAGCCGATCGGGCTGAATACAAAGGTAAACAACGGCAACACCAGCGTAAACAACAGCAATGCCATAGCGTGTGACGCAAAGTTAACCTCCACGCCTAAACCGGCATAAAAGCCGCTTTGCTGCATCACTGCATGCAAGAGGCCTAAGGCGATCAGGGTAAAGCCCATACGCCGAACCATGCCTTTTTGAACGTGCTTTTTCTTAAAGTGACCCAATTCGTGGGCCAAGACCGCCACAATCTCGTCGGTGCTGAGCTGGTTAATTAAGGTATCAAACAACACAATTCGCTTATGCTTACCCATGCCTGAAAAATAAGCATTGCCGTGGCTAGAGCGCTTAGACCCATCCATAACGTACAGGCCTTGGCTGTCAAAACCCGTTTGATCCAGCAAGTCCAATACCGCTGTTTTCAGTTCGCCTTCGGGCAAGGGTTCAAAGCGATTAAACCGTGGTGCGATCACGGTGGGGAAAAACCATTGAATGAATAAGGTGAAGCCAACCGTCGCTGCCCACGCCCACAGCCACCACAGGCCGCCGGCCACACCCATAAACCATAAGACCAACCACACAAACGGCAGGCCAATCACCGCCAGAAAGGCTAAACCCTTAAACTGATCGGCAATAAACAACCCAAGGCTGCTCTGGTTAAAGCCAAAATCACTTTCTAATTTAAATTGGCGGTAATATATTAAAGGCCAGCTTAAAACAAAGCTAACCAATATATAGGCACAGATCAGCAGTAAGCCTTGGGTTAAGGGGCCGTCGCTGACGGCCATACTCAAAACGGCCAGCCAGTTAAAGCCGCCGCCCAAGGTCAGTAACAATAGGACAAAGCCATCGAAAATAATCTGATAGCGTGCCAAGCGCTGCTTTGCCAGCGTATAATCAGCAGCAGC
Organism: Neisseriaceae bacterium; assembly: GCA_017987415.1. Classification (GTDB taxonomy): domain Bacteria; phylum Pseudomonadota; class Gammaproteobacteria; order Burkholderiales; family Neisseriaceae; genus JAGNPU01. The sequence continues at coordinate 2,067 of JAGNTR010000034.1, forward strand.
TTGATGCTCGCTTAGGCTAATAGCCTGTTGAAATCGACGCGGCACCTGTTGATCATGCTTTAATACATGACGGCTTTGGCGCACAGACAAAAACACCTTGAGTGCAGTACTCAAAATGAAAAACGCCATAAATAGGGCTTGAACCGTTTCTTGCTGCATGAAAGACATAGTGCATCATTCCTACTTTTTAATATAAAACAGCAGGCCTCAAGCCTGCTTTAGCAGACTATTTTGAATGGGTGACCAAGACAATGCAAGACAAAAATAATTTAGTTTGGCTAGACATGGAAATGACTGGCCTAAATCCGGACAGCGACAAAATCATTGAAGTCGCCATGATCGTCACCGATCAAAACCTAAACACCCTCGCACAATCTGAGGTGTACGCCATCCACCAAAGCGATGATGTATTAAATGGTATGGACGAATGGAACACCAGCACCCATGGCCGCACCGGCCTAACCGAGCGCGTCAAAGCCTCAACGCTGAACGAAGCCGACGTAGAAGCCGCCCTTCTGGCCTTTATGCAAGCATGGGTACCAGAAAAAACCACGCCTATGTGCGGCAACACCATTCATCAAGACCGCCGCTTTATGGCGCGCTCTATGCCTACCTTAGAAGCCTACTTTCACTACCGTAACCTCGATGTTTCTACTTTAAAAGAGCTGGCCCGTCGCTGGCGCCCAGAAATCGCTAAAGGCGTGATCAAGCGTGGCGCCCATCAGGCCTTAGATGATATTTTAGAATCAATCGAAGAAATGAAATACTATCGCGATCATTTCTTAAAGCTAGATTAAGCACTATTTGATTTTCGAACCGCTCGTTAAAAAGTGAACCGTATGCAATTCGACCCCATTAATCACTCCGCCATTTGGGCCCAGCTACACCAGCACCAGCGCGCCACGCGCTACGTCCACATGCGTGACTTATTCGAACAAGACCCTCAGCGCTTTGCCCACATGCATCTAGCGCTTGACGGCCTACTGCTCGACTACAGTAAAAATCGGCTGACTGAACACACGCTGGGCCTATTGGTGGCTCTGGCCAAAGAGGCTGATTTAGGCGAGTGGATGCAGCGTATGCGTAGCGGTGACAAGATCAATCTGAGCGAAAATCGGGCTGTTTTACACACGGCTTTACGCGCCGAGGCCGATGCCAACATAGCAGTAGACGGCATCAACGTGGTGCCGAAGGTACATGCCGCCTTACAGCAAGCATTGGCCTTCGCTGAACGCATTCGCTCTGGCGATCATCAAGGCTTCACCGGCAAAGCCATCAAAGAAGTCGTCAACATCGGCATTGGTGGCTCTGACCTCGGCCCCTATATGGTGACCCAAGCCCTAAAGCCGTATCAGCAAGTGGGCCTGGGCGTGCACTTTGTGGCCAACGTGGACGCTGCGGACTTAATGCAAACCGTGGCCGGCTTTAACCCCGAGACCACCCTCTTCATCATCGCTAGCAAATCGTTCACCACGCCCGAAACTTTACTCAATGCCGAAGCAGCCAAGACGTGGTTCTTGGCCAACGGCGGTCATCAGGCAGCCATGGCCCAACACTTTGTCGCCGTTTCTAATAATATAGAAGCCGCCCAAGCCTTTGGCATCGTGCCCGAGCATGTGTTTGCCATGTTTGACTGGGTGGGTGGGCGCTATTCGTCATGGTCGACCATTGGCCTACCCATCATGTGCGCCATTGGCCAAGCCAACTTTCTAGACTTTTTAGCGGGCGGGCGCGCCATGGACGAGCATTTCTTTAACGCCCCCCTACGCCACAATATGCCGGTACTCATGGGGCTCATCGGCCTGTGGTATAACACCTTTTATGGCGCTCATAGCCACGCCATTATTCCCTACGACCATTGTCTAAAACGCCTGCCTGCTCACATCCAGCAGCTAGACATGGAAAGCAATGGCAAACAAACCGGCCGCATGGGCGAGCGCCTCGACTTTGACACCGGCCCTATTATTTGGGGCGAGGAAGGGGTGAACTGCCAACACGCCTTCTTCCAGCTTTTACATCAAGGCTCACGCCTCGTGCCCAGTGATTTCATCATCCCGATGAACAGCCACTATGCCGGCAAACGCCATCACAAGATGCTGGTGGCCAACGCTTTCGCCCAAACCCGAGCTTTAATGCAGGGTAAAAATGAAGCGGAAGTGTACCAAGAGCTACAACACCTTTCGGGCATCGAACAAGACCAGCTGGCACCGCAAAAATTCTTCCCCGGCAACCAGCCATCAAACACCCTACTCATAGATAAGCTCACGCCCTTTAGCATGGGCCAGCTCTTAGCCCTATATGAACACAAAGTATTTGTGCAAGGCGTGATCTGGGGGATTAATTCTTTTGACCAATGGGGCGTCGAATACGGCAAGGTATTGGCCAACAGCATTGAGCCCACCTTAAGCAACGCCGAGGCCACTGCCTATGACGGCTCTACCAATGGTTTAATCGATTACTTTAGGCGTACTCATCATGAAGCATGACGTTCTCCTCCTTTTAACTGAACAGCTCCGCCAGCATCATTACACCGTGACCTGCGCCGAATCGTGCACCGGCGGCCTGCTTGCTGCGGCCCTAACCGACTACGCTGGCAGCTCTGCCTGGTTCAATATGGGCTTCACCACTTACAGCAATGAGGCCAAGCAGCAGCTTTTAGGCGTCAGCTCCGACACGCTACGCGATCACGGCGCAGTCAGCGCCGCCACGGTCATGGAAATGGCAACTGGGGCGCTGGCCGCTGCTCAGGCCGATTTCGCCCTCAGCGTTTCCGGCATTGCTGGCCCTGGCGGCGGCAGTGAAGCCAAACCTGTTGGCACGGTATGGTTTGGCCTGGCTCAAGCCTGCCCCGCACACCAAACCCTTCCCTCGCAAGCCCGCACCCATGTATTCAGCGGCACCCGCACCCAAATTCGGGCGCAGGCCGTCGACTTTGCCATCGGCTGGCTATTAGATACGCTGAACACCATGCACAATCCGTGAGGATAGCCACAAGGATAAGCTGTGCATAAGCCATCTAGCTGATTGATTTAACATCGCTATTTCAACCTGCTTATTTTTTAGGCAAATCCGTCATTATTCTGTTTGTAACGATGCCATAAGCACCGCTATAGCCTCATAACGAATAAAAACCTAACTACCCCCGTTTAACGTGCATTAAGCTGTGGATAAACTGTCCACAACCAGACAAACGCCTTGTTCTCAAGGCGTTTTCTAAATCCGCTTAATTTTTAAGCAAACTCCCCCTAGTCCCGATCAAAGCAATGGCATCACTTGCTTACTTTCTGGATTACCTTATACTTTGCCCCACACACACCGCCCGTTTGGCGTACGCTGACGCTGTTTTATGGCGCGCCAGCACAGGCATCCAACACACCCTCTCATTCGGCAACGCTTGAATGATTATTGTGGAGAATCTCAAAATGACCGTAAAATTCAGTCAACGCATTTTTAATAAAGTCCAGCCGCTCTGGGATGCCTACCTCGAGCATCCTTTCGTTAAAGGCATTGGCGACGGCACTTTAGCGCATGAAAAATTCAAACATTATCTGGAACAAGACTACGTCTACCTCATCGAGTATTCAAAATTATTTTCATTGGGCGCCACTCAGGCCAACGATTTAGACACCAAAACCCTATTCGCCAATCTACTACACGGCACGCTGAATTTCGAAATGGATTTACATCGCCAATACGCAGCTCAATTTGGCATCAGCGCACAGAAGCTAGCGGCCACTCAGCCGGCGGCCACCACCGTAGCCTACACCAGCTATATGCTGAACAAAGCCCAAAACGGCCTGCCTTATACCTTGGCCGCGGTTTTGTGCTGTGCTTGGAGCTACAACTATATTGGCTTGGCTTTGGCACAGATCCCTGGCGCCTCAGCGCATGAATTTTACGGCCAATGGGTACAGACCTATTCTTCACCAGAATTTACCGCTCTGGCGCAGCAATGCATCGACTTGATTGATGAAGTGGCTGGCGAGATGCCAGCGAGCGTACAGGCCGAACTAGAAGACATTGTGGTGTACACCAGCTATTTTGAACACATGTTCTGGGACATGGGTGAGACTTTAGCCATGTGGCCGATCAAAACCTTAAACGAATACTAAATTAACTTAGGTTTTACCCATCAAAAACGGTGCCCACAGGCACCGTTTTTGATTGTAATGTCCTAGGCCTTATCGCAGGAAAACCCAGTTCATTAAGCCATACAAGGGCAGCAACACTGCCAAGGCAATCAAGAAATAACCAAAAAAGGACGGCATGGCGTAACCGCGCTCTTCAGCCATGGTTTTAACCATAAAGTTAGGCGCATTGCCAATATACGTCAGCGGCCCAGTAAACACCGTACCCATGGAAATCGCTAACAGCGTTTGCGCCAGTGGCCCCATCAAGAGTTGGGCATCGCCCGACGCCATATTAAAGAACACCAAATAGGTTGGGGCATTATCTAACCCAGCTGACAGCGCGGTAGTGACCCAAAAATACATCACGTTATTAGGTGAACCGTCGGCATAATGCGCTAGGTCATGAATGGCACTAAAGGCACCAGCAGAGCCTGCTTTTAACATCACGATCACGGGCGTAATGGTGATAAAGATCCCCAAGAAGAGTTTCGCTACTTCTTTCATGGGTGCCCAGGTAAAGTCATTGCCGCCACGCACCTGCTTGGGCGTGATCATGAGGGAGACCAGCGTCACCAAAACAAACACGCCGTCTCGGATTAACCCTTCAATGGGTACTGAGGTGCCAAAAATAACGTAGTGCACATTGGGGTGCCAAAAACCCGACACCAAAATGGCCGCAATCACCACCAACAATAAAATAAAGTTTACTTTACCAAACAACACGAAGCTTAGCTTACTCGTCGGCTTAGTCTCTAAGCCTTCTTTATGAAAGTAATAAGTATCCAAAGCATAAAACAGCAGCAGCAAAATGCTCGACATCATCAGCACTGGCCACAGCATGTAACGCATCGTCCAAAAGAAATCAACGCCGCTCAAAAAGCCCAAGAATAAAGGTGGGTCACCCAGCGGCGTGAGGCCGCCGCCAATATTGGCCACTAAAAAGATAAAAAAGATCACTACATGGGTTTTATGACGCCGATTTTGGTTGGCGGCCAACAGCGGGCGAATCAACAGCATGGCAGCGCCCGTGGTGCCCATAAAAGAAGCCAGGAGCGTTCCTAAAGCCAACAGGCTAAGGTTAAACTTGGGCGTAGCAACAAAATCACCGGCCACCAAAATACCGCCCGAAACCGTGTATAGCACCACTAACAGCAAGATGAACGGCAAATACTCCGAGAACAAAGCATGACTCATCACCTCAACCCCGGCATAAGCCCCATAAGCGCTCATCAATGGCAGCAAAAAGGCCAGACTCCAAAAAGCCGTGACTTTGCCAAAATGTCGATGCCAGAACTTGGGGGCAAATAAAGGGAAGGTTGCGACCGACAAGATCGTACCCAAAAACGGCAACCCCCACCACATGGATAATGTGGTGCCATCGAGGCTAACGGCTTGGGCACTAAGCGGCAACAACGATAGGCATAACAACGCCAGAGTCTTGTGCATGTGTGCTCCTGAATGATTGAGTTCACCCTAATGAGCCACATGCCACCGCCTCAATGTTTCAGGCCATCCTACATGGTCAAACGGACAGGTTGATGATTCGCGCGAACACGCACCTCACAAAAATGAACGAAAACAAAAGATATCGCCTTTTGGCGACTTTTAATGAAATATAAAGAACTATATCAGATAATAATACTAATTACAGCCCTACTTCAACTCGCATTTTGCTGCGCGCACGCAACCAAACCGCTGATTCATTCAAAAAATCAAACCACTTTAAACATATCATTTTGTTTTTATTATAAAAAATAACAAACCAACATTCGCAAGCCATAAAAAATCCGTAAAATCTGAGACTTAGATTTTACGGACCTTTACATCCTCAAAGCAGACCCACGAATAAGCCTCAGGCTAACCGCCACAGCCACCGCAGCATGAACCTGTATGTCCTTCCTCTTCGGTCACGGGATAAATCTGGCTCATTTCCTGCAATACAGCGCCATCCTTCACCCATGCGAATACCGACGTCACCTTCTGGCCTGCATCAGACAGCGCCTGGATGGCACGCAAAGCCTCTGCGGCCGATTGAGGCTCATCAGTCTCTGTCGGCGCCTGTCCAGCACGAACACGCACCCAGACATCAAAGCCGCTCGCTTGATGCTGTCCTACAATTGTCTGAATGGCTTCTATAGCGCCACTATTCATCACCCTCATCACCCTATCTCCGTTAATGACTGACTAAACCTTCATTCTAGCAAATAATGGCCCACGACAAGCCAGTCAGATCAACAAAGCAGCAGAACGGCCTTTTGAGGCCAAATCTAGTCAGCACTTAGACCGCGATAAAAGCCGCAGACGAAAAAAAACCAGCTCGAAAGCTGGTTTTTAAAATTTGGTGGCCAGACCCAGGATCGAACTGGGGACACACGGATTTTCAATCCGTTGCTCTACCTACTGAGCTATCTAGCCTTGTCTTCTTGTGCTGCTTCATCAGAAGAGGTATGCATTAAACCAAATTTAACCGGTCTTGGCAAGCCTTTTCAGATAAACTTTTTGACTATTTTCAAAATAACCGTCAAATCAATCGTTTAATGACGCCTTATTTTTAAAGAAATCGCTAAAAATAAGGCTGAATAAGGCCTCAAGCCAAGCAAGCCCAACTAGCGCAACTCTTTTGGCAACACAAAAATAATGTTTTCTTCCACGCCCTCTAGCTCAGCCACAGCCTCATGACCCATTTGATTGATGGCAGCTATGACTTCTTCTACCAACACCTCAGGCGCCGATGCACCGGCCGTCACCCCAACCTTATGCTTGCCCACAAACCACTCTGGCTGTAGGTAGGTGGCATTATCCACCATATAAGCCTCTACGCCGCGCAGTGTCGCTACTTCACGCAGGCGATTGCTGTTGGAGCTATTGGGTGAGCCCACCACAATCACTAAGTCACAGTCTTCAGACAGCTTTTTCACTGCATCCTGGCGGTTTTGGGTGGCATAGCAGATGTCATCCTTCTTGGGGCCATGAATGTTGGGAAACCTTACCCGCAAAGCCTCAATAATGCCTTTGGTTTCGTCTACCGACAGCGTGGTCTGGCTCACGTAAGCCAGTTTATCTGGATTGCGTACGTCCAAGCCAGCCACATCAGCCTCAACCTCAACCAGCAGCATACTGTCTTTCACCTGGCCCATCGTGCCTTCTACTTCAGGGTGACCCTTATGGCCAATCATGATGATTTGGTAATCCTGCTCATACAGCCGCTTGACTTCATTGTGCACTTTAGTCACCAAGGGGCAGGTGGCGTCAAAAATACGGAACCCACGCGATTTAGCCTCATCCTGCACCGCCACCGACACCCCGTGAGCGGAGTAAATCAACGTCGACTCAGGCGGTACATCGGCCAAATCTTCAATAAAAATGGCGCCCTTCGCGCGCAAATTATCCACCACGAATTTATTGTGCACGACTTCATGGCGTACATAAATCGGCGCACCGTATTCTTCTAGCGCTCGCTCCACAATATTAATGGCCCGATCAACCCCGGCACAAAACCCACGCGGGTTGGCCAATAAAATTTCTTTACCCATTGCCACATCCTTAATCTGCAAGCATAAACAGCCGGTCAGCCTAAGCCAACCAGCCGTCATTACCATCAAGATTGATTATTTTTTCTGACTTTTAAAAGTATCCACGATTAACAAAGCCGCGCCAATAAAAATAAAGCTATCGGCTAGGTTAAACGCAGGATAAAACCAGTTTTGATAATAAAACAGTAAAAAGTCAATCACATGACCGTGCATACCACGATCAATGACGTTACCTAAAGCTCCGCCCATGATACAAGCGGCCGCCCACTTGGCCAGCGTACTGAATTGATTTTTCACAATACCGTAAGCCAAATAGGCGCTTACCGCCACAGCCAAAGCAAAGAAGAAGTATTTCTGCCAGCCGCCGGCATCGGCCAAAAAGCTAAAGGCCGCGCCGGGGTTATACATCAGCGTTAGGTCAAAAAAGTTCGGGATGACGTTCACCCGTTCTAAATAGGCAAAGCTGCCCTGAACCGACAACTTGGTGACCTGATCCAGCACGATCACCAAAGCCGCCCATAAAAAATACTTAATATTGCTTGGCTTGGCTTGGCTATTAGGCATGCAGTCTTTCCTCGCCCTCACCATCTAGATTGGTCACACAGCGACCGCACAAGGTTGGGTGAGCAGGCTGTTGGCCGACATCGTCGGTGTAGTGCCAGCAACGCTCGCATTTTTCGGCGCTCACGCTGGTGGCTTTAACTTCTAAGGCCTCAGCCACGCGAACCGTGGCTTGAGACACCAAGAAGACAAAGCGTAGCTCATCGCCTAGGCTCAATAGCTGTGCCGCCACGTCTTCTGGCGCAGCAATTTCAATGGCAGCCTGCAATGAAGAGCCCACTTCGTTCTTCACGCGCAGGGCTTCGATTTCTTTATTCGCCACTTCACGCACGTCACGAATGATCTGCCATTTCGCCGCCAAGGCGGCCTGCTCGCCTTCAGCCATGGCCGGGAATTCGTGCCAAGTATGATAGAGCACGCTGTCTTCGTCTTCACCCGTCAACACCATCCACGCTTCGTCTGCGGTAAAGCACAGAATCGGACCCAACACCAGCAGCAAGCTGCGGGTAATGTGGTATAGCGCGGTTTGCGCACTGCGGCGCGGCAGACTATTAGCCTGAGTGGTGTACAGACGATCTTTTAGAATGTCTAAGTAGAACGAGCCCATTTCTTCCGAACAGAAGTGCAAAATCTCTTGCACGGCGTGATGGAAGGCATAAGCAGGATAGTCTTGATCGGCCACCTGAGTTTGCAGCTGCTGTGCCAACACCATGCCGTAGCGATCCAGTTCCAGCATATCGGCAACCGCCACTTGATCCTTAGTTGGATCAAAATCAGATAGGTTCGCCAACAGGAAGCGTAACGTATTGCGCAAACGGCGGTAGCTCTCGGTCACACGCTTCAAGATCTCATCAGACAAGGCCACTTCACCGGTGTAGTCGGTTGAAGCCGTCCACAGGCGTAAAATATCGGCGCCCAAGGTATCGCTAATGGTTTGTGGCGCAATCACGTTACCGATAGACTTGGACATCTTCTGGCCTTGACCATCCACCACAAAACCGTGGGTCAAGAGCTGTTTATATGGAGGCGTGCCCATGGTGGCACAGGCCGTCATCATCGACGATTGGAACCAACCGCGGTGCTGGTCACTGCCCTCTAAGTAAAGGTCGGCAGGCCAAGTCAACTCTGGACGCTGGCGCAACACTGAGTAATGGGTAGAACCAGAATCAAACCACACGTCTAAGGTATCGGTGAGCTTTTTGTATTCTTTGGCTTCCGCGCCCAGTAATTCTTCAGCCTCTAGACTAAACCAAGCTTCAATGCCTTGCTTCTCCATACGCAGAGCGACTTCTTCGATCAGCTCTAGCGAGCGAGGATGCAGTTCGCCAGTTTCTTTATGCACGAAGAACGCCATCGGGGTACCCCAGCTGCGCTGACGTGAAATACACCAGTCTGGGCGACCGCTGACCATAGACTCAAGACGCGCACGGCCCCAAGCAGGGACAAAATCGGTCTCTTCAACGCCCTTCATCGCTTTAGCACGTAAGGTTTGACCATCAGCCCCTTCTTTATCCATGGCAATAAACCACTGCGCCGTGGCACGGAAAATAATCGGGGTTTTATGGCGCCAGCAATGGGGGTAGCTGTGCTCTAATTTAGTGCCTGAAAACAGGTGGCCAGATTTCTCTAACGCCGTCACCAAAATCGGATTGGCATCCCAAACGGTTTTACCCGCCACAAACGGTACGTCTGCTTTAAAGCGGCCATCGTCCAAAATTAAGTTTTCGATCTCAATCTTATACTTTAGGCACACATTATAGTCATCCAAGCCGTGAGCCGGTGCGGTGTGCACTAAGCCAGTACCAGCATCGGTGGTCACGTGGTCGCCCAGAATAATCGGTACGTGCTTGTCCATAAACGGATGCTGTAGCATCAAGCCTTCTAGCTTCTCGCCCAATGCTTCAGCCACAACAGGGCTGCCCTCTAAACCAAAGCGCACCAAGGCATCTGCAACCAAGTCTTTCGCCAAGATGACGTAACCTTTAGCCGTTTGAATCAGCTGGTACTCAACTTCAGGATGAACGCTGACCGCCTTATTGGCAGGCAAGGTCCAAGGCGTGGTGGTCCAGATCACGGCAAATACTTTGCCAGAGATGTAAGCGTCGCCAAACGCAGCCGATACGGCGCGGTTGTCCACGCATTCAAAGCCTACGTCGATGGTCGGCGAGACTTTATCTTTGTACTCAACTTCGGCTTCGGCCAAGGCAGAACCACACTCGATACAGTAATGAACCGGTTTTTCACCCTTAGTCAAATAGCCTTGGGCGTAAATTTGGCCCAAGGTGCGCACCGTGTTGGCCTCGGTCACAAAATCCATAGTGAGGTAGGGATGGTCCCAGTCGCCCAACATGCCTAGGCGCATGAAGGCTTGTTTTTGACGTTCGATCTGCTCGGTAGCGTATTCACGACATAATTGTCTGAACTGTGCGGCAGGAATGTTTTTGCCGTGGGTTTTTTCTACCATCAGCTCAATCGGTAAACCATGACAGTCCCAGCCCGGCACATAGGGTGCATCGAAGCCAGAGAGGGTTTTACTGCGCACAATCATGTCTTTTAAAATTTTATTCACGGCGTGGCCGGTGTGAATGTCACCGTTGGCGTAAGGAGGGCCATCATGCAAAATAAATTTAGGACGGCCTTTGCCGATCTGGCGCAATTTTTCATAGCGCTGTTGATCTTGCCAGCTTTTCAGCCAAGCGCCTTCACGCTTGGCCAAGTTGCCACGCATTGGGAAAGGCGTATCTAATAAGTTTACGGTTGTGCGGTAGTCAGTCATTAGTCTCTCGTTATAAGCTGTGCAAGTATGCTTGTGCATCCTGCATGTCTAAGTAAATCTGTTGTTGTAAGGCCTCCAGGCCATCAAACTTGGCCTCGTCCCGCAGTTTGTGTAAAAACGTCACGGTCAGCCGTTGGCCATAGATCTCATGATCGAGGCCAAAAATATGTACTTCTAATTTCTGATGCGTGGTGTGGGTGACGGTCGGGTTAATGCCAAAACTGGCCACGCCACCCTTATGTCCAAATGGCCCATCAACCTGCACCACAAACACGCCCGACAGGGCATAGTTCTTTTGCTGTAAATGAATGTTTGCGGTTGGGCAGTTAAGCGTACGCCCTAACTTAGCGCCATGCATGACTCGGCCAGAAAGCTGATACGGCCGACCCAGGATTTTGGCAGCCTCGCCCAACTGGCCTTCAGCCAGTGCATTTCGAACCATAGTACTGGATGCACGAACATTTTCAACCAGAACCGTCGGCGTAGACTCGGTCACAAAGGCCGTTTGCCGCTGTAGCGTCGCGAAATCACCGCTGCGCTTGCTGCCAAAGCGAAAGTCATCGCCAATCAGCAAGTATTTCACATTCAAAGCTTTAATCAGAATATCGTTTACAAATGCCTCGGCACTGAGGCTGGCAAACTGGGCGGTAAAACGCATCACCCATACATGATCTAAGGCGCCTGTGGCCCCTAAAATACTCAACTTATCCCGCAGCGGGGTTAAGCGATGCGGCGCCGTCATGGTGTGAAAGCGCTCGGCAAAGTATTCTTTAGGTTGCGGTTCAAACGTCAACAACACCGCCGGCACACCCAAGCGCTGAGCCTCTTGCTTAAGCTTGTCGAGGATGTGCTGATGGCCTAAATGCACGCCATCAAAGTTACCAATGGTTAAGGCACAGCCGTTTTCAAAGCTTGGGATTTGCTCTTGACCCAACCAAATATGCATCATTCTGTTTGTTCTAGCCGAATATAAACCTGCTATTCTAAACGCAAACAAAGATCTAGGCCACACAATCACCACATAAATTTTAGCGATTTTTAATCAATTTACGCTTAATTTAACCCACGTTTTCACCAAGACCCAATAAAATTCGAATCCCATTGAAAAAATCTAGTAGAATAGGCCCAACTTTGCCTATGATAAACGTGGGCCTGCATCAAACATCTGCATGATATTGAGGAAAACGCATGAATATTCGCTTTGACATTATCTACGAATACCGTGAAATGTTATTCGACGGCGCCAAAATGACGCTTTGGTTAACCGTCATCGCCATTACCGTCGGCACTTTTATCGGTCTACTGGGCGCTTTTGCCCGTACTGCCCACTCAGAAAAAGGCACCTTATTGGGCCGCTCTATAGCAGGGTTCTTTCGATTACTGTCATTGATTTACGTCACCATCTTTCGTGGCACGCCGCTTTTTGTGCAAATCTTTATTTGGCACTTTGTGTGGACGCCAATGCTGGTTCACCCCGTTGATGGCCTATTGATCAGCGGCCAGCTGGCCGCCGATTTACGCAGCGCCTACGGCCCGTTTTTAGCTGGCTGTTTGGCTCTATCGGCTAACTCTGGCGCCTACATCACCGAGATTTTTCGCGCCGGCATTCAGTCCATCGACAAAGGCCAAATGGAAGCCGCTCGCTCATTAGGCTTGTCCTATAGCCAAGCCATGCGCCACATCATTTTACCGCAGGCCACTCGCCGCATGCTACCCCCTTTTGGTAATGAATTCATTACCTTACTCAAAGACAGCTCTTTGGTATCCGCCATTGGCTTGGCCGAATTGGCCTATACTGCTCGGACGATTTCTGGGCGATTTTCGATCTACGAAGAACCCTACTACGCCATTGCGATCATTTACTTGATCATGACCATGGTCTTGGCCTATTTGTTCTCGTTCTTAGAAAAACGCTACCGCATCGGTTCCCGTTAATCCTTAAGATGGGGTTGATCAAACCGATTTAAAGAGCCGCCGCAAGGCGGTTTTTTTGTGCGTCACGTCGGGATAAAGAACGGCCGCCTCGTCTTTCGCCCACAAAAAACCGCCCTATTAAAGGACGGTTTTTTTGAGCCGCTAAGGCTTACTCAGCGTCTTTGCGACGGTTGCTGCCGGCCACCATATCGATCACAAACAGACGGCAATCGATGGCGCCATTAAACAAAGGCCATTTGCGTTTAGGCGCCAAACGAATCAGCTTAGGAAAACGCAAATCACCGGTAAAGAAACAGGCCGTCCAGCCCGTAAAGTTCTGCTTCAACCAAGCACCTAACTGTGGGTACAGCGCGGCCAGCTCTTCTTCATCTTCCAAGCGCACGCCATACGGTGGGTTGGTCACGATGAGGCCGGTCTCAGTTTTGGGTTTGGTTTCCACAATGTCTTTCACCGAGAAGGCGATCACGTCGTCCACTTCAGCATTTTGTGCATTCTTAATGGCTTCTTTAATCAAAAAGCGATTAATGTCGCTGGCGGCAATGTGCACCGTACACTCTTTTTCTTGAGCGCGAGCGCTCTCGCACAGCTCCGCCCACAACGCACGATCAAAACCCGCCAGCTTTTCAAAACCGAAGCGACGGTTCAGGCCAACGGCACGGTTTTTAGCTATTAGAGCGGCCTCAATGGCGATGGTGCCGCTGCCACACATTGGGTCCAATAGGGTTTGGCTGCCGTCAAAACCTGCCAAACGCAATAGGCCGGCGGCCAGGTTTTCGCGCAAGGGCGCTTCGCCGGTTTCTTGGCGATAACCACGTTTGAATAACGCTTCACCACTGGTGTCGATGAATAAAAAGGCTTCTTGGTGATTCAAAAATGCCTGAATGCGAATATCTGGGTTTCGCTTATCTACGCTAGGGCGCTCACCGCAAGCTGCGCGGAACACGTCGCAAACCGCATCTTTAATTTTCAACCCAACAAAATCAAGGCTGGTCACGCGCGCGCCTTTGGCCTCTACCTTAACCTTAATGGTTTGATGTACTTGGAAGTAATCGGTCCACACTACGTTCGACGCCAAACGGAACACGTCGTGCTCGTCGCGAATTTTACCGTAACCCACCTGTAGCAATACACGACTGGCCACTCGTGAATGTAGGTTAATGCGGTATAGCGTGGCCAAAGAAGCCACGCAGGCAACGCCACCATCGGTGGCTTTTAGCTGGTTGGCGCCCAATGTGCTCAGCTCATCAGCCAGCACGGTTTCTAAGCCACGTGGGCAAGAAACAAATAGTTTTAATGAAGTCATGACTTATCTTTACAACGGAATTTTGCTATTGTACCTCCTTTTGCATCGACACATCATGACTAATCCCATCCCCCACCCATTTACTGAGCGGCTGATTGCCTGGCAAAAGACCGCGGGGCGACACGGCCTGCCTTGGCAGGTAAGCGATCCCTATCGGGTCTGGCTGTCTGAGGTAATGTTGCAACAAACCCAAGTAGTTACCGTATTGGACTACTACCCTCGCTTCTTGGCCGCCTTTCCCACAGTCGCCGCCTTAGCCGCTGCGCCGCAGGATGACGTCTTGGCGCTATGGGCGGGGCTGGGCTACTACAGCCGCGCGCGGAATTTGCACTTTGCCGCCAAACAAGTGGTCGATGACTTTAACGGTGTTTTTCCAAACACCCGCCTGGCATTAGAAACCCTCAAAGGCGTAGGCCGCAGCACCGCCGCTGCTATTGCTGCGTTTTCATTTCAAAAGCGCGAGGCCATCTTAGACGGCAACGTCAAACGCGTACTGTGCCGGATGTTTGAATTAGAAGGCCTGCCCAGCGATAAAAAATTTGAAGCCAGCCTTTGGGCCTTAGCCGAAAGCCTTTTACCCGAGGCCGAGCACATGGCTACTTATACTCAAGGCTTGATGGACTTAGGCGCCACCGTGTGTAAACGCAGTAAGCCCTTATGCGGTGACTGCCCGATGCAAACGCTGTGTTTGGCACATCAACACGACCAAACCGAACGGCTGCCCTTAAAAAAGCCCAAGCAAATCGCCCCCATTAAACCGCTGTACTGGCTCATCCTCAGCCACCCTGAGGCCGACCTATTGCTACACAAGCGGCCCGAAAAAGGCATTTGGGGCGGCCTATATTGCGTGCCCACGTTTGACACGCTGGCCGAATTGATCGAGTTTTGCCACGGCATAGGCGTGGATTTTGCCGACTTAGAGGAACAAGCACCCCTCAACCACAGACTAACCCATTTTCAACTGGTGATTACACCATTTGCCTTTCACAGCCCCCAAACGCGGCCAGAATGCCCTGAGCATTTATGGGCAACAACAGCCACACTGGCGGACTTAGGCATGCCCAAACCTTTATTAAATTATTTAAAACAGCAGCACCGTTAGCGGTTATTTCACACTAAGTCTGTGTTTAACCCCTTATTTAGCGGTACAATAAGCCATCATTAACAGGATTAAGCGCACCATGGTCTCCGTTGTTCGTAGCGTTGCCGACACCCTCAAAGATGCTCAACATCCAGAAGCTTGGATCGAAGCCATCACAGCAGGCCTTTCCGAAAAAGACAGCCAACTCATTCGGAAGGCGTTCTCGTGGGCACAACAACACTACCCCGGCCACCATACGTCCTTACTCAAAGAAGAGCTATTTCATCATGTGATGGGCGCCGCCACCATCGTCGCAGAGCTTGACCTCTTACCCGACGCCATTGCCGCGACCTTGCTGTGCGTCATTCCCATTGTCGACAATGATTGGCAAGCATCTTTATCACCCCACTTTCCCCCCAGCCTGATCAACCTCATCGCCGGCATTAACCAAGTGGAACGCCTCACCGAGCTGGCCAGCGTAGATCAGTTAGATTCGCCGGAAGAGCGCCAAAAACAAGCCGAGACCATGCGTAAAATGCTGTTGGCCATGGTGACCGACATCCGCGTGGTGTTGATTAAGCTGGCGCTGCGCACCCAAACCATGCATGCCCTGGCCAAGGTCAACAACCCTGAGCTGGTGCAGCGCATCGCCAAGGAAACCCTAGATCTGTTTGCGCCGCTGGCCAACCGCCTGGGGGTATGGCAAATCAAATGGGAGTTGGAAGACTTAGGCTTTCGCTATCAGTCACCGCAAGAATACAGCCGCATCGCCAAGCTATTAGATGAAAAGCGCACCGAGCGCTTGGAATACATCGATCGGGTTTTAGAGACCGTTCAGGCCGAATTAAAAAAAGTCGGCATTCACGCCGAAGTAGCTGGCCGACCCAAGCACATCTATTCGATTTACAAAAAAATGCGCCAGAAAAAGCTGGATTTCGAACACCTCTACGACATTCGAGCGGTGCGCATTTTGGTCGACACCATTCCTGAGTGCTACACCGCCTTAGGCATCATCCACGGCATGTGGCAGCCCATATCGGGCGAATTTGACGACTATATTTCCCACCCGAAAGCCAACGATTACCGCAGCCTGCACACCGTCGTTGTGGGGCCCGAAAATAAAGGCGTCGAAGTACAAATCCGCACCTTCGACATGCATGAGTTTGCCGAATTCGGCGTAGCCGCCCACTGGCGCTACAAAGAAGGCGGTAAAGGCGACAGCGAGTATGAGCAAAAAATCGCGTGGCTACGTCAGCTTTTAGACTGGCGCGAAAGCATGGCGGACTCAGACAAAGATGATTTAGCCGATGCCTTTAAAACCGAGCTATTCAGCGACACCATTTATGTTCTGACGCCCAAGGGGCGCGTGCTGTCCTTGCCACACGGCGCCACGCCGATCGACTTCGCCTATGCACTGCATACCGACATCGGCAACCGTTGTCGCGGCGCCAAAGTAGAAGGCCAAATCGTACCGCTATCCACTCCTCTGGAAAACGGGCAGCGCGTAGAAATCATCGCCGCCAAAGAAGGAGGCCCTTCGGTTAGCTGGCTATACGATGGCTGGGTGAAAAGCAATAAGGCCATTAACAAAATTCGCCTATCGATACGGCAACAAAACGGCGAAACCATCCGTGAAACGGGTAAAGGCCTACTCGATCGAGAGCTCAACAAGCTCAACGTCAAGCCCAGCATTCAATCACTATGCGAGCGCCTCGGCTACCACAAACCAGATGAACTGTATCAAGCCTTGGGCCATGGTGAAGTATCGCCGCGGGCCATCAGTAAGGCTGCGGGCCAGCTCAAGCAAGAGGCCATCAAAAGCGTTACCGAAGAAAGCATCGTCAAAAAGAGCAAGGCTCAAGACAACCCCAACGGCATCCTAGTCGACGGTGTGGGTAATCTGATGACGGTGTTGGCTAAATGCTGTAAACCTGCGCCGCCCGATCAAATCATGGGCTTTGTCACCAAGGGTCGCGGCATTTCCATCCACCGCCATAACTGCCCAGCCTATGTCAATATGGCCAGCCAGGCACCAGAGAAGGTCGTTTCCGCCTCTTGGGGCAACGCTCAGCAAGGCGTGTTCCCGGTAGACATCGAGCTGACCGCCCGCGACCGCAGCGGCTTATTACGCGATGTTTCGGATGCATTCTCCCGCAATAAGATCAACGTCACCGCAGTGCAAACGCAGTCTAAAGACCATTTAGCCAATATGCGCTTTACGGTTGAGGTGAAACAGGTCGACGACTTACCCAAAGTCATTGCAGCACTGTCTGACGTCAAGGGCGTCATCAACGTCTACCGACTGTAAATCCAAACCAAAACCAAAAACCACGGCATTAAGCCGTGGTTTTTTATATGGCCTACGACAGCGGCCGACCAGCCGTCTCTCGCACTAAAAGTAGCCCACCGAGGCTTAACACACCGGTGACGATTAAATAAAACGCTGGCGCATTCGGGCTACCGGTTAATTG
>JAGNTR010000155.1 GCA_017987415.1 Neisseriaceae bacterium
GATACACCGACTGCACGCCCTTGGTGTTTTGCGCCACTAAGGCGGTGATGACGCTCGCGCCATAAGCACCCAGCGCCGAAAAAGCTTTTAAATCGGCCTGTATGCCGGCACCACCGGATGGATCCGTGCCAGCAATGGTTAAGGCGTTAATACGCATACTCATAAATTAATCTCCGCAATCCCCGCCTGCACCGAGGCGGGATGATAATGATAAAGCGCGTCCACAAATAAGGACACAAAATGGCCAGGACCAGCCGCGGCGGCCGTCGCCTCGGCACCGCAGTCGGCCATGACGCGACAGGCCGTGGCCACCTGGGCCAGACGCATCGACTTCGGCAGCGGCAGGCCGCAAAATGCCGCCACCACTGCCGACAAAGCACAGCCAGTACCCACCACACGAGTCATCAGCTCAGCACCGCCGGGCACGGCCAGCACGGCTTCGCCATCGGTCACATAGTCTACCAAGCCGGTTACTGCCACCACTGCACCCGTTTGCTGGGCCAGCGCCCGAGCCGAGGGAATCGCCGCGGCTGAGTCGGCCGTACTGTCGACGCCGCGCCCGCCCGCAGCCAAGCCTGCCAAAGCCATGATCTCAGAGGCGTTACCGCGAATGGCTGCGGGCGTTAAGGTCAATAAGGTTTGAGCAAACTGGGTACGGTAGCTCAAGGCCCCGACGGCTACCGGATCAAGCACCCACGGGCGCTGCGCCGCATTAGCCGCGGTAATGGCGGCCAGCATGGCACGTTCACGCTCAGGATAGAGCGTGCCTAAGTTCACCAAGACGGCATTAGCGATACCGGCAAACTCAGTCGCCTCACTGGCTTCCACCACCATGGCCGGTGACGCACCAAGGGCCAATAAAATATTGGCGGTAAAGGACTGTACGACTTCATTGGTCAAGCAATGGACCAATGGCGGGGTTTGTTTGAATTGGGTAAAGATTGAGGCGGCGGTTGCCCCCTCTAAAGAAGGATAGAAAATCGGTTCTTGGTCAATCGGTTCTGCCGCCATCGCTTGCTCCATATAGATTAGGAGAGAACAGCGATTGCAGCACCACACAACCGTGACTTCCCTCCGCTGGTATTAACCAGATCAGGTGTTACGGGTACTGTCTCAGCTTTGTCTTCAAAGCGCCCCGAGTCATTTACAACGAATACTGTGTATCTTAACGCATCACATCGATGCTGGCCAATCTAGGCCAGCGCAGGCTTACTCATCCACGCCAAACGGATCGCCGGCACAACCATTGAGCCAATCTTTCTTTTGCTCAGGGTCGAGCATTTGAAACAGCGCATGCTGTAGCTTCAGCTCACTGATCTCACGGCGTAACTGAACCCGATAAAAATCGGTGATGAGCTTTTTCGCCGTAGCCTCGTCAAACGTGGGTCGCGTCATGAGGTTATTGATGCGCTCGTTATAGCTTTTTTGATAGCTACGCTTAAACGCTTCATGGCCATCGTATTCACTTTTTAGCGCTAGGCGCATGCTCTTCAAGCGATCCGACTGGGATTTAGTGAGGTTTAAATGCTTGATGCCGCACTGTGGCCCATACGTCCCCCCAAACTTACCTTCGGCCCACACGGGCGATGCAGCCAGCGCGACCAAGGCCATAATTAATGAAAACTGTTTCTTCATATTAAGATATTCCCATCAAATAAACTCACGGCCACAAGGCCTTAGGCATCAATCAATGCCTTAATGTGGGCCACCACGCTGCGCCCTAAAGAAGATGGATCGTAGCCGCCCTCCAAGGTAGACACAATTTTACCGCCGCAATATTGATTGGCGACGGCCACGATTTGTTCGGTCACCCACTGATAATCGGCCTCAACCAGGCCAAAATTACCCATATCATCTTCTAAGTGGCCATCAAAACCTGCACTAATCAAAATCAGCTCAGGCTTAAATTCGTTTAACTGAGGTAGCCAAACGGACTCGACCATGTCACGAAAGCCTTGGCTCTTAGTGCCCGACTTAAGCGGGCTCTTAACAATATGCGGATTACTGCCTAAAGGCTCAGCACCGCAATAGGGGAATAAATCTTGCTGAAAGGCCGACAGCAACATGACCCGATCTTCATCTTGAAAAATCTCTTCGGTGCCGTTGCCGTGGTGAACGTCAAAGTCCACAATGGCCACGCGACTAAGCCGGTGTTCTGCCAAGGCATGCATGGCGCCAATGGCCACATTATTGACAAAGCAAAAACCCATGGTTTCTTCGGTACAGGCATGATGTCCGGGCGGACGAATGGCGCAAAATGCATTCGGCACTTGAAAATTCAACACCAAGTCTACCGCCTGAACCACCGCTCCAGCGGCCAAACGAATGGCCCGCATAGTGCCCGAACTGATGCTCATATCAGAGTTCAAACGATTAAATACGTGCGGCTCGCTCGGCACCAAGGCCTCGATGTGCTGAATGTAACGCGGTGGATGAACCCGTGACAGCTGAATGTCGGTCACCGGCTCAGCCTCAAATTCTTGTAGAAAATCAAACACCCGCGCCGACATCAACTGGTCTTTAATCGCCATCAGCCGCTCTGGGCATTCTGGATTTTCTGGCTCGACTTCGTATGACAAGCAGTCAGGATGGGTAATGTATGCTGTTAACCCTTGATGGGTAAAATGTTGCGTAAGCCACTCAATGGCCATAACCGTCTCCACGTATTGGTTTAGGGATGCGCCTTAGGCAATCAATATAAACGCTGTGCCCATCACGAAGCAATCCCTAATCCCGCTGTGTTTGATTAATGTGGCATGATCCAGGCCCAGACACGGCGGCCTTCGTCTTTCAAAATATTAAATGTACGGCAAGCCGACGGCGTAATCATCACCTCAAAGCCGATGCCTTGGCGGGTTAAGTGGGCGGTGATTTTCGGGTGTAAAAATTTTTGCGTCGGCCCACAGCCAAAGATGATTAATTCTGGCCGAGCGTCTAAAGCATCGGCAAACGTGTCTTCATTCACGTCAGCAAACACCAGTTCCGGTAGCGACACAACCTGTGTCTCATCTAGGCGAATCGGGGTTTCGTAGCGCACCTCACCCACCTGAACGCCTGCCTCATCGTAGCTGGCAAAATACAGTTGATCCTGCGGTAAACTTTGGTCAATTTGCATGATTTTCCTCTCTTTGACGCGAACTGTTTATATTTCGTGCAAACCATCGTGTTTTCAGCTACGATTATACGTTTATTTTCAGACTAATAAACCAACAATATTTGGCAGCTAGCCAGGAGGATGTATGCAACCCATTAATATCGGCATTTTAGGCGTGGGCACCGTCGGGGGAGGCACCGCTCAAGTCATTCAACAGAACGCTTCAGAAATTCGACGCCGCCTTGGCCGCGAAGTTCGCTTATTCATGGCCGCTAGCCGCAATACAGAGCGCGCACGTGCCGTCTGCGGTGCAGACACCCTCATCAGCGCCGACGCTTTCGAGGTGGTCAACCACCCTGAAGTGGACATCGTGGTCGAAACCATTGGCGGCACCGACATCGCCAAAGACTTGGTGATTGCGGCCATTAAAAACGGCAAGCACGTGGTGACTGCCAACAAAAAACTATTGGCTGAATACGGCAATGAAATTTTCACTTTGGCTGAACAGCACAGCGTGATGGTGATGTTCGAAGCCGCCGTTGCCGGCGGCATCCCCATCATTAAAGCCTTACGTGAAGGCCTATCGGCCAACAAGATCGAATGGATTGCCGGCATCATCAACGGCACCAGCAACTTTATCTTAAGCGAAATGCGCGAACACGGCAGCGACTTTGCCGATGTCTTAAAAGAAGCCCAAGCGCTTGGCTATGCCGAAGCCGACCCAACGTTTGACGTAGAAGGCCACGACGCCGGCCACAAAATCACCATCATGGCCGCCCTCGCCTTTGGCATCCCGATGCAGTTTAACAATTGCTACCTAGAAGGCATCAGCCAGCTCAACGGCAAAGACATTCGCTACGCAGAAGAATTAGGCTATCGCGTGAAGCTATTGGGCATCACCCGCAAGACCGAACAAGGCGTTGAACTACGCGTTCACCCGACGTTGATTCCAGAAAGCCGCCTCTTGGCCAACGTCAATGGCGCCATGAACGCCGTCTTGGTTAAAGGCGACATGGTTGGCACAACATTACATTACGGCCCTGGTGCTGGCGCCCTACCGACGGCCAGCGCCGTGGTGGCAGACATCGTCGACATCGGCCGCCTGATCACTGCCGACAATCACCAGCGTGTGCCCTACTTTGCCTTCCAGCCAAGCGCTGTCCAAGACATCGCCATTTTACCGATGGATGAAGTACGCACCAGCTACTATCTACGCGTGTGCGTGAAAGACGAACCCGGCGTACTGGCCGAAATCGCCAGCCTCTTGGCCCACCGTCAAATCTCGATTGAAGCCCTCATTCAAAAAGGCGTGATCGACCAAGACAATGCCGAGATCGTGATTCTGACCCACCGCACCGTGGAAAAAGACATCAATAACGCCATCGCCGCCATGGAAGCCCTGCCTTCAGTGACCCAAAAAATCACCCGCATCCGCATGGAAACGCTGCATGATTAAAAAACTGCGCCCTTGGTTCTTCATCATTCTGATTTTGGTGGCGGCCTTTTATTGGATGTCAAAAAAAGGCCTCAGCGCAGACGAAGCCAACCAAGCCATGGTTCAAGCCTGCGTACAAAATACGCCCTTCGACCCCAACTGGCCGGCCGAACTTGAAAAAGTCGGCATCCGTGGTGAGGCCGAATGGGCGGTGCAGCCTTATTGCGAATGCACCATAGCGGGCCTATTCGACCAAATGAACGCCGACGAAGTCAGCGCTTTTTCCAAGCTGACGCCAGAAGCGCGCATTGAAAAAATGGGCGGAATGGCCGCGATTGAGGCACGCAACCAACGTTGTTTACAAGACTTAAAGGCGCCAGAACATGCGCCCGCTTAAGCCCTTGCTGCTGGTTAGCCTTGTCCTTGGCCTAAGCGCTTGTTCCCAGGTCGACGACATGGCGCGCCAGCAGGTGGCCAGCCAGCTGACTAATCTATGTGAAGCCAGCATCAGCGCCAACGATGTATGGCAGCGCCCTGAAGTCGCCCTATTGGGCGGCGACAAGGTCAAACAAAGCTTGGTCAGTAACTGCGGCTGCGTCGGCACCGAAACCACGGCTGCATTTGAAACTTCGGAGCTGGTGACGGTATTGCTCAAACAAGGCCAGCTCAACCCTGAACAAAAAACCAAGATGAACGAGGTTATGATTCGCTGCCAAACCGGCGATCTACCGCCGTTTGTCCAAAAGCTTTTTCAAGGGGTGACGGTCATAGAGTAATGGCCGCAAGCGGCATGAAATAAAAAAGGTCACGCAAATGCGTGACCTTTTTAGTCGCCTAATACCGACTAGCCTTAGGCGTTAGCCAGCTCAATCATGGCCGCACGTAGCTCGTCTAAGCCTTCGCCACTCTTGATGGACACCCGTACACCTAATAGCTCATCCTCTTGACCACGCACTTGACCAATTGGCAAACGCGCATCAGCGGGAATTAAGTCCATTTTATTGTACACCACCAATTGCGGCACTTCTGCTGCCCCAATCTCAACCAAAACCTCGTTGACATCGGCCATTTGACGCTCGTAATCCTCATTAGAAGCATCGACCACGTGCAGCAAGACGTCGGCCATGGCCGTTTCTTCT
>JAGNTR010000156.1 GCA_017987415.1 Neisseriaceae bacterium
GGCCCACGTTCGGGCATTGGCGAATTGTCTATTCCAGAAAACGAGCCAGGCAGCTCCATCATGCCGGGTAAGGTGAACCCGACTCAGTGTGAAGCGTTAACCATGCTGTGTGCGCAAGTGTTGGGCAACGATGTGGCCATCAATATTGGCGGGGCGTCGGGCAATTTTGAGCTGAACGTGTTCCGTCCGATGATCATTGATAATTTCTTGCAGTCGGTACGTTTATTGGCTGACGGCATGCGTAGCTTTAATGAGCATTGCGCCATCGGCATTGAGCCTAATCGTGAGCGCATTACCCAGCTATTGAACGATTCGTTGATGCTGGTGACGGCGTTGAACACCCACATTGGCTACGACAAGGCCGCTGAGATTGCCAAAAAAGCGCACAAAGAAGGCACGACGCTTAAAGCATCGGCCTTGGCTTTGGGCTATTTAACCGAGGCTGAGTTTGACGCTTGGGTACGCCCGGAAGACATGGTCGGCAGCATGAAGTAGGCTGTAAACATAAAAAACCCACCGCTTAGGTGGGTTTTTTGTTTGGGCCGTGGTTAGGATTCTAGCCCTTGCATGAAGGCCGTGAGGTTGTCGGCCAGCTTCTCGACCAGATAGCCGCCTTCGACCAAGACCATGGTGGGCTTATTGATGGCGGCGATTTTTTGCGCCAGGCGGCGAAAGCCTTCGGTGCTGACGGCGCTTTTAGACTGTGGGTCGTCAACGTAGACGTCGAAGCCAAGGATGTGCACCACCACGTCGGGGTTAAAGGTGTGGACGGCTTCAATGGCTTGGTCAACGTGCTGGAAAAAACCGGCTTCATCGATGCCGTGCGGCATGGGGAAGTTGAGGTTATAGCCTTCACCTGCGCCGCGGCCGCGTTCATTTTCAAAGCCGGCGACGGCAGGATAAAAATTAACCGGACTGCCGTGTACTGAGGTGTAGAGGACATCGCTACGGTCGTAGAAAATCTCCTGTACACCTTGGCCGTGGTGCATATCGGTGTCGATGATGGCCACTTTTTGATGAGTGGCCCGCATAAACTGGGCGGCAATGGCGGCGTTGTTCAGATAGCAAAAACCGCCGGCGCCGTCTTTACGGGCGTGGTGGCCGGCGGGGCGCGTGAGCGCTACCGCCATTTGAGCGCCATCCAGTAAGGACTGAGCAGCGCCTAGAGCGGTTTGGGCGGCCCAATAGGCCGAAGTCCAGGTGTGTTTGCCGATGGGGGCGCTGCCGTCGGCCAGATAGCGCCCGGCTTTGGCAAGGATGCCGATTAAAGGATTGTTTTCACGCACAAAAATATTTGATTGGACTTCTTCCCCCCAGTCTTCCGGCAAGTCATGCCATTCCTGATAGGCGGTTCTTAAAAAATGCACAAAGCCCAGATCGTGGACGGCGGTAATCGGGTCGATGCCAAAATCTTGTGGCTCGGTTAAGGTCAACGCTAGGCTGTCGATGGCTTTTAAAAACTCGCTCATGCGCTCGGGTTTTTCCTGTGGCGTGCGCATTTTGCCGCGAGAATAATAGTTGAGCGGCTGGTGTTTCATTTGTTCGGGGTGATAAAAAACGTTCATGTCGGGTCCTTAATCAACGGATTCGTAAAGTGGATAGCGGCGTGGATGCAAAATGGTGATCGACACGAGGCTAATCAGGGCTAAAAAGGTAAAAAATAGGGCCAAGGGCAGCCAGTTGCCGACGAACTGCTGGGCAATGGCGGTGGCGATAAGCGGGGTCAGGCCGCCGGCGATGGCGGCGCAAAACTGGTAGGCCATGGAGATGCCGGTGTAGCGTAGGTGGACGGGAAACAGGCTGCTGGTGTAGCCAGCGATTAAGGAGAAAAAGCTCGACATACACAGCATGGGCAAGGCCAGGCCGAGCACAATCCACGGCAGCTCACCCGTGTGCACCAAGACAAACATAGGGTAAGGCGTGAAGGCACATAGGGCTGAAATCAGCATGAGAAAACCGCGAGTGCCGTGTTTTTCGCCCCACCAGGCTGAAAAGGGGGTATTGATGAGGTGGAAAAACGCCACAATGAGGAGGGCGTTGAGCACCATGCTCTTGTCGATGCCGGCGTATTGAGTGGCGTAGGCGACCATAAAGGTGCTGACAAAGTAAAAGCCCGCCACGCTGATGACGTTGGCGCCCATGGCCAATAGGATCAGTTTTTTGGAATGAGCCAAGACGGCCATGATGGGGGCTTGGGTTGGGGTGGTTTGGGCGTCCTGTTCAGCCTTTTGCGCCAGAAACTCCGGCGATTCATGCACGCCGTTGCGCACCCAAAACCCCACCACCAGCAGCACAAAGCTGGCTAAAAACGGCAGCCGCCAGCCATAGCTATTGAAGACGTCTTCAGGCATGCTGGAGATGAGCTTAAAGGCAAAGGTGGCGAGAATCAGGCCGGCGGGGCTGCCCAATTGGGCAAACGAGGCAAAAAAATTACGGCGCCCTTTCGGGGCGTGCTCGCCGGCAATCAAGACGGCACCGCCCCATTCGCCGCCAATGGCCAAGCCTTGGATGAGGCGCAGCACGACCAGTAAGATCGGCGCCCAAATACCGGCCTGGGCATAGGTGGGTAACAGACCGATGCCCACGGTGGCACCGCCCATCATGAATAGGGTGATCACCAGAGATTTTTTACGGCCGATTTTGTCGCCGATGTGGCCAAACACCACACCGCCTAAGGGCCGAATGAAAAGGCCGATGGCAAAGGTGGCAAATGCCGCCATGGTGCCAATGAAGGTATTGTCGGTGGCAAAGAATAAATGGCCGAAGATCAGCGCTGAGGCCAAGGCGTAGATATAAAAGTCATACCATTCGATCATGGTGCCGACGAAGGCGGCCGTGGCCGCCCGCACCGGTTGTTTTTGTGGCAGTGTAGACAAGGGACGCTCCTTTGTGAAAGCTTTAGGGTGACAACGGTTTTTTGTGATTATTTTATGTCCAGCTATTCTGTTGTAACGTAAACCCTGTACCTGCTCAATGGTTTTATTTTAATATTCAACATTAAAAAAATTAATATAACAAAGGATGAGGCTGTGGATAAAAGATTTGCCGATCGGTTGAATTGGTCGTTATTGCATACGTTTATGGTGATTGTGCAAGAAGGCAGTATTAGTAAAGCTGCGGTGCGGTTGCACTTAACCCAATCGGCGGTGAGCCAAAGCCTGAAGCGTATGGAGGCGCAGCTAGGGCATCAATTGATTGAACGCACGCGGCAAAAGTTTTTGTTGACGCCTTTAGGCGAATCTTGCTTTCAAGCGGCCCGTTTGATGTATGGGGAAGTGGCCAATCTAGAGAGCCAAATCACCAGCCCTCATGCAGCTGAAGCGCTGGCTGGGCATTTAAAGCTGCTGGTGGTCAGCCGTATTCAAAGCCAGGCCTATGATGCTTTTTTAAGCGGATTTAAACAGCGCTATCCCTTGGTCAGCTTAGACATAGAGGTGATTAAAAGCGTCGACATTTTGCGTTATCTGACTCAGAAAACCACGGCGCTGGGGATTGGTTTGTGTCGGGTGGCGCCGGATAAAATTGAGCAACGGCTGCTGTTTAATCAACGCTATGGCCTCTATTGTGGTCGTCACCATCCCTTATTTAATGAGCCCAATATCACCCAAGAGGTGTTACGCCGACAGGATTTTGTGGCTTTTCAAAGCGCACAAATTGGCGATGTGCTGTCGCCGTTAACGGTGTTTCGCGACAATCACGGCTACACGGGTAAGGTGATGGCGGTGACCAATAGTCTGGATGAGGTGGTGCGGCTGTTAAGCGCTGGTTACGGCATTGGCTGCTTGCCTGATCATGTGGCCCAAAGTGAATATGTGGCGCCGCTTTTACGCGCGCTGTTGCCGCAAGAGCCGGTGGCAACGATTCCGGTGTATTTACTCTGGCATAAGGAGCGGATGCTCAGCCAGGTGGAGCAGCGTTTCATTGAAGAACTGTCGCAGGTGTCTTTTGCCATAGACAGTCTTTACAAGACTTGATTAAAAGAGGTGATCTAATTGATTAAATTAGGTTATATTAACAGCATAAGCAAGAAGCTTTGATTGATTGAGCGGAGTTTAATAGCCATTAGCTATAATAAAAATAGTTTCAATAAGTTTTTTATTGGCTTACTATGAAGATAGTGCATTCGCATTAACCCATAATACTGATAAGGAGCACGACATGAACCAAAAAAAATCAGCCATTACCTTAACCCATGGCTCGGGCGCGCCCGTTGTGGACAACGATAACAGCCTCACCGCCGGCCCTAAAGGCCCGATTCTGTTACAGGATGCATGGCTGTTGGAAAAGCTGGCCCACTTTGACCGTGAGCGGATTCCTGAACGTGTCGTGCATGCCAAAGGGTCTGGCGCTTACGGTGTGTTTGAAGTGACGCACGACATCAGCCAATACACTAAGGCCAGTATTTTTAGCCAAGTGGGCAAAAAAACCGATATGTTCATTCGGATGTCGACGGTGGCGGGCGAGCGCGGTGCGGCCGATGCCGAGCGCGACGTGCGCGGCTTTGCGATGAAGTTTTACACCGATGAAGGCAATTGGGATTTGGTTGGTAACAATACGCCGGTATTCTTTATTCGTGATCCGCTTAAGTTTCCTGATTTCATCCACACCCAAAAGCGCGATCCTAAAACCAATCTGAGAGACAACACCGCCGCTTGGGATTTTTGGTCGCGTACGCCAGAGAGCTACCATCAGGTGCTGATCTTGATGTCGGATCGTGGTTTACCCACTGGCTTTAGAAACGTTGATGGTTTTGGTAGCCACACCTACAGCTTCATCAATGCTAAAAATGAGCGTTTTTGGGTGAAATTCCACTTTAAAAACCAGCAAGGCCATAAGCACTTTACCGATGCAGAAGCCGCCGACAAAGTTGGCCAGACGCGCGAATCAGCGCAAGAAGATTTATTTAATGCGATTGAGCAAGGCGACTATCCTGTTTGGAAGCTGTTTGTGCAAATCATGCCCGAAGCCGAAGCCAACAGCTACGCCATCCACCCGTTTGACCTGACCAAAGTATGGCCGCACGGTGATTATCCTTTGATTCCGGTGGGGCAGTTTACGCTGAACCGTAACCCTGAAAATTACTTTGCCGAAGTAGAGCAGGCTGCGTTTACCCCTGCCAATATTGTGCCAGGCATCGGCTACTCACCGGATCGCATGCTGCAAGGGCGGATTTTCTCGTATGGCGATACTCAGCGCTATCGCTTGGGCATCAACCACACCCAAATTCCCGTGAATGCACCACAATGCCCGTATCACAATACCCATAAAGACGGCGCCATGCGCGTAGACGGTAACGGTGGCGGTAACGTCAACTATGCGCCTAACCGTTTTAATGATTATGTGGCGACTGGCGATCAAGAGCCACCATTGGCCTTAGAAAAAACGGCTTTACACTTTGATTTTAGAGACTACGATACCGACTACTTTAGCCAGCCCGCAGCGCTCTATAACCTATTTGACGCGGGTCAGAAAGACCGCACCGCACAAAATATTGCCCGCCATATGACGGGCGTGAGTGATCCGCAGGTTGTGGATAAAGCCATCGATTTGTGGCGTCAGGTGGCGCCACAGTTGGGGGACGACGTGCGCAAGTATTTAACCCAATTCAAGGGTTAGACACGGTTTTTTAAGTTTATTTTAAAGAAAAGCCCAGCATTTGCTGGGC
>JAGNTR010000035.1 GCA_017987415.1 Neisseriaceae bacterium
GTGGTGGCGCTGTCGTTGCTTGCTGCTGGCTTGGCGTCATTGCTCTGGCCACAGGCGCTGAGGGCGCCTGCCAAAATCAAGGCCAATAAACTTTGTTTAACGAATGGGGTGCTCATGGGGTTTCTCCTTAAAGATAGACTAAAAGTTTTATGTGGTGTTCTGGGCTCATATAGCGCCCATGTTTTTATGTCTGAATCGTCTAGTGTCCGCATTAGGGTGGGCCAACCTGTGGTTGAACCACCCCATCACAGAGGCCAAGCGTGGTTAGTCTTAATGCTGTTTTATAGGCCTTGTTCGGCGTAGTATTTTTGAGCGCCAGGATGCAGAGGAGCGACCACGCCGTCTTGTGCCTTATCTAGGGCGATGTCTTTGGCGGCCTGATGGGCGTTGACCAACTGCGGTAGATTTTCAAAGAAGCCTTTGGTTAATTTATAACCATCCTCTTCGCTGAGATCGGCTCGAATCATCAAGGCGTTCATGATGGCGGCGGTGGGGATGTCTTCAGCGTTGCCGTAGGTGCCTTTAGGGATGATTAATGACACGAAATAAGCCTGATCTTGGGCAATTTCTTTAATCTTATCAGGGTTGATCGGCACGATTTTAAGGTTAAAACCGCGCTCTAATTCCATGATGGAGGCGTTGGGCATGCCGCTGGTGATGAAGACGGCGTCGACTTTACCGGCTTTTAACGCATCGGCCGCTTCGGCAAAGCCAAGATAATCCACTTTGATGTCTTGATAGGTGATGCCGTGGCCGTTGAGCAGGCGGCGGGCATTAAATTCGGTGCCAGAGTTTTGGTCGCCTACGGCCACGCGCTTGCCGCGTAAATCGTCAATGCTGCTGATGTTGCTGTTGGCATTGCTGACCACTTGGACATAGTTTGGATAAATGGCGGCAATCTGCTGCACATTGGTGATCTTGTTGGGGAAGTTTTCCGAGCCGTTGATGCTTTCTGTGACCACGTCGCTCATGACCAGCGCCAGTTCGGCCTTACCTTGGGCCAAGAGGTTCATGTTTTCAATCGAGGCGCCCGTGGTCTGGGTTTTCGCGTTCACGCCATAGAGGTTATGGTAGACGTCGGCTAAAGTCGTGCCAATGATGTTGTAGGGGCCAGAGGCACCGCCGGTGGCGATGGTGATGATGCGGGCATCTAGGCCGTCTGATGCCGCGCTGGTTGGGGCTTTATCTTGGCTTTGGCCGCCACAGGCGCTGAGTAAGACGGCCAGCGCCAGGCTAGCCAAGCTGCTTTTAAATGCAGAGGGGGTCATTTAACTCTCCTTTGAATGACATTAGTTGTCATGTGGTTTGTCAACAAAGTGCGTGACAACAACATGTTTTTTATTGAAACCATCATAAACGAGGATGGACTGAGACGCCAGTGTGTTTACTCTAAACTTGATCTAAAGTGGTAGAACCTTCTGTTAGCGAGCGTTGGCGCAATTGGCTCTGACTATTTTGAACAGGTTTTTAAAGATTGAAGCTAGAGCGAAAATGACTTTGTCATCATGGTAAACGTCTTGGTCTATGGGCACCAGTATTTTTTGTCGATCGTGGCAGAAATCGGGCCGCGCGGTGAAAAATAGATGCAATAGGCCGTCGATTGGGCTAGGATTTGGACTGCTGCTAAAATTAGCCCCTATATCGAGAGGCATACACAAGAAGGGTGTAGAGACGCATCATGAAGATTAATCAAGAAACTTTGCAACAAACGGCCGCCGCTATTTTGGCCAAACTCGGTTCTGACGCCAGCGAAGCGCAGATTGTCGCCGAGCATTTAGTAGAGGCCAACCTTAAAGGCCATGACAGCCACGGCGTGGGCATGCTGGTATTTTACGTCGACAGCGTCGCGCGTGGTACGCTGAAAGTGAATCAAGAGAAGGTTTGCGTCAATGATTTTGGCGCCATCATGCAGTATGACGCCCAGCGTGGCTTTGGCCAACGCATCGGTAAAGAGGCCGTGGCCGAGGCCTTAATGCGGGTTGAAGACACCGGCGTGGTGTTGCTGACGGTGAAAAACGCCCACCATCTGGGCCGCATCGGCACTTATGGCGAGCAGGTGGCTGCGGCCGGTAAAGTTGGCCTATTTTTTGTCAACGTAGTCGACCATAAAGAAGCTTTGGTGGCGCCGTTTGCTGGCTCGGCCGCGCGCTTTGGCACCAACCCTGTGTGTGTGACGTTCCCCGAGACGGCAAAAAATCCAGCGTTTATTTTGGATTTTGCCACCAGCATGGTGGCCTACGGCAAAACGCGGGTGGCCTATTTAGCCGGCAAAACCTTTGAGCAAGACGTGATGCTGGACGCCAACGGCACGCCCACCAATGACCCTAAGGCCATGCACGAAGCACCGTTTGGCGCGCTACGCCCGATCGCCGAACACAAAGGCGGCGGTTTGATCAGTGCGGTGGAATTTTTGGCCGGCATGCTTTCTGGCGGCGGCACTAACCAGCCCGAGCATGAGCGCCTAGACGGCATCGTCAACCACATGACGGCCTTCATCGTTGACCCCACGCGTTTAGCCGATTTGGATTGGCTTAACCACGAATACGACCAGATGATTGACTACATTAAGTCGTCTCCCGCGCCTGGAGAGCCGATTCTGATGGCGGGTGAGCCAGAGTTGGCGCGTAAGGCGCAGCGTCAGGCCGAAGGCATCAGCATTTCGGATGGTGAATGGGCGGCGATTACCGCCGCGGGTGAGCGCGCCGAGCCGTATGCTGGTGCTTAAACCTAGTAAGGGTACGCCTAAGCCTGCTGAAGCCCTCAGCAGGTTTTTTATGGCGGTAAAGGATGGTTTATTCTGCCGTTCTCCATCCTTTTTTTACGACCATAGCGCTGGCCGCTAAGCCGTAGGGTGGGTCGCGACCCACGCAGGTTTCTCTTAAGCATGCGCACACACTGAAGACCGTGGGTAGGCTGCGCTTTATCCACCTTATAAACGGCTTAAAAGGTAAGGTGCCAATAAAAAACCCATACCATTAGGTATGGGTTTTTTGATGTTTTTAGTGATGCCCTTTAGTTGGCTAGCTTTTGATATGTTTCTTCGTCTAAGCGATTCATTTCATCTGAATTTAAATGATAGATCAACAGTTGGTAGGCTTCTTCTGGTAGGTAAGACAAGGTTTCCGTCGCTTCTCCCTTAGCAAAATGACTCTTCAACGTGACGGTGACGATGGTTCTGTCGTTTTGCAGAATTTTTTGCGACTGGGTGACTTCAGCGTATTCAAACGGCCCCATAATTTTTTGAATGCTGGCGAACAACAGCTGGTGTTTGTCTACGCTGACATTTTGGCGGTACTCGGTATGAGCCAGAGTGGTGTACATCTTGTCGTATTGTTCTTGATTGTAAAGGGTGTGGAAGCGTTTGATTTGTTCATCGATTTGCGTGGCTTCATCTTTAGCGGTACAACCGCTTAGAAAGGCCAGACAGGTGAGGCCAAGCACCAAGGGTTTGGCCAATAGTTTGGTAAGAGACATGAGTCAAACAACGTAAATAAGGATTAAAACTTATTTTATCATATGATTTAAGAGCAGAGGCCGGGATAAAGCCCATAAAAAAAGCCTGCGCAAAGCGCAGGCTTTTACCGTTTCAGATCACCGCTTAGTTCACCAAGAAGTTGATAATCCAAGTGTGGTAAGGAATCGCCACAATGTCGATCAATACAGCGCCACATAAAGGAATAATCAAAAAGGCTTTTTTCGACACCAGTTTGTATTTTTCCGACACCGACGCCATATTCGCCACCGCATTAGGCGTTGCGCCCAAGCCATGGCCTAATAGGCCGGCGCACATCACCGCTGCGTCGTAGTTTTTGCCTAAAGCTTTAAAGGCGATGAAGATGGTGAACAGCACCAAGGCCAATACTTGCAATAGCAAAATGATCAATAGTGGCAAGGCCACGGCCGACAATTCCCAGATTTTTAACGACATCATCGCCATGGTCAAAAATACGCCTAAAGACACGTCAGAGATTAAGTCCACGGTTTTTTGGTGTAAGGCCACGGTTTTGGTGTGGTCGTTAACGTTACGCAAGACGATGGCCACCAGCATGGCGCCTACATAGCTAGGTAAGGCAAAGCCGGTGCTGTCGGTGAAGCGAGTCGCGATGTAAAGGCCAGCCACCATGATCACCAAGACCACGGCCAAGGTTTTGAAGAAGCTGGTGCTGCTGATGGGCTCATCAGCTTGCTTGGCGTCTACCGCCACTTCGTCGATGTCGTCGGCTTTAATGGCCACCTTGTAGCGGGTGATCAAGAAGTTGGCCAAGGGGCCACCGATCAGGCTGCCAGAGATCAGACCAAACGTTGCGGCCGCAATGGCCACCGTGGTGGCAGACTGAACGCCTAAACCTTCCGCCATTTGGCCAAACGCGGCTGCCGCGCCGTGGCCGCCTTCTAGGGCCACAGAACCGGCCATCACACCGAGCACGGGGTTCAAGCCAAAAGCCGACGCCAGCATGGCGCCAAAGGCGTTTTGGAATAAAGCCAAGCCCCAGCAGATGAACAAATACACGATGAGGGTTTTGCCACCGGTTTTCAGCAGCTGGTAGCTGCCGCCAATGCCGACGGTGGTGAAAAAGGCCACCATGAGTGGCGTTTGTAAAGTGGTGTCAAAAGCAATGCGTACGCTGGTTTGGGTATGTAAAAACCACATCAATAGGCTGACCAAAAAGCCGCCAATCACAGGAGATGGAATGCAAAACGTTTGCAGCCATTTAACGTGGTTTTTCAAAAAAGTACCCAAAAGCAGGCATAAAACCGCCAGCATGAGGGTCGTCAGTGAGTCGAACTGTAGGTCCATAGGAATCTCCGGGTTTGTTTTTACTTATGTTTTTGGGCGGTCACTTGGGTGATGACCTGATAAATTAAAAAAGCCGCCAGCTTAGCTGTGTGGTGGTCTTGATCAAATTTGGGGTTGTATTCGGCCACGTCAAACACCGCTACTTTGGTTGAGGCCACAATGTGTTTGAGCAGGGTTTGTACCAGGCGTAAGTCCACGCCCAGTGGGGCCGGTGCGCTGACTCCAGGGGCCTGATAGTAAGGGAATACGTCTAAATCAATGGTGACGTACAGCAGGTCAACCTTGGCCACGAAGGCATCGATTTTGGCGATTAAGGCGGCCAGATTGCGCTCGGTCATGTCGTGGTCGAGGACGTAGTCGCAGCCTAAAGCCTCGGCGCGCTGGAACAGCACCGCCGTATTGGCGTGTTCGGCCACACCCAAGCAAAGGTAGTGAAATGGCTGTTCGTGGGCGCTGCTGAGCTTGGCTGCCTGCAAGAAGGGTGTGCCAGAAGACGCCACGTCGTTTTCGCGTAGGTCAAAGTGGGCGTCAAAATTGATGATGCCGATGGTGCGCTCGGGCTGGTGGGTTTGTACGTAGTCAAACAGGCCTGAGAAGCTGCCAAACGCTACTTCATGGCCGCCGCCGAGCACGATGGGAAAGTGCTGCTCAGCCAATAGGCTGCTGACGGCTTGGCTGAGCTGCTGATGAGCGCCTTCGAGGTCGTGAGCTTCACAGGCCACGGTGCCGGCGTCGTAAAGTGGCGTGGGCTGATGAATCGGCAGACCAGCGAGCTGGGCGCGAATCAGATTAGGCGCTTCTTTGGCGCCAATGCGGCCGTTGTTGCGCGCTACGCCCTCGTCTGAGGCGAATCCGACCAAGGCCACGCCTGGTGCGGCTGGGTTCACTGGGCCGATGATTTGGTGAATGCGTAAGTGTTCGGTGGTGGTGCCGTCTTGGCGACCTTGCCATTGATAGTCAGTGTTCATGGTGTGTCCTTGCAGTACTGATCTGCCGCGTAGGCGGCTATTGTTGGAGTTCGACGTATTCGTTGATGGAAGCGGCGCAGTTGAGCGCTTCCTGAATCAAAATCGGTTCTTTTCCCATCACGCGAGAATGAGGCGCCATGATGGCGATGATGCCTTGTAGGGCTTTGCGCTTTAAAATCGGCGCGGCCACGCCCCATACGCCTGGGTCCAGTTCGCCCACGCTGACGCCATAGCCTTGGGCCTTAATGCGCGCCAGCTGCTGGTTGAGGTCGGCCTGCTCCGCCGGGTTGGGCAGGTGTTTGGCCAAAATGGCCTGTTGTATCGCCGGTGTGCTGAAAGCCAGCAGGGTTTTGGCGCTGGCGCCACGGGTCAATGATTGGCCTTTGCCTACCGAAAACGAGCAGCGCAGCGCCTGTGGGCTTTCAATCATGTCTACGCAAATGGTTTGGTATTGATTGCTGACGATCAGCGCCACGGTTTCTTGGCTGCGGCTGGCCAAGCGCTGTAAGGCGGGCCGAGCGGCGTCAAATAAAAACGAGTGCTCCATAAACTGCTGCGACATTTGCAGGCCCACGGCACCGGCTGAATAGCGTGATTTTTGGGTGCTGTCGCTGATGAAGCCCCAGGTTTTGAGGTGAGACAATAGGCGATAGACGGTGGAGATGGGCAGGTCTAGGCCGGCCGCAATGTCTTGCGGGGATACGGGTTTGCTGGCCGACACCACAAAGGCCAAAACGCTTAAAATTCGGTCTGTGCTGCTCATGTCTCTATTCTCACTGGGTGGTATTGTTTTTTATAAATTAAATAAAAACCAGCTGTTTGTATACATCTATTCTCAAATAATAAGAATTAATACAAAGCAATAGAGTGCGGATGCAGGCCCAGAATCGGCCAAATCGAGCGCCCATAAGGCCATTCGCCCATCGGCGGTTGAGCGCGATGGGCGAAATGAATGGGTTGTGTGGGGGGAGTGTGTGCGAGGTTTAGGGCGCTAAGTGGGTGGCCAGAGCGGCTTTGGCGTCGGCAAAGCCTTGGGCTGCCGCTAGCTCAAGATAATGACGGCCGCGGCTGGGGTTTTTATCCACGCCTTCTCCGGCCAAATACATCAGGCCCAGATTAAACTGTGCCGCGGCGTGGCCTTTATGGGCGGCTAAACGATACAGCTGGGCAGCGCGGCCTAAGTCTTTCGTTACGCCCTCGCCCTTGTAATACAAAAGGCCGAGGCTGTATTGCGCTGAAGGCACGCCTTGCTTGGCGGCCATGCGATAGTGGGCGATGGCCTGCGCCGTGTTTTGCGGCAGGCCCACGCCGTGGTAATACAGGGCGGCCAGCTGATTATGCGCTTGTGGATTATTGGCGATGGCGGCCTGACGATAGTAGTCGATGGCCTGATCCATATTCTTGTCGACCAACTCACCGTTGTAATACAGCGTGGCTAAGGCATAAAGCGCTTCGCCATGGCCTTGTTCGGCCGCTGCTCGGTAATACTGGAGCGCGTCGTCTTTATTTTTAGGCACGCCGTCGCCATGATAGTAGATGGCGCCGAGGCTGTACTGTGATTCGGCATGGTTTTGGCCTGCGGCGCGCTTATAGTATTCAATTGCTTTGAGCATGTCTTGCGGCACGCCTTCGCCGCGATGGTATAACAGCGCCAAGGCGTATTGAGCCCGGCCATCGCCTTGCTTGGCAGCAAGGTCAAAATAACGCACGGCCTGATTGAGGTTTTTGGGTAGGTCGCGACCATGATAATACTTGCTGCCTAAGCGGTACTGCGCCCGTGCCGACCCAGCATCGGCTGCCTCTATCAACTGGGTGAGCTTAAGGTCGTGGGGGCTTTGCTGCTGCGATGGTTTGACGGCGGCAGGCGCTTCGATTGGCGGCGGTAATGCCCACAGCACGCTAGGCAGCAGCAGGGCGCTGACAGCCAGAAGGCGTGTAAAAATAAGGGCCGAAGCAGAGGGTTTCATGGCGTTAAGTACCCACAAAATAGGCAGCCGAGGCTGCCTATGGATTAATCAGAAAAAGGCGTAATGGTGATGGATTCGCCAAGGGCCGAAGTCAATACTTCGTTCAGTACGGCAAAAAACTCAGCATTGTCGCGGGTAGCCAACCATTGGCCGTCTTTAAAAGCGAAATGAAAGCCGCCGCTTTTGGCCGCAATCCATAGCTCTTGGTTGGGGGTGTGGCGGTTGATGATGATTTGCTCGCCGCTGTCGTCCACTTCTAAGGTCATCACGTTGCCTGAGCTTTGGCAATCTAGGTCTAAGCCGAGCTCATCAATTTGGCTGTCAATATGATCAAAGAGTTGGTCGGAATAATTTAAAAATTCGCTTTCAGTCATGTTGGCCTTTTGTCTTCACGGTGGTTTTGATAATATCTTTATTTTGCCACAAAAGAGAGTTCGACATGCGATTGATCACAATCGGTGCCTTAAGTGCCCTAATATTGTCTGCCTGTGGCTATCAGGGACCGCTGTATTTACCAGACCCTACAGCGCCCAAGCAAAGTACGGCACCGGCAACGCCCCTAGTGCCCGCAACGCCGGCTGCGGCGGCAGACGACAGCGCTGAACGCGCCGTTGCCTCGCCGACGAGCCAACCATAACATTTACTATAAAGAGACGAAACCCATCATGAGTGCGCTGACCTACCAGAACCAAACCTTACATTTTGAAGACGTGGCGTTAAACGATTTGGCCAAAGAGCACGGTACCCCTTTGTACGTGTACAGCCAAAATGAATTGACCAAGGCCTACCATAATTATGAACAAGCCTTTGCCAAGCTCAATCCTTTAATCTGTTATGCAGTTAAGGCCAACGGTAACCTCAGCGTGTTGAAACACTTTGCCAGCCTCGGCAGTGGTTTTGACATCGTCTCGGGCGGCGAATTGGCGCGCGTTTTGGCCGCTGGCGGCGACGCGGGCAAAACCATTTTCTCGGGCGTGGGTAAAAGCGCCGATGAAATCGAGTATGCGCTGTTACAAGGCGTGTTGTGCTTTAACGTTGAGTCGATTAATGAACTCGAGCGCATCAACGACGTGGCTAAAAAATTGGGTCAAAAAGCCCCAATTTCGCTACGCATTAACCCTGATGTGGATGCCAAAACCCACCCGTATATTTCAACTGGCCTGAAGGCGAATAAATTTGGCATCGCGTTTAAAGACGCGATCAAAGCCTATCAACACGCTGCGGCCCTGCCTTATTTAAACATTGTCGGCATTGATTGCCACATTGGCTCTCAGCTTACCGATCTATCGCCTTTAGTGGAGGCATTTGAGCGCCTATTGGTGCTGGTGGATCAGCTGGCTGATTTAGGCATTCATCTGAGCCACGTCGACATCGGCGGCGGCGTGGGCATTGTCTACCATGACGAACAAACCCCAGATTTAAATCAATACGCCGCCGCCGTGCATCAACGCCTCGGCCAGCGCGACTTAAAAATCATGATGGAGCCAGGCCGTAGCCTAGTGGGTAATGCCGGCGTGTTGTTGACCAAGGTAGAATTCATCAAGGCCGGTGAAGAGAAAAACTTCATCATCGTCGATGCCGCCATGAATGATTTATTGCGCCCAGCCTTATACGCGGCCTACCATGAAATTGTGGCGGTGAACCGTCATGACGACGTGAAAGCTATTGTGGCGGACGTGGTTGGCCCGATTTGTGAAACCGGCGATTTTCTCGGTCAAAACCGAGAGCTGGCGGTGAAAGAAGGTGAGCTACTGGCGGTGAAAAGCGCCGGTGCCTACGCCAGCAGCATGGCCAGCAACTACAATGCACGCGTGCGTGCGGCGGAAGTCATGATCAACGGCAAAGATGTGAAAGTAGTGCGCCAGCGTGAAACCATCGCCCAGCTATTGGCTGATGAGCAGGTGTGCTTGGATTAGGCCCAAGTGTACGGCATGAAAAAAGCGCCCTAGGGCGCTTTTTTCATGCGTTAAGACTAGGCCATACGCTTGTGCTGTCGATACATGGCCACGCACAGCAACACCCAAATCGAACCAGAGGTAAAGCCGGCGATGACGTCGCTCATGAAATGCACCTGCAAATACATGCGGCTAAAGCCAATGCTCACAATCAATGCACTGGCCAATACTATCCACAGAAGGTGCCAGCGCTTGGCCGTGATTTGGCACAAAATAAAGGCCAGCATGGCATAGGTGGCCATTGCCCCCGAGCTGTGGCCGCTGGGGAAGCTGTAGCCGGTTTCGATGGCAAAGCCATGTAGGTGCGGCGGGCGGGCGCGCTGGACGATGAATTTAATGGCCGTATTTAAGACGCCATTGCCCAAGATGGATACCACGTAGATGACGGCCTCGGCGCGGTAGCGGCGCCACCACAATAGCCCGCCGATGAATACCGCCAGCGCCGCCATGACCATGCTTTGGGCCAGGTACGATACTTTCGCGGCTAAGTCTAAATAGCCAAAGGAGGCGTGTACGCTGATGTAAAACGTCGTCAGCGCGTCAAATTTGGGCAGGCTTTTAAACGCCATGACCTGATAGGCAATGGTGGCGAAGGCCAGCGTGCCGATGGCCGCATAGGCGATTTTCAGGCGACTGCGGCAGCGTGGGCCTAGGCGCTGCCAGCCAAAAAAGGCCAGTATGGTCAGCACGACGACGCAGCCTAGCAGGCTTAGGTAAAGCATAGGGGCATGGTTGCCGATGAATTGGGCTAAATCAGTAGGCCAGCCGCTTAGGGGAAAAGTCATCGGGCTGGTCGGGGGCGTCATGGGTGTGGTCATAAGGTGAATTCAATAGCAAACGTCAAAATAAGGCCTCATGGTACGGATTTGAGAAAGTCGCCGCAAGTTTTCTGCGCGGGGGTGCCCGTGCTTGCATGCAAACGCAAAGGCCGAGCGCGGCTGGCGCAAACGCGGTACAATATCTGCTTAATCTTGAAGCAGCCTTGATGAAGGTCGACCAAATGAACGATGATGCAAATCCCTTTGCCTTTTGGCAGCAGGTTTGGCAAGACGCCCAACCGAATCTGAAATCATTTATGCCGCCCACCTCGCTCGAAGAGGTGAACCGCAAGCTGTCCGAACTAGACAATGTGGAAACCTGGTTGCGTTTCCACCTGCAGGCCTTGGCCACTCAAAAAGCCGTGTTGCAGCAGCAACAGGCGATGTATCAAGCCATGGCCGCCGCCGAAGCCCCCATAAAAAATCCTGACGAAGCCCCTAAATGACTCAAGCCCAATACATTCCGTTACGACTGCACACTGAATTTTCGATTACCGACGGCACCGTGCGCATTAAAGAAGCGGTGAAGACCGCCAAAGCGCAGGGCCTGCCTGCTCTAGGCATCAGTGATCTGATGAACTTTTTTGGCTTGGTGAAATTTTACAAAGCCTGTCGTGGTGAAGGCATTAAACCCATCATGGGCGTAGACGTGATGATTAAAAATCACGACCAGCTGGACCAGCCGTATCGATTGATGTTGATTGCCCGTAACGACGCCGGCTATTTGCGCCTGTGCGAGCTGCTGACCCAAGCCTATCTTGACGATGACAAGCACAAAGGCATCGCCCAATTGGAGTGGGATTGGCTGCAAGAAGGCGACAACAGCGGGCTGATTTGCCTGTCGGGCGCCCATCTTGGCGCCGTGGGCGTGGCCCTGATGGCGGGTAAGGAAGCCGAAGCCAAAGATGCGGCTCAAGCCTTGGCCCATCTTTTTCCCAATCGTTTTTACTTAGAGCTACAGCGCTTGCCTGAGCTGCCGCAGCTCGAAACCTGCGTGGCCGGCAGCTTAAAGCTAGCCGATGAGCTGGGGCTGCCGGTGGTTGCCACCCACCCGACTCAGTTTTGGCAGGCCGACGACTACGAAGCCCATGAAGTGCGCGTGTGTATTGCCGCAGGCTACGTGTTGGCGGATAAGCGTCGCCCGAAAGAGTTTCAACCCAGCCAGTTTTTTGTCGACCATGATACGTTTGTGGCCCGCTTCGCCGACATCCCTGAAGCCTTGCAAAACAGTTTAGAAATTGCCAAGCGTTGCAATCTGACCATTGTGTTGGGTAAGAACTTCTTACCTCAGTTCCCTACGCCCGATGGCCTGTCGCTCGACGCCTATCTGTCGCAACTGTCGTTCGAAGGCTTAGACGAACGCATGGCGGTGCTGTACCCAGACGAAGCCGAACGCGCCGAGCGCATGCCGGAATACGCGGCGCGCCTACAGTTTGAGTTAGACACCATTACCCAAATGGGCTTCCCTGGCTACTTCTTGATCGTGGCCGACTTCATTAACTGGGCCAAGAATAATGGCTGCCCAGTCGGCCCTGGTCGGGGTTCAGGTGCCGGCTCCTTGGTGGCCTATGCACTGAAAATTACCGACTTAGATCCGCTGAAATACGCCCTGCTGTTCGAACGTTTTCTGAACCCAGAGCGGGTGTCGATGCCGGACTTCGATATTGACTTCTGCCAAGAAAACCGTGGTCGCGTGATCGACTACGTGCGCCACCAATATGGCGAAGAAGCCGTGAGCCAGATCGTCACTTTTGGCACCATGTCGTCTAAAGCCGTGGTGCGCGACGTGGGCCGAGTGTTGGACTTGCCGTTTGGCCTCTGCGATCGCTTGTCGAAACTGATCCCGGTGGAAGCGAATAAGCCTTTGGGCCTGGTTAAAGCAATGGAAGCCGAGCCACAAATCGGCGAACTGCTCGACGCTGAAGACGCGCATGAGTTGATGGATTTGGCCAAAAAGCTGGAAGACTTAACCCGTGGCCTGGGCATGCACGCCGGCGGCGTGTTGATTGCGCCCGGTAAACTGACCGACTTTTGTCCGGTGTACCGCGCGCCCGATGCCACCGCCACCGTGTCGATGTACGATAAGGACGACGTGGAGCAGGTTGGCCTGGTGAAGTTTGACTTCTTGGGCTTACGTAACTTGACCATTATTGAGTTGGCACAAAGCTATATTAAGGATTTAACCAACGAAGTGGTGGACGTGAACCACATCGCGCTAGACGATGCGCCAGCTTATAAGGTGTTTGCCTCAGGCAACACCACGGCGGTGTTCCAGTTTGAGTCGACCGGCATGAAGCGCATGCTGATGGAGGCCAAGCCGACCAAGTTTGAAGAAATTATCGCCTTCGTGGCCTTATATCGTCCTGGTCCGATGGATCTGATTCCCGACTTTACCCGCCGCATCCACGGTGAGAAGTTTGAATACCTACACCCCTTGTTAGAGCCGGTTTTGGAGCCCACCTACGGCGTGATGGTGTACCAAGAACAGGTGATGCAGGCGGCCCAAGTAGTGGGCGGCTACTCACTCGGCGGCGCCGACTTATTACGGCGCGCCATGGGTAAGAAAAAAGTCGAAGAGATGGTGGAGCACCGCGGAATTTTTGTCGCCGGCGCCGCCGAAAAAGACATTCCCGAAGCCAAGGCCAACGAAATTTTCGACTATATGGAAAAATTCGCCGGCTATGGGTTTAATAAATCGCACGCCGCCGCCTATGCGCTGGTGGCCTACCAAACCGCATGGTTAAAAGCCCACCACTGCTCGGCTTTTATGGCCGCAACCATGTCCAGCGAGCTAGACAACACCGATCAGCTACAGGTCTTCTATGAAGACGCCAAGAACAAAAACAGCCTCACTTTCTTGCCGCCTGACGTCAACGAATCGTTCTACCGTTTTGTGCCCACCGACGCCAGCCACATTCGCTATGCCCTAGGCGCAATCAAGGGTACGGGTGAGGGTGCGGTTGAAGAAATCGTGAAAGAGCGCGAAGCCAATGGCCCGTTTGTGAGCCTATTCGATTTTTGTGAGCGCATCGGCAAAGGCCACGTCAACAAGCGCACCATGGAAGCTTTGGTGCGCGCTGGTGCGTTTGACGCCATCGATCCGAACCGCGCCAAAATGTTTGCAAACATTGCTCTGGCCATGGAATATGCCGATCAGGCCGCCGCTAACCGCAACCAGGGCGGGCTGTTTGATGATTTCTCGGGTGAAGAAGAAGTCACCGTTGACATGGTTGAGTGTGCCCCGTGGGACGACGCCACCATGTTGGCGGAAGAAAAACAGGCCATGGGCTTTTATTTCTCCAAACATCCGTTTGACGCCTACGCCAAAGAAATCCGCAGCTTCTTAAAGCAGCGCCTAGCCAATATTCGCGAAGGTAAGGCAACGCTGTCTGGTTTTGTCACCGCGGTGCGTGTCATCATGGGCCGCCGCGGCAAGATGGCGTTTGTGACTTTAGAAGACGGTGAAGGCTTGAAAGACAAAGTCGAAGTCATGTTTGCAGGACAGAGCTACGAAACTTATGCCAATATACTTAAGGCTGACCAAGTGTTGGTGATGGAAGTGAAGATCAACCGTGACGATTACGGTGGCGGTTCGGGCTTACGCATCATGGGCGACACCGTCTACAGCCTCGACGAAGCGCGCGAGCATTATGCCCGCAGCGTATTCATCAAGCTGACCGATCAGGACGACCCTCACCGCGTCGCCGAGCTGTTGCGGCCTTACCAAGATAGCCAAAGCCGCGTGACCCTGAAGTTAAGCTATCAGAACCGCACCGCCTATGGCGAAATGCGCCCTGGGCGTGAATGGCAGATTGTGCCCGCGTCTGATTTGATTAAGGCTCTGGGGCAGCTGTTGGGCCCCGAGGCCGTAGAAGTCATGTGGTAGCGGTAGATTTGGGCGTCGCCGCCAGTGGCGATTGGTCTGTGTATCTGCTGTGGTGCGCCGGCGATCGACTGTATACCGGCATCAGCAATCAGCCGAACAAGCGATTTTTGGCCCACAGTCAGGGTAAAGGCGCGAAGTTTACCCGGATGCACCCGCCACAGGCCATGAAAATTGTGGCCTGTTGTTGTAGCAAAGGTTTGGCGCTGTCATTAGAGCGGCGCCTAAAGCAGCACACGGCGGCGCAAAAGCGCGCGCTGTGGGCGCAATTGCCGCTGGCGGCGAGTCTCGCCGTGGCCGAGGAGGCATCACCATGAACCAATGGCTCAGTTTGAGGGTACCGCCGTTGCTGTTGCTGGCCTTGTTTTTAGCGGTGCAGGCTGTTTTTGCGCCAACCAGTCGGGCGCACGGCATTTGGCTCTTTTTGTCTTTCTTGTTCGCGCTCAGCAGCGCGGCCATCGCTTTGGCGGCGGTCGGGAGCTTTCGGCGCGGCCAGACCACGGTCGACCCACGTCAGCCACAGCGCAGCAGCGCTTTACTGACCCACGGCGTGTACAGTTGGACGCGTAACCCCATGTATTTGGCCTTTGCGGGCGTACTGTTGGCGCAAACGCTGTATTTGGCTTCGCCATTTGGCCTGCTGTGGGTGGCGGCGTTTGTGGCTTACCTCACCCAATGGCAGATTAAGCCGGAGGAGGCGGCCTTAAGCGAACGCTTTGGCGCTGATTACGCTGCGTATCGGCGGCGCGTACGGCGCTGGTGTTGAGCGCCGTGTAGGCCAATATGCGATCAAAGGCATGAAAAAGCCCAGACTCATGTCTGGGCTTTTTGCTGGGCGCGCGCATTACATGATGCGCATGTGTTTGACGTCTAATTCAATTGGCTGATGCCAGTCTTTTTCTAATTCACCGCTCAAAACCACGGTGGTTTTGTCGTTAAACGTTTGGCCGACAGGCAGGTATTTTTGGTCTAACTCAATGTTTAATTGGCCAGTGCCATCAGAAAACACATAGTGTTCTTTACGCACTTGGCGGATGATTTTACCTTTGACGGTCACGTATTGGTCGTCCTTACCGTTGGCAAGGATTTGCTTCACCGTGGTGACCTGATCGCCAGCCAGATTGGAAGGGCCCGTGTATTGGGCGAATGCCGCTGTCGAAGTGAGGGCTAAGGCGGTGAGGATGGCTAGGGTACGCATAGTGTGGTTCCTTTATTTAGGTTCAATGAGGTTTGCTATGGGATTCATTAAACCGCATCAACCTTAAGTGAATCTTAAGCCTTAAGTTTTTTAGGGAACATCAGGGTTATTTTTAAACCCGCGTAGCGGCTGCCGGATTCGATCTTAAGCTGGGCATGGTGTAGTTCCATAATGCGCTGCACGATCGACAGCCCTAAGCCGCTGCCGCTGGTGTCTGTGCCCAATACTCGATAAAACCGCTGCGTCAGCCGCTCGGCCTCTGCATCGCTGACCCCTGGGCCATTGT
Organism: Neisseriaceae bacterium; assembly: GCA_017987415.1. Lineage (GTDB taxonomy): Bacteria > Pseudomonadota > Gammaproteobacteria > Burkholderiales > Neisseriaceae > JAGNPU01. Next base: position 15,874 of record JAGNTR010000035.1, read on the forward strand.
CTTGCACCACAACGAGGGTGTGGGCGTGGGTGTCTGAGGCGGATAGGGTGAGGGTGCTGCCTTCAGGGCAATAGCTTAGGGCATTGTTGATGAGGTTGCGCAAGACAATGCCCATCAGCTCGCGATTCGCGTATAGCTGGAGCATCGATTCGGAGGGCAGGGTGATGACCATCTGCATACGCCGCGCGTCCAGCTCGTTTTGAAACAATCGTGCCTGGTCTTGCAGCAAAGCGGCCACGTTTAGCGGTTCCGGATTGAGCTTTTCTTGGCCCTGCTGATTGAGTGGATCCAGCCGCGCCAACAGCAATAGGTGGCTGACTAAATGGGTGCTGCGTTCAATGTCTTGGCGTAAAGCGCTTAAGGGCTCGGCCAGTTCTGGGTGTTGGCGTTTGAGCAGCTGAGTTTGCATGCTTAGAGCCGCCAGCGGCGTGCGCAACTCATGTGCTGCGTCAGCGGTGAAGCGGCGCTCATTGAGCAAGGTCTGCTGTAGACGCGCCAATAAGGTATTTAAGGCATCGGTGATGGCGTTGACCTCGGCAGAAGAGCGCTGCATCGGTAAAGCGGTTAAGTCTTGTGGGGATTTTTGGGTCAGTAGCTGGGCCATCTGGGTGAGCGGGCGTAATAAATAATAAATGGTCAGCGTGCTCACCGCCACCAGCAACAGCAATAAGGCCAAGGCGGGCACGATCAGGTTCTCCGCCAGTTCCTCTAAAATGTCTAAGCGTTTATTCAGCGCTTGGGCGACCTGAACTTCGAGGGCGCCGTCTTTGGCGCGAATGATAAATACGCGCCACTCATCGCCGTTGAGGGTGATGTCGCGAAAGCCTTTACGCTTATGAAAATCAGCCACAAAAGGCTGTAATGGCGCTTCTTTGGTGCGCGAGACCACCTGACCTTGCTGCACCACTTGATAATGTAAGTCGTCGGTGTCGGGCTGAGCCGACCGGTCACGCGGCGGCCGCGGATGAAATTCAAATTCATGCCGGGTAGCGTGCAGCAGCAACGAGGCTGATTCTTTCAGGGCATCGTCAAAAACATCGTTGGTTTCATCCCAGGCCACATAAACCATGATGCTTAAACTCACCAGCCAAAAAAATACCGATAGCCCAAGCACTGAAAACAACAGCCGTAGCCGCAGCGAATAGGCGCGCGGCGCGGTGGGAGCAGTAGAATGAGCTGATTTTTTTCTAAACCGCATGGTTTAAGCCTCTTTCGATAAGGTATAGCCCAGATTACGTAAAGTGCGGATGAAGGTGCTGCCGAGTTTTTTGCGCAGATGGTGGATGTGAACTTCAACCGCATTACTTTCGACCTCGTCCCCCCAGCTGTACAGCTTGTCTTCTAGCTGAGCGCGGGTAAAAACCTGATTGGGGTGCTGCATGAGGGCGTGCAATATCGTGTATTCCTTGGCGGTTAAGGTCAGGGGTTGCTGCTTGAGGGTGACGGTTTTAGTCGCCGGGTTGAGGCACACCTCGTCATGAGTCAACAGTTGCTCTAGGCTACCCGAGGCGCGTCGCAGCGCCGCCCGAATGCGCGCCGACAGTTCTTCCAGATCAAAAGGTTTGACTAAATAATCGTCGGCGCCTAAATCCAAACCTTCAATGCGTTCCTCTAGAGCGTCTTGGGCCGTGATCATGATGATGGGTAAAGTGGCCTGCTGCGCCCGCAGCTGGCTTAACAGTTCATCGCCTGAAAGGCCCGGCAGGCCTCGATCGAGCAAAATACAGTCGTAGCTTTGTCCCAATAAGGCCGTTTTCGCCGTATCGCCTCGGTTGGCCCAGTCTACGGCATAGCCGTCTAGCTTAAGCCAGGTCTGGATGGTGTTGCCTAAAGAAGAATCGTCTTCAACTAATAGAATGCGCATAATGGCCTCATGATGGCGGCTGAATCTTAAGGTTATCTTAAATCGAATGACTTCAATAGCGTTAAATGCAGCTAGGCTGCGCCGCATCAGAAAAGTCGCCAGCCCAGAGGTGAGCCTGACGGTGTCTTAGGGTTGTGCTAGATCAAACGATTGATTGTAAAGGTGATGATTCTATTATATGGCATAGATTAAGGCATGAGTCTTAAGATTCGCTTAAGACAGCCTGCCTACCATGAGGATGTATCTTTCTCTAGGTGCTGATTGGCGACATAGCCAACGGGCCTTGATTCATTCTTATGAAAAGGCATCATCATGAACACAAAAATAAAAACCACGTTAACGCTCGGTCACCGCTACTTCGGGCTGATCTTGGCACCGCTACTGCTGGTGATTTTACTGTCTGGCGCCGTATTGGCCTTAAAGCCCATCATGGCCCCCGAGGCTGGCGTTGGCTTTCAGGCCAATATCAGCGCCGATCAAATCGTGTCTACTCTGAATCAGATCGACCCCAAAGGCCAAATGAGCAAGCTGACCGTACTTAAAGATGGTGAAACCATCTTGCTTGAGGGCGGTAAGCAAGGCCCAGAAGGGGGCGTTTACGCTGTACGTACGGCCGAAAAAGTCGGCTCGGTCGGCCTGAGTGTGCAAACCTACAATGTTTTTAAAAGCCTGCACAAGAAGCTACTCATCGGTGCGGGTTGGCTGGTAGAGGGCGCAAGCTATCTATTGGCGCTCATGCTGGTGATGGGCTTGCTGTTGCTGCGGCCCAGACTGCGCAAAACGCTGATCGATGGCCACAATGCTTTAGGCTGGTTGGCGTTGCCGCTATGGCTATTGCTGCCCGTGACTGGGGTATTGATGAGTCTGCATTTAGGGGCGCCCGACTTTAATCGACTCGAGGCCAGCAGCCAGCCATTGGCTGACGTGATTCGGGCTATTGATGGGGAACAGTCTTTAAGCCGGTTGAGCAGCATCGACAGCATCAAAGGCCGCTTTCAGGTGGTGAAGTTGGTGAGCGCAGGCCAAACGGCTGCCTATCAAGTGAACGAGCTGAATCAGCTACAGCCTGTGGCGCTTAGCCGTTATTGGGCTAAAGAGCTACACGAAGGCACCTGGGCGGGTTCGTTCAGCGGTTGGCTCAACCTTGTCATCAGTCTGGGCTTGGCGGTATTGACCGCAACCGGTGTTTATTCATGGCTACGGCGTCAGCGTCAAAGTCGTCAGAAACAAGTGCGCCGAGATGAACCCATTCTGGTGGCGTTTGCCAGCCAAACCGGTACTGCCGCCGCCCTAGCCAAACAAACGGCCGCCGCCTTACGCAGCGCAGGCCAAGGCGTGGTGTGTAATCCCCTGTCCAGCGTCAGCCCAAGCGAGTTAAATGGTTATGAACAGGTGTTGCTGATTGTGTCGACGACGGGCGAGGGCGAGCTGCCTGAGCAGGCTAAAGCCTTTGCCGCAGCCCTACCGCAATCTGATTTAGGCCAAACCCAGTACACTGTCTTGGCCTTAGGCGATCGCCGCTACGCCCATTTTTGTCAGGCCGGTAAAAACATCGACGGCCTCCTAGAGGCGCAAGGTGCACAGCGCCTACAGGCAACCGCTTACGCCGACGGCAATCCCAACGCCGTGTGGCAGCAATGGTTGGCGCAGTTATCGGCGAGCCTTGGTGTGACGCTGGCTACTATAGAGCCCATTGTCCAAGACGAACCTATAGCCTTAAGCTTGATTCACAAGCAGCGCCTAGACTGTGCCGACGTCGCAGGCTTAAGAGA
>JAGNTR010000157.1 GCA_017987415.1 Neisseriaceae bacterium
AGCGGTGACCAGCACCAGCCCAAGGGCTTAAAAGACGGCACCCAACGCTCAAACAATTTAACCTTAGGCATAGACTATGCCCTCACCCCCAATCTCACCCTAGGTGCCCTCATCTCAGCTCATCGCGATACTGAACGCCCCAGCGATGACTATCGCTATAAAAACCGCGGCAACCTGGTGGCTGCCTTTGCCCACGCGCGCTTTGCCGACTCTGGCTGGGCCAGCGCCGACGTACATCGCAGCCGCAGCAACTTTGAAAACATTGAACGGCGCGTTAACCTTGGCCCCGCCACTCGGCTTGAAACCGGCAGCACCAAAGGCCGAGAATGGGGCGTGCGGCTAAGTACTGGCTGGGACATTGAAATCAACCCCTCGCTCAGCACCGGGCCCATGCTGCAATACATTTGGGACAAGAGCCGAGTCGATGGCTATGAAGAAGCCAATAGCCTCAGCACCTCTATGCGCTTTGGCGACCAGCGGCGCACCAGTAAAATCGGGGCCGTCGGCTGGCGCATAGACAGTCACTTAGGCGTAATCAACCCCTACGCCAATATTCGCTATCTGCGCCAAATGGGCGATCGTGAACACGCTGTGCGCGGTGCGCTGAAATCAACCCTCACCTCATTCTCGCGTGAAACCGAGGCTGATGCCCGCAGCTGGGCAGACCTCACCATTGGTGCCAATCTCAATCTCAATAAAAATCTACAGGCTTTTGGCGCCCTCTCTCGCACCAGCGGCTTAGATCAGGGCGAACAAACCCGTTACAACATTGGCCTCAGCGCCGCTTTCTAAACCCAAAAACGGCCCTGTCATCATCGACAGGGCCGTTTCTTGATTGATCCGCGCCAAGAGCGCAATCCGCTTACTGAGCCGCGTCGCCCAAATGCCACATAATCGGCAGTGCCAAGGGCGACCACAGTGGCACGTTCACTTGGGCCTGATTTAACTGCTGCCGTATCCATTCATTACAGGTAAACCAAGGCGTGTAGCGCCCATTGGCCTCATAGAACACATCCGTCGCGCCATAATGCACGTCTGGGATGACCTTAGGCTGGCCATCCAAGGCCTTAAAAAGAGGCACATCAGCCAGCACAGACTGCACCAGCTGGCGATATTGGGCCATGCTCAGCTGCAATACGCGCACCGACTCGCCCGCCGTTGGCTGCGGCAGATAGGTGACATTAAACGCCGCCTCATCAAAGGCCAAAGCCTGAGCGGCCAGCGGCAAGGTCAACTCGGACCAGCTCGGCACCTGAGTATAAAACGTCTTACTCCCCCAGCCGATCAAGACGTAGTCTTGCGCCTTAGCCAAATCCGGCCGACGGCTGTTGCCTGGATCAAACAGCGTGGTCCAATCATACACGTCGGTTCGGGCCGGCATTGCCAAGCTAATGTGCACGCCATTACTGAGTGCATACACGGTGACCGTGTCTTTTGATTCAGCCACTGGGTGGCGCGTGCCCAACCAGCCCAAGAGCACAATGGCCAGCAGCAGCAACACCACAAAACCCAGCAAAAGCCTCAATAATATTCGCCACATAAGCACCTCATGACTGGCGTTAAAAACGTCAGTATAACCGAAAGATTTGGGCCACCCGCATAAAAAAACGAGCGCCTCAGCGCTCGTTTTTCATCACTCAACGGGTTTTATTTCAAAGCACGACGGCCAAAGCGCAGCAACACCAGCACAAAAGCAATCAAACCTAAGGTTTGTGACCAGCCTGCGAGGCTATCGGGCATGATGGCCAACGGTGCATCGCTGCCGCCAGACGTCACTGACACCACAATAATCATCGCCAACACCACGCCAATAATGCTCTCGCCCACGATCAAGCCTGCGGCAAACAGCGTTGCGCGCCCATCAGAGGCTTTCAACAAAGGCTCTGCCGGCACATTGTCCCGAGCGGCTTTGGCTTTAATGCGGCGCGCCACGAGCCAAGACAATACGGCACCGACGATCAGCGGCATATTCACTGAAGCCGGTAGGTAAATACCCATGCCCACGGCCAATACGGGGATGGTGAAGCGACCACGGGTGGATTTTTTCAATACTGTGTCGATCACGATCAAGATCACAGCAATGATCATACCGGTCACAATATAAGACCATTCTAGATTATGGCTGAAAATACCGGTAGAAATTTGCGTCATCAGCGTGGCTTGAGGTGCCGCTAAGGCCTGCGACGCATCCATGCCTGGACGAGGCATGGCGCCGGTAAAGCCATAGGCGTGATACAAAAGTTCCAACACGGGTGAAATCACCAAGGCACCAACGATACAGCCAATGATCAAGGCCACTTGTTGGCGCCACGGCGTGGCCTGCAATAGGAAGCCTGTTTTTAAATCTTGTAGGTTATCATTTGAAATGGTTGCAATGGCCAACACCACCGATGTGGTGAAAATCGCCAGTGCCGTCAGGAACTGAGTACCTTCCGGCGTGGCCAATAGGCCGCTGGATTCACCGATGAGCAGCAGCACAATGGAAATCAAAATAATCGAAATAATGCCAATACCTGAGATGGGGCTAGATGAAGAGCCAATAAGGCCAGCCATATAGCCACAGGCAGAGGCCACCAAGAAACCAATCAGCACCGACATTAAGGTGGTCACGATCACCAAAGTCCAGGCCAAGCCGGCTGAAATCGGCGCCGCCATCACAAAGCTGTAGAAGGTGGCCAATAAGATCACCACGATGGTGGCGGTAATCAACACCAACCATTTAGGCGACAAATCTTGTTCGGTACGGTCCACCAAGGCAGCGCCATCGCTGCCTTTTTTGATGGCGCGCATGGAAATCATCACGCCTTCAATAATCGGCTTAGCCAAAGTCATCAGCGTCCACACAGCCGCTACGGCCATGGTGCCGGCACCAATAAAGCGCACCTTCGTGGCCCAAATGGTTTGCGCATAAGCGGCCAGCGTGGTGCCTTCTGGCATAGGATACACAGTGGTCAGATACGGAACGGCCACGCCCCAAGAGATGAGAATCCCCACCAGCATGGCCATACCGCCTACGATGCCGACTAAGTAGCCGGCACCCACCAACGCCACCGAGAAGCCCATCGGCACCTGGAAAATGGCTTTACCCGTGGTAAACCAATAGCTCGCGCTATCGGACAAAATACGAAAACCAGCGGTACACAGGCTCACGAACGCCGCAATCAAACCACCTTCGACGATGTCGCGCATGCCGCCTTCGCTTTTGCTTGGCGTGACTTTTTCAGCATCGGTTTTGTGATCGTTAATGTGGCCGGCCTTTAAAATCTCGGCGGCGGCAACCCCTTCTGGGTAAGGCAGGGTGGATTTAACCACCATCACCTGCCGCAAAGGCACGGTAAACACCACGCCCAAAATACCACCGGCGGCGCAAATGATGGCGGTTTGCCAAAAGGGAAAGTCTTGCCAATAGCCCAACATCAATAGGCCAGGCAACACGAAAATAATAGACGACAACGTCCCGGCGGCCGAAGCCTGGGTTTGCACCATATTGTTTTCAAGAATATTCGAATGCGCAAACATTCTTAAAACCGCAATGGAAATCACCGCAGCAGGAATAGAAGAGGCAAACGTCAAACCAACCTTTAAGCCTAAATAGACGTTTGAGGCGGTAAAAATAACGGTAATCAAGGCACCGAGAATCATCCCGCGTAGGGTTAATTCCTTCAGTTGATCAGCTGCGGGGTGGGCAGTTGATGGCTTCATAATGTTCTCCAACATACGTTTAAGCGAGCATTATTTCTCTTAAGACAATATTTTGTCAAAGAAATAAACTGTTTATTTGCAATAGCACAAAAGCTTATTTGCATTAAAGATGTAGAAACACAAAACCGCCTATTACTTTAGGCGGTTTTGTGTTGGGGTGCGATTTAGACTAATGGCTTTTTAAAAGCCATCATGTAGTTCACCGACAGATCGTCAACCAGCTTATAACGCTTGGTCAATGGGCTGTAGGTCAAACCACTTTGATCGACCAACGCCAAACCAACAGAACGGCACATGCGCACCATTTCTGACGGTTTGATGAATTTTTTATAATCGTGGGTGCCGCGCGGCATCAGGCCTAAAACGTATTCCGCCCCAATCACGGCCTGAACGTAGGCCTTAGCGTTACGGTTCAGCGTCGACAAGAACACCCAGCCACCAGGCTTCACTAAATCGGTGCACGCACGGATCACGCTAGCAGGGTCGGGCACGTGTTCAATCATTTCCATACAGGTCACCACGTCAAAAGCGGCCGGTTTGGCACGCGCCAAATCTTCCACGCTGATGCACTGATAATCGATTGTTAAGCCACCTTCTAAGGCGTGTAGCTGAGCGATTTGTAACGATTTCTTAGCCATGTCGGCACCGGTCACGGTCGCACCGGCCTTGGCCATGGCCTCAGACAAAATGCCGCCGCCGCAGCCCACGTCTAACACGCTCTGCCCCGCTAATGCAGCGTGCTGGCTGATGAAGCCCAAGCGTAAAGGATTAATCTCATGCAGTGGCTTAAAGTCACCGTTTAAATCCCACCAGTTGTGCGCCAGCTGGCTGAATTTATCGATCTCACCTGGATCAATGTTTTGTTTTACTGCTGATTCTTGACTCATATGGGTCTCCAAGACACTCTTTTAGGGTGGCATCCATGCCCCCTACGTGAAGTGGTCACGATGATGGTCGTATTTTGCCATAATTAGACCACTGCGTCAGTAAACAAAGCCGTAAACTCTGGCTTATCATGCTCCGCCTCAACCGCCCACTTTTGACGCCCAAGGATGGGTCAAAACCCAGGCGGGCTTCCAGTTACAGCTAGGCCTAGCTTTACCCACCCGAGCGGATGGCGATAAACCAAGGCCTTAGCGGCTAAACACCGAGGGCGGCGCTGCCTCAAAACGGTCTAAAGGCGGTACCCACAGTTCAGCCGAACCACCCTCTGGCACTGGTTTTCGGGCGGCTCGTTTAGGCTGCTGTTTTTGGTACAGCACAAACCATTCATTATTTTCGCGGGGTCGATGCCCCAGCCACACAGGCGCCCAGCCAGCAGGATCTGCCTGGCCCATAACCAGCTGCGGCTCACGCTTAGCCGTATTGAGCCAATAGCCACAATCATTGAGTTGATATTCAAAGGTATTAATCGGCAGATCACTGTACTCACGCCAGGCCGTCAGCAAAACCAGCTGGCGCGACTGCGCCTGAATACACACCTCACCGGCCTCAATGGCCGCCACGGTTTGGGCATCCAGACTATTGACCATTTGGTCGACCACGGGGCGGTAGCTTTTGATTTTATCCAGCCACGGCAAAAACAGGCTCAACATCAACAGCCACACTAAGGTCATGCCCGCCGCCCAATTGGTCACGGCTTGGCGGCCGCGCAAATGGCGACGCGTCACCGCCCACAGCCACACCGGCGTCATCATCAGGCCAAACACAATGGCAAAAGCATACAGCTTAGGCACGTAATAAGGGCTAAAGTACAAAGCTCGTTCGGCCAGCTTAGCCGGCCAACCGAAGTTCATGGCTAAGAAGCCTAGCCAGATAAAGATGGCCAAGGCACCAAACGTCATGGCGCCAAACCAGTTCAAGAAGGCCGCTGGACCACGGCGTAAATTGTCTAATTGAGCGCC
>JAGNTR010000158.1 GCA_017987415.1 Neisseriaceae bacterium
TGAAATCAGCAATCCCTTCGCCGACAAGCCTAACGCGCTGGCTTTAGATTCCATCTGTCGGCAGATCGAAATCAGCCTGTTGGCGCAATTAGGCGAGCCAGTACCCAAGCCGCTAAGCCCGAATGCTAACGGTCAGGTGATGTAGGTAAGCCTTGGTTTATTCTGCCGTTCTTCATCCTTTTTTTTACGACCATAGCGCTGGCCGCTAAGCCGTAGGGTGGGTCGCGACCCACGCAGGTTTCTCTTAAGCATGCGCACACACTGAAGACCGTGGGTAGGCTGCGCTTTACCCACCCTACAGGGCTATGACCAATAAACCATGATTTAAGGCTTTGGCATTTTGGCCGCCCCTTGTTTGAGGGCGGCCATTATTTTGTTTCGGGCCCAAGTTTGGCGTTAGGCAGATGGCCACTTCTTCGGTAGAATAAGGCTTTGATTGTCTTTCGTGAAAGCCGCACCATGACCCAAAAACCCACTCATACGCCGATGATTGCTCAGTTTTTAAGCATTAAAGCCGATCATCAAGATAAGCTGCTGTTTTATCGGATGGGCGATTTTTATGAGCTGTTTTTTGACGACGCCATCGAGGCGGCTAAGCTGTTAGACATCACCCTCACCTCACGCGGCAACGCCAACGGCGAGCCGATTAAAATGGCCGGCGTGCCTTATCATGCGGCCGAGCAGTATTTGGCGCGCCTGGTTAAATTTGGCAAAAGCATTGCCATTTGCGAACAAGTAGGCGAAGTGGGGGCGGGTAAAGGGCCGGTTGAGCGCCAAGTGGTGCGCATCATCACCCCCGGTACATTAACCGACAGCGCCCTCTTAGAAGACAAAACCACCAACCGCGTGCTGGCCATTCTGCCCTTGAAAAAACAATTGGGTCTGGCCTGGGCTTCCTTAGAAAGCGGTGAATTCAAAACCAAAATCATTACTGCGGATGACCTAGAGCATGAGCTAGAGCGCCTGCATCCGGCCGAAATCCTGTGTGCCCACGAAAAGCAGCTCCAGATCAGCGGCGCCTATCAGCAGGCCATCACCAAAATCAATCCATGGCAGTTTGACGTGGATTCAGCCATGAATCTGCTGACCCGTCATTTTGGCAGCCAAGACCTGTTGGGCTTTGGCCTGAACCCAGATGAGCATGGCGTGGCCATTGGCGCCGCAGGGGCCTTACTAAACTACATTCAGCTGACCCAGTCGCACATCCCGCCTCATCTGGAGGCCTTGGTATTGGAAAGCGACGCCGACTTTATTCAGCTCGACGCCGCCACGCGCCGCAACCTTGAATTAACCCAAACCATCAGCGGCAAGGCTGCCCCAACGCTGTTTTCCACCCTAGACCGTTGCGCCACCCATATGGGCAGCCGTCTATTGGCGCTGTGGCTACATCATCCTTTATGCCAGCATGGCCACATTCAGCAGCGGCAGCAGGCCGTGGCGGCGCTGTTGACCCAATACAGCGGACTGCAAAGCGCGCTCAAGCCCGTGGCCGACATTGAGCGCATTGCGGCGCGCATCGCCTTGGCCAGCGCCCGTCCGCGCGATTTGTCGTCGCTGCGCGACAGCTTATTGGCCCTACAGGCGCTGCCGGTGACCGACGCCAGCGCCAGCGCGCTGCTGCAAACCTTGCTCGATGTTTTGCCTCAAGGCCAAGCCATTGCCGATTATTTAAGCCAAGCGGTGCTGCCCGAGCCCAGCGTGGTGTTGCGCGAAGGCGGCGTGATCAACCACGGCTTTGATGCCGAGCTGGATGAATGCCGCGATTTGCAAAACAATGGCAATGAATTCCTACTCAAGCTGGAAGCCGCAGAAAAGGCCCGCACCGGCATCAACACCTTAAAGGTCGAATACAACCGCGTGCATGGCTTTTACATTGAAATCAGCAAGGCGCAGGCGGGCGAAGTGCCGGCCGACTATCAGCGTCGCCAAACCCTAAAGAACGTCGAGCGTTTCATTACGCCTGAGCTTAAGGCTTTTGAAGATAAGGCCCTACAGGCGCAAGATGCGGCGCTGGCGCGTGAAAAATGGCTGTACGAACAGCTGTTGGCCAAGCTGCAAACTCATTTGCCAGAGCTACAGCGCATCGCCAAAGCCGTGGCCAGCCTAGACGTGTTGGCCAGCTTTGCCGCCATGGCGGTCCAGCAAAACTATGTGGCGCCGAAAATGGTGGCCTATCCCGAATTGAGCATTGAAGGCGGCCGCCACCCCGTGGTGGAGGCGCAGGTGACGCGCTTCATCGCCAACGATTGTCAGCTGGGCACCAATCGCAAGATGCTGATGATTACCGGGCCAAATATGGGCGGTAAATCAACCTATATGCGACAAGTGGCCTTGATCACGCTGTTGGCGCACACCGGTTCATTTGTGCCCGCCACCAGCTGTACCCTTGGTCCGATTGACCGCATCTTTACCCGTATTGGTGCCTCAGACGATTTGGCCGGCAACCGTTCGACCTTTATGGTGGAAATGTCGGAAGCCGCCCATATTCTGCATCAGGCCACGGCTTCATCGCTGGTGCTGATCGATGAAGTGGGTCGCGGCACGTCTACCTTTGACGGCTTGGCCCTGGCTCACGCCATTGCCGAACACCTGATTCAGAAAAACCAAAGCTTTTCGCTGTTTGCCACCCATTATTTTGAACTCACCAAGCTACCAGAGCAGTTCCCCTTGGCCGCCAACGTGCATTTGGCTGCCTTAGAGCAAGGCCAAGACATCGTCTTCTTGCATCAAATCGAAGCGGGGCCGGCGAGTAAGAGCTATGGGATTGCGGTGGCTAAACTGGCTGGCGTGCCGAGTCGGGTGATCCGCACGGCGCAAAAATATTTGGCCTTATTGGAAGAAGACGCCAATAAAAATGCCCGACAGCTGGATATTTTTGGGCAAATGCCGCCAGAAGAGGATGAGCCAGAGGCGGCCATGCCGGTTATAGATGCTGATGCCGCGGCTTTGAAGCAGGCCGTGGCCGAGCTACAGCCCGACGACTTAAGCCCGCGCGATGCCTTGGCGGCTTTATATGAATTGAAAAAGCTGCTGGCCTAGTCTCCTTGGCTCTGAAACCTAAACGAAAAATACCGCCCTAGGGGCGGTATTTTTGTGAGGGCAGCTTAAGCCATGGCCTTGGGCAGAGGCGGCTGTTTTTTGGCCTGGCGCCAGTTCAGCGCCACCACCGCCACCACCAGCACGATGCCGATGATGTCGGTGAGGGTTTCAGGCACGATCAACATTAAGGCACCCGCCGCCAACACCACGCGCAGCACTAGATTGATGTTGGTTTTAAAATAGCCTTCCACCGCTGCGCCTAGGGCGATGATGCCAATGATGGAGGTCAGCGTAACCGAGACGATGACGCCTACCGGCGGCAGGGCAAACTCTTTTGCAGTGGTGGCCACATTGGTCACGTCGATCATCAGCATGGCTGGGTTGTAGACGAATAAAAACGGCACAATGAAGCCGGCTAAGGATAATTTTAAGGCCTGAAAGCCGGTTTTCATCGGGTCGCCGCCGGCAATGCCTGCACCGGCAAAGGCGGCCAGCGCCACCGGTGGCGTGATGTTGGCGAATAGGCCAAAGTAAAACACAAACATATGCGCCACCAAAATGGGCACGTCAAAGTTGGCCAAGGCCGGCGCCGCCATGGTGGCGGTGATGATGTAGGCCGGAATCGACGGCAAGCCCATGCCCAGAATCATCGACGCAATCATGGTGAAAAACAGCGTCAAAAACAGCGACCCAGCGCCGAGGCTCATGATGGACGAGGTCATCACCGTGCCAAAGCTGGTGAGGCTGACCACGCCGATGATGATGCCGACCACGGCACAGGCAGCCATCACCGACAGCGACTGCTTGGCGCCATCTTCTAAAGCGCCCAGAATGTCGCGCAACGACATGCGCGTGGTTTTGCGTAAGGCGCTGATGATGACGGTTAAAATAATGGTGTAAAACGCCGCATAGCTGACCGGTACCGACTCGGCCAAGAACCATACGAGGGCAAAAATTGGCAGCAGCAGATGGCCGCGTTCTTTCAAGACTTCTTTCACCCGTGGCAGGTCGGCTTTGGGCACGCCTTTAAGGTCGTCTTTACCCGCGCGAAAATGCACCTGGGCGATCACGCCCAAATAGTATAAAAGCGCTGGCAATAAGGCCGCTAGGGCAATAGTGCCGTAGCTTACGCCAGTGGTTTCGGCCATGATGAAGGCGCTGGCGCCCATGATCGGTGGCAAAATTTGCCCGCCGACAGATGCGCTGGCTTCGACGGCACCGGCAAAGTTTTTGTCGTAGCCGATCTTTTTCATCAGCGGAATGGTAAATGCCCCAGTGCCGACGACGTTGGCGACAGCCGTGCCGTTGATGCTGCCCATGAAGCCGCTGGAAATCACCGCTACTTTGGCTGGGCCGCCTTGTTTGTGGCCAGCGAGGGCCAAGGCCAAGTCGTTGAACAATTTGCCCATGCCGGATTTGGCCAAGAATGCACCGAATAAAATGAACAGGAAAATAAAGGTGACCGACGCACCGATGGCGGTGGAGTAGAGGCCCTCGGTTTTGAGGTACATTTGCCCAAAAATATCGCCTAAATCAAATGGCCGGGTCAATAAACGGTTCGGCATCCAGTCAAAATGGCTGATGAAGGGATAGGTTAAAAAAATCAGCGCCAAGATCGGCAAAATCCAGCCCATGACGCGGCGTGTGGCTTCGATCACCAGCACCACCGTCATGATGGCCATGGCAATGTCGAGCGTATTGGGAATGCCGCCGCGGGTGGTCACAATGGCCTGGTATTCATAGAATAAATAGCCCATAGAGGCCAATGCCGCCAGCGCCAGCAGCCAGTCTAAGGCGGCCACGCGGGTGCGCGACGACCGCTTTCGGGCGGGATACAGTAAGAAAATTAAGGCCACGCCGATGGCCACGTGGGTGGCGCGCTGTAGCAGTTCGGGGATGGGGTTGTAGGTGATGTATAAATGGAATAAAGAATAAAAGATGGCCACGGCCATGATCAAATAATGCACGCCTTTATTGCTGGGGTGGCGCGTCACCGATTCGCGGTCAAACTGTTCTAAGATGGCCTGCTGTGCTTGCGCATCTAAAGCCAGATGGGCTTCATTGTTTTTGTCTTCATTGCTCATGACAGAAGTCCTTAGTTAGGGTGCGCCAACGCGGCGCAGAAGTAGACACAAAGTGGGCTTCGGTATAGTCGGGTACCCATTCAAACAGCGGCCAAGCCTGCTCGCCTAACCATAAGCTCGAGCGCACGCGGCGGGACACCACCCAGTTTAATTCAGGTAGGTCCACATTGACGGCATAGGCCACATAGCCTGGGGGCGCGGGCAGTAAGGTGCCACTGCTGGGTGTGCCGGCGCCAAAGCTTTTGAATTCAGTGCTGATCAAACGCAGCTGCTGGCCTTGGCGTTGATAGGTTTCCGACCACGGGGTTTTTTCAACCGAATGCAGCCAAGTTAAGCGCCATGTCTGGGCGCTGAAGCGGCAGACGATGGGTTGGGTGGCGTTAAGCGTCAGCTGGGTCACCGCCACCGGCCAACACAGCCACGCCACCAAACCGATCAGTAATAGCCCCACGGCCAAGGCCGCGAGGGGGCTAAAG
>JAGNTR010000159.1 GCA_017987415.1 Neisseriaceae bacterium
CGACCAGCAAGGACAGCTGCTGTTTGGTAACGACACCATGGGCCTTTTTAATCATTTGATTTTTATCGATCTATTAATCCACCTGATGTCGGTACAAAAGCCCATTCCTGAATGATCTTGGCCGCACAAAAAAAGCACCCTAAGGTGCTTTTTTTGTGTCTGAACTTAAGCCAATTGGCTACGCCATTTAGCAATTTGAGCCTTCACTTGGTTCGGCGCAGTGCCGCCCAAATGATCACGCGCATTCAGAGAACCCTCTGGGGTCAAAATCTCATACACATCTGCGGCCACAAGCGCGCTAAAGCCTTGCAACACCTCTAGGCTTAAGTCGCTTAAGTCTACGCCTTCGGCATCGGCATGACGCACGGCCAAGGCCACCACTTCGTGGCTGTCGCGGAACGGTAGGCCTTTTTTCACCAAATAATCGGCTAGGTCAGTTGCTGTCGCAAAGCCTTGCATCACGGCGGCACGCATTGCCTCTGGCTTCACGGTCACGCCACGCATCATGTCGGCATAAATTCGTAAGGTGTCGATGATGGTGTCCACCGTATCAAACAAGGGCTCTTTGTCTTCTTGGTTGTCTTTATTGTAGGCCAAAGGCTGTGATTTCATTAAGGTAATCAAGCCCATCAAATGCCCCACCACACGGCCAGACTTACCGCGCACCAGCTCAGGCACGTCAGGATTTTTCTTTTGCGGCATGATGCTAGAGCCGGTACAGAAGCGATCGGCGATGTCAATAAAGCCCACGCGTGGGCTCATCCACAAGATCAGCTCTTCAGAAAGGCGCGACAAATGCACCATGATTAAAGACGCAGCGGCCGTGAATTCAATCGCAAAATCACGATCTGATACAGCGTCCAATGAGTTTTGGCAAATGCCGTCAAAGCCCAATAGCTGAGCGGTTAATTCGCGCTTAATCGGGAATGTGGTACCGGCCAACGCCGCGGCACCTAAAGGCATGCGGTTGGTGCGTTTGTAGCAGTCTTGCATGCGCTCAACGTCACGACCTAGCATTTCCACATAGGCCAGCATATGGTGGCCAAAGCTCACTGGCTGAGCCACTTGCAAGTGGGTAAAGCCTGGCATCACCACATTCACATTGGTTTCGGCCAAGTCAATCAAAGACAGCTGTAAAGCTTGGATTAAAGGAATAATGGCCTTGATTTCATCACGCAACCACAGGCGAATGTCGGTGGCTACTTGGTCGTTACGGCTACGGCCGGTGTGCAAGCGTTTACCTGCATCGCCGATCTTATCGGTCAAACGGCGCTCAATATTCATGTGCACGTCTTCTAAATCCAAAGACCAAGGCATGGTGCCAGCGTCAATTTCAGCCAAAATTTCTTGCATGCCAGCCTCAATGGCGGCCAAGTCTTGTGTAGACAACACGCCGGATTCAGACAACATCTTGGCATGGGCCAAAGAGCCTTGAATGTCCCATTTGGCCAAGCGCTGGTCAAAGTTAACCGAACCGGTGTATTTTTTCACTAATTCAGAAACCGGTTCATTAAACCGTCCCGACCATGTTTTGTCGTTGTTACTCATGTCTTTACTGTCCTGTCTTGTCTTTATGCGTAAATAAATAAAAATTAAAGCAAGGCCTGCATCATCTTTAAATCAGGCACAATCCCCCCATTATTCTATGCCTTGTACGCTGTGGCAAGGGTCGTCACCGAAAAACCAAGCGAACTTGAATTTCACTCGCTGCCACGGTACATTTAAGCCCACACGATTTCTGACTAAGCCCTTCTTGGAGTAAACCGCATGAACCCCACCATCGCCACGCTGACTCAGCACCGCACCTATCGCGACTTTGATCGCAACCATCAGCTCGACGACGCCAGCCTACAGGCCATTTTAGCCGCCGCGCAGCAGGCCCCAGCCTGGCGCAACGCCCAGCACTACAGCATCATCAACATCAAAGACCCTGAGCTGCGCGCCCAAATCGTGGCCTTACAGCCACTCAATCCACAGATCGGCGACTGTTCTGAATTTCTGATTTTTTGTGCCGACCTTTATAAAGCCAAATTAGCCAGCGACGCCGTTGGCGGCAGCTTCGATGGCGCAGGCCACCCCGAAGCCTTCATCAACGCCATCACCGACACTTCTATGGCGTTCCAAAATGCCGTGGTGGCGGCTGAATCCCTGGGTTTGGCCATCTGCCCTATCGGTGGGCTGCGTTCGGCCGCAGAAGAGCTGATCGATCTGTTGAAACTGCCTGAATACGTTTATCCCATCGTGGGCCTGTGCATCGGCAAGCCCAGCATCGACATGCGTCTGAAACCCCGCCTGCCGCTGCGCGCCGTGTATTTTGACAACCACTACGACAGCAGCCATCTGCCGGCCGACCTAGCGGCCTATGAGGCCACCATGACCGAATTCGGTGAAGCGCGCGAGAAGTTTCCGTGGCGTCAAAAACTGGCCTATACCTACGCTAAATCGCTGGATGAAAAAAGCCCGGCGCTGCTAAAAAAACAAGGTTTTTTAACCGACTAAGCCCAAACCAACAAAACAGGCCATCATCGATTCTGATGATGGCCTGTTTTTTGTGAGCCCAATGCGCTAAACCACGAGAGACAAAAGCTCACTAGCCGCATCAATGCGCCAATCAGCCCCCCAAGTATCAGGCGCTTCAGCCGCAGTAAAATAGCCCCAATTCACCAACACGGTTTTCATGCCGGCGTTTCGCCCAGCTTCAATATCGCGCAAGGCATCACCCACGTAGAGGCAAGCCTCTGGCGCCATCCCGAGCTTAGCGCAAGCGTACAGCATCGGCTTGGTGCTGGGCTTGGCTTCTGCCGTGGTGTCTCCACTGACCACCACCGCTGGCGGCACGCTAAAGCCCAGACTCGGCACCAGCCTATCGGTAAAGCGCGCGTGCTTATTGGTGATGATGCCCCACACATAGCCTTTGGCCACCAAAGCCGTCAGCATCTCGTTGATGCCTTCAAACAATACCGTATCACGTTTGAAGTTTTGCTGATATTCATCTAAAAACGCTTGTTTTAAACGTTCATGCTCAGGGTGATCGGCCTCGATACCAAACCCCAAACTGATTAAAGCACCCGAGCCTAGGCCAGCAATCGGCCGCACGGCTTCAATGCTTTGCTCCGGCAAGCCACGCGCACGCAATAAGGTATTCAAGGCGCCGCCCAAGTCCAAGGCGGTATCTGCCAAGGTGCCGTCAAGGTCAAACAAAATGGCTTTAATTTGGGTCATGTCAGCTCTTTTTCTCATTAAGATCGGTGTGGGTACCGCATTGGGCAATCACGCCAAGCAAGTCTAAAGGGGCATCAATGGCCGCATTCGGCCCCCAGGCAAGGGCCTCTGCGTGATCACTGATGTAGCCCCAGCTGGCCAATACCGTGTACATGCCGGCGTTATTGCCTGCCACCACATCGCACTCGGCATCGCCTAAATACAGGCAGGCCTCTGGTTCAATATCGATGAGTTCACAAGCGTGCAGCATGGGCTTCACGCTGGGCTTAGGCTCGCTCACCGTGTCGTAACTCACCACCACCGCCGGCGGAATCTGAAAGCCCAGCTTGGGCACTAAGCGTTCGGTAAAACGATGCGGCTTATTGGTGATGATGCCCCATACTAAGCCTTGGGCATCAATGGCCGCAATCAACTCTTGTACATCGGCAAACAGCTGACTTTTGGCCAAGAAGCAGTGTTCGTATTCATCTAAGAATTCAGCCCGCAGCGCCGCGTGTTCTGGATCGCCCTTTTTCACCCCCAGCGCGTGCGCAATCAGCCCATTGGTGCCGCTGCTGGCGATGGGCCGAATGTCGCTAAACGGCACTTCTGGCATGCTGCGCTTACGCATCATCGCGTTGATCGCACCGCCTAAATCCACCGCCGTATCGGCTAAAGTGCCGTCTAAATCAAACAGTATTGCCTGTAAGGGACGCATACGCTCTCCTAAAAAACACGCCATTATCGACCTTGGGCCGCCAAACGAGCCAAGGCATCATTACCTTCTTGAAAATCTTGCAGCATCGACAGCTCAAACTCACTAAAACCCGCCTCTGTACGCGCGTCCACGTTGAAATAGCCGCGAAACACAAACACATCATAACGCTTAAGCAGCCCTTTAAACACCCTGAGCGGGTCAAGACCTCGCTGCTGACACAAATAGGCAAACCAGCGATTGCCAATGGCCACATGGCCTTTTTCTTCGGCATAAATCATGTCTAGAATCGCCACGGTCTCTGTGTCGCCAATACTGGTCAGCTTGGCCTGAATGCCTGGGGTCACGTCTAGGCCACGCGCTTCCAATACGCGCGGCACCAGCGCCATGCGCACCAGCGGGTCATAGGCGGTTTTATGCGCCATCGCCCACAGGTGATTATGGGCATCAAAATCACCATAATCAAACCCTAAGCTATGCAAGCGCTGCCTTAAAGCCAAAAAATGCTTGGCCTCTTCGCTGGCCACTTGCAGCCAGTCCCGCACAAAAGCCGGCGGCAAGAGGCGATAGCGCCAAGCGGCATCAAGGCCCAGATTAATGGCATTAAACTCAATATGGCATAAGGCATGCACCATGGCCGCATGCCCCTCTTTACTGGCAAGCTTACGTCTGGCCACGCTTTGTGGCGGCACCAATCGCGGCAGGTCTGGCTGCCCGGCAACCGGCACTTCAAACGGGGGCGACAAACGTACATCGAACAGCGCTTCTTCGGCGGCCACAGCGGCCGTCATTTCGGCCACTAAGGCACATTTTTGGGTTGGATCGGTACACATTAAAGCCTGTGCCAAAACGGGATACATCTGCATGACGCGCCATCCACACAATCAAAATGGCCATAGTATAGCAAATCCCCACAGACTTTTTTTGGCAAACCCACACAGCCTCGCTGGCTTTGGTTTACAATGAAGCCATTGTTGACGAACGAAAGTCTAAAAATGAGTTGCGTGGCCGTATTTCAATTTAACCCAACCGTCGGTGATGTAGCAGGTAATGCCCAGAAAATTGTGGCCGCCGCAGAAGAGGCCAAGGCCGCTGGCGCCACCCTTTTGGTGACGCCAGAGCTGGCCTTAACCGGCTATAGCCCGGAAGACCTGTTATTCAAGCCAGCCTTCTGGCAGCAGGTCAGCGCCGGCCTCGACCAAATTGAAGCCCTAGACGACATTACCGTGGTGGTGGGCCATCCGCAGCGCCAAGGCGATGAATACTATAATGCGGCCAGCGTCTACCGCGACGGCAACCGCCTCGGCGTTTACCAAAAAATGTGCCTACCCAATGAAGGCGTATTTGACGAAGTGCGCTATTTCGAAGCGGGCGCGGCGCCTTTGGTGTTTGAACACGAAGGCACCCAGATCGGCGTCATCATTTGTGAAGACACTTGGGCCACAGAACCCGCACTTGAAGCTCAAGAAGCCGGTGCCGAACTGATCCTAAGCCTTAACGCTTCGCCCTTTTACGTCGGCAAGCTGGCCGAGCGCCAGCAGCAGGCGCGCTATCGGGTCGAAGAAACCCAGCTGCCCATCGTCTACGTCAACATGATTGGCGGCCAAGACGAACTGGT
>JAGNTR010000036.1 GCA_017987415.1 Neisseriaceae bacterium
CGAAAGCGCAGATAATCCCAGCCAAGATCACGTTCAAACGCCATGGCTTGGCGGTCATTGCCTACGAAGACCCAAAACCAAAGGCCATCGCTGCTGCGCATTTTAACCCTTAAATAAGGAATTTGAACTGTGGCGGTGCCTCGTTGTAGCGCTTCCGTTTCACGGCTGACCCCATCGTGCCGAAAACCATTCAATAAGGAGGGCGCATATTGGCGCACAAAGGCGACGGCGATGGTGCGCGCCTCTTCTTGGCTGGGTAGGTTGCCTTGAAGCTGTGACTGGTCTTTCTTAATATATCCTTTTAACTGCCCCTGAGGGTCGATTAACAGGCTAACGTGCTCACCGTGGAGGCCAGTGTTACGGCCATCGGTGCGTTCATAACGGCTTAGCTGAGCGCGACCATTATTGTAAGACACGGTGCGTTCATTTTTTAGCGTGTAGGCCGGGGGCACTAGCTGATTCTTTAAGGCGTTATTGGCTAGGGCTAGAGGACTGATTGAGGCGAGTAAGGTCAGAACCAGCACGCTGGTGATGGATTTGAACGGATATGGGTTTATCGAGATTAATGACGGCATGGGAAGACTCCTAAACGTGATGGATTGGCTAGATATTTATATGTCATATAGATATGTCTTTGTCGCCAGAGTTCACTTCTAGCCGATGTTTTTATCTATTTGCGCCCGCTTTTAGGTTTCAAGCAGTGTTTGGCCAAAAGCTGCGAGGGCTTCGAGGCCGAGAATGGGGTGGGCTTGCCAAGGAATTTGGCGCTGGGGTAAAGCGCCTAGGCGCGCCGTAATGTCTTGTAGGTGAAGCCGCTGCTGGACCAGTTGGCCGCGCCAAAAGTCGTTGCTGTCAAGGTGTTGGGGCAATACTCGATTGATGAGTAGGCCAAGAATGGGGATGTTGTGAGCCATGAGGGTTTGCCAAGCGCGTTCTGTTTCGAGTATGGGCAAACGCTCAGGGGTTAGGGCAAAGATAAAGCCGCTTTGCTCTGGATCGCTCAATAGCCTGCGGCTGTTTCGAAACAGGGTTTGGCGCACGGCTAAGGTTTGGGCGATTTGGCTGTCGATGGCGGGTGCGGCAGCGCTGGGCTGATCATTATATTGAGGGTGAGGCTGGGGGTTTTGGGGGCTTAAATGGCTGATGACGCTGTTGAGGTGTTGGGCACGCTGCTGGTGGCCTAAAAGGCCTTCTGTCCAGGTTGCCATGATCTCTGGCAGGCTTAATAAGCGTAGGGTATGCCCTGTTGGTGCGGTGTCTAAAATAATCAAATCATATTGGGCCAGGCCTTCTTGAATGAGGGTGCACAGCCGCTCTAAGAGCGCGGCCTCCTCGGCGCCGGGGGCTTGGCGAGCAAGATCAAGCTGTTGCTGCAGGATGGAGCGTTGATCGGGGTGCACGTATCGGCTCATCTGCGCCAAGGTTCGGGTGAGGTAGGCATCGACTTCTATGGCGGGGTCTAGCTCCAGCGCGCTGAAGTTGGGCATGATGTGGGCGGCCTCATGGCCGATGGGGTGAAGTAAAAGGTCGCTTAAGCTATGTGCAGGGTCGGTGGAAATCAATAATACGCGTCGACCGAGCGCCACTGCGCCGAGGGCCAAAGCGGTGGACAAGGTAGTTTTGCCCACGCCACCTTTGCCGCCAATGAGTAGCAGCCGCTTTGAGCACAATAAGGGCTGTAGCCGCATTAAAGCCATTAGCAGCACCGAAAATGATCGAAGGGTGAGCGGGGCATGTTCATGCGCTGATGCCATCGATGAAAGCGTGGCAATAAAATGGCTTGCAGTTCGAGCGTATACAGACTAACGGGATTGGGTAATCCCATGGTTTCTGAGAACACCAACAGCATGAAGAAGTCCTCTTCATCGCGTTTGGCGCGGGCGAAAGTAGCCCGGTAGGGCGCATGGTAATAGTTGTGAGCCTGTTGGTTCATCTGTTTTTGCCATTGTTTCAAACGTTGCAGTGAGGTGGTCATGATGACGGTCCTTTGGTGGTGGTTTGACGGAGGTGGCGTAGGACGGAGACGGACTCTAAAGCCACAAAAATCGCCGCAATCAATACCACAATATCCAATACCAATAAGAACCAGTTACCCGCTTGGTAAAACGTGTACAGCTGTAGTAATAGGGCGGCCAGCGTCATGGTGAGCAAAAAGCATAAAGGGATGACGACATAGCGAATGGGGGTTTTTTGGCGCAGCAGCATGACGGCGATGATTAACAAGGTTAAGCCCGCCAGCAGCTGGTTGGTGGTGCCGAATAAAGGCCAAATGCTTAAGCCCCCGGTTCCGCTGGCGCCGCCTGCACCAAAGGCCAAAATGAGGCAGCTGATGACCGACAGCAAGGTGGCTACAAGAGGACGACCCAGCCAGCTGATCTGGTAGATTTGGCCCCATTCTTGAAAGATATAGCGCTGTAACCGCAGGCCAGTGTCCATGGTGGTACCGGCAAAAAGTGCCGCCATGACGGTCAACATGGTGGTGGACACGGCAACGCTGATGCCGGTGCCATTGTTGAGAATGGTGGCGCCACCGCTGATGAAAGCTGCTACGCCGCCGTTGCCAAACTGGCTGTAAATGGCTTCCCATTCTGCTAGGGTGGCAAAGCCTGCGCTGACGGCAATGATGGTGGCCAAGGCTAAAGCGCCTTCGCCCACAGCCCCGAAATAGCCGACCAGCCGCATGTCGTGTTCTTTATTGAGCTGTTTAGACGTGGTGCCGGAGGCAACGAGGCCATGAAAGCCAGAAATGGCGCCACAGGCGATGGTGACAAAGAGCAGGGGCAACAGGGACGGCGTGCCCGGGGGCAGGTTGGTGTTGAAGGCTGGGGCCACAATGCTTGGGCTGCTGAAGGCGATGGCGGCATACAGCAAGATGAGGCCAACAAAGAGCTGAAGGCCATTGATGTAGTCACGCGGCTGTAATAAAACCCATACCGGTAACAGGGATGCGACGGCGGCATAGGCGAACAGCAGCAGTAGCCAAGCGGCTGAATCGGTGAGGCCAAAAACCGTACTGGGTAGGGCAATGGGTACCGTTGGGCCGACGTAAATTAGGGCGTATAAAGCAATCACGCCGACGAGAGAGACCAGCGGCAGCGACCATTTGAAGCGATAGATGGCTTGGCCAATGAGGAGGGCCACCACGATGGCGCCCCAGACGGGGACCACCGCCGAAGGGGTGTTGATGAGTAGGCGGGCAATGACGACGCCAAACACAGCATTGACCATCAATAACAATAAGAAAATGACGATCATGAATAAAGTACGGGCTCGTTTGCTGACGACGTCTTCGGTAAGGGCCCCGACTGATTTAGCCTTATTGCGCACGCTGGCCCAAATAGCGCCCATATCGTGTACGCCGGCAAAAAAGATGGTGCCGAAGACGACCCATAAAAAAGCCGGTACCCAGCCCCAAATGACGGCAATGGCCGGCCCGACAATGGGTGCTGCGCCGGCGACTGAAGTGAAGTGGTGGCCCCATAAAATCCATTTATTGGTCGGTACATAGTCAACGCCGTCTTCCATAGTGTGGGCTGGGGTGGGGCGATGATTGTCTAGCTTAAAAATTTTAGTGGCGATAAAACGGGCATACCAGATAAAGCCGATGGCCATGCCGCCAAGGCCCAATAGGGCTAAGACGATTGCGCTCATGATGCTCCCCTTTTTTTATTTGATTGTCATTTAGTATGGCGTAATGGTTTAGGGCGATCAAGATGGATGAATGGGTTGCGGTTAAATAGGCGTTTGTTTTGGCTAAAGTGTTGTATTTTATATCGATTAATTTTTTATTAATCGTTTGTGTACGGCGCAGTAGCTGGCGCTAAAATGCGGCTGATGGCATGTATTTACTGGCCTGTTGGCGTTGCTCTGGTTTGTTTAAAAAAACTTTGGCTCAAGGCGATGGGGCCATTAATTGGCATGAATGCTGCTTGCTAAATAAATTAGCCTAATGTCATAATAAAATCGCTCTATTGTAGAAGGTTAGGCTACTTTAGAGAGAGTAGCATGTTAGTGCTCATAAGCGCCTGCGTACAGGTTGCTGCATCAATGCCCACTTCGGTGGGCATTGATGTTTTATGAAGGCGCAGCGGCTCGGCTTTTGGGTTAATCCAGACACAACAGGGCTTTTATTGTGGCTGGCGCGCTTGAGTAGAGTGGCTTTAGGACTTCTATAGAAACTTTATTTAAAGGGAGGATGAGGATGTTAACTGCCATAGGCTTAGGGATTATTTTGGTGATCGTGGTCTTACTGATGACGGAGAGGCTGTCGCCCGTCATCAGTTTGATTGTGATTCCGTTTGTGGGGGCGCTGTTGGCTGGCTTTGGCCCGTCGGAGCTGGCTGACTTCTACCAGTCGGGTACACGCTCGGTGCTGCAAGTGGTGATTTTATTTGTATTTGCCATTCTATTTTTTGGGGTGATGAACGACGTGGGTCTTTTTCGACCCATGATTCATTTTTTAGTCACGGTCACGCGTGGCAACGTGGTGGCGGTGGCGGTGGGCACGGTGCTGGTGTCGGCGATTGCCCAGTTAGATGGGGCCGGCGCGTCGACGTTTTTATTGATTGTGCCACCGCTTTTACCTTTGTATCAGCGCTTAAAAATGAGCCCTTATTTATTGTTTTTATTGCTGGCGGCCAGTGCCGGGGTGGTGAATATTCTGCCTTGGGGTGGCCCCTTAGGGCGTTTGGCTTCGGTATTGGAAGTAGACGTGGTGGCGCTGTGGCGGCCGCTGATCGGCATTCAGATATTTGGCTTGATCTTGCTGTGCCTGTTGGCGTTTGGCCTAGGCAAACGGGAGCAGCGGCGCATCATTAAGGCCCACGGTCAGCTGGTGACGCGAGAAGAGGCGGATACCTTAGCGTCACAAACATCGCCAGAACAGCCCAGTACGGAGCGGATTGCGCTGGATGCGGCCACCGAGGCGCTGCTGCGGCCCAAGCTCTTATGGTTTAATTTTGCGATATTCGTCTTGACCTTGGTGGTGCTGTTTGCGGGTTGGCTGCCGCCGGGCTATGTATTTATGTTGGCGCTGTCGGTGGCTTTATTATTGAACTACCCTAAGCCAGCTATGCAGCTAGCGCGGATTCAGGCCCATGCCGGTGGGGCAATCATGATGGCCAGCATCATTTTGGCGGCGGGCACGTTCTTGGGTATTTTGCGCGAGAGCGGGATGCTCAATAGCATTGCTCTGGCGTTGGTCGACGTGTTGCCGCAGGCTTTATTGCCTTATTTACATTTGGTGATTGGCTTTTTGGGCACGCCGTTGGAGCTGGTGTTGAGTACGGATGCCTATTATTTTGCCCTGTTTCCGGTGGTGCATGAAATCACGGCTCAGGTAGGGGTGTCGTCGGCTTCTGCGGCCTATGCCATGCTGTTGGGCAGCATTGTGGGCACGTTTATCTCACCGTTTTCGCCAGCGCTGTGGTTGGGTTTGGGGTTGGCGCGGCTGTCGATGGGCGTCCACATTCGCTATTCATTTTTTTGGATCTGGGGCGTGTCGCTGGTGCTGTTGGCGATCAGCGTGCTGATGGGCGTGATTTAAGGTGATTGGATCAGAGGTTGAAATCGATGGCTGCTAGACGGCAGCCATCGTGATGGGCCTGGCTTATTGAGCGGGTTCTTCAATCACAATATTATCAGGATTGATGCCTTCGCCGTAGAATGGGGCGATGGTTTGCTCATAGGCTTGATGGAAGAAGCGTTCGTTTTTAAGCTGGGTGATTTCGTCATTGAGCCAGTTTAACAAGGCTGTGTTGCCTTTTTTAACCGCAGGGGCGATGAAGTCGTTGGCGCCGATTTGGTTGATGCTGACGGCGAACGTTGGGTTCTCTTTTACCCAGGCGTATAGCAAGGTGTTGTCGTGGGCAAGAGCGGCGGCACGGCCATCTTTGAGTGCATTAAACGCTTCGGTGTTGTGGTCGAGCTTCAGCTGTTCCACGCTGGCGTGGTTTTTGGCGAAGTAGATTTCGGCCGTGGTGCCTTTATTGACCAACAGCGCTTTGCCTTCTAGTTGGGCTACGTCGGTAATCGGCGCGCTTTTAGGCGACACCAAGCCAATGGCGGTTTTCATATAGGGTAGGGCAAAATCCACCTGGGCTTCACGCTCTGGGGTTTGGGTAAAATTGGCTAAGGTGATGTCTACCTTATTTGATTTCAAAACGTCGACGCGGTTTTGGGCTTCGGTCAGCACAAATTCGACTTTGCTTTCATCGCCTAAAAGGTCTTTGGCTAGGCGTTTGCCAAGGGCAATGTCGTAACCTTGGTTGTTGCCTTGCTCATCGATGTAGCCAAACGGGGGCTTGTCGCTGAAAACGGCAATTTTTAAGACGCCGCGGTCTTTAATGGCCTGTAGGCCATCGCTCGCTTCGGTTGTCGGTGCCGAGTCTGTGGCGGTTTCTGTTTGGGCGTTGCAGCCTAATAAAGCTAAAGATAAGAGGCCGGTGGCCAAGAGGCGGCCAAAAGGGAGGTGAGTCATTTCGTTTCCTTTGCGTTGAATGTGAACAATCAAAAATCAAAAACGTTTAAAAACTGCTGGGCACGTTCGGTTTTAGGGTGGTTAAAAAAATCACTGGGCGCGGCTTCTTCTGCAATCTGGCCCTGATCTAGAAAAACAATGCGGTCGGCCACCTTACGGGCGAAATTCAGTTCGTGGGTGACCAGCAGCATGGTCATGCCTTCTTTGGCTAGCCCGAGAATGACGTCTAAAACTTCGCGCACCATTTCTGGGTCGAGTGAGGCGGTGACTTCGTCAAACAGCATGACTTCTGGATTCATGCACAGCGCCCGAACAATGGCGATGCGTTGCTTTTGGCCGCCCGATAGCGTGCGTGGGTAGGCATCTTGCTTGTGGCTGAGGCCCACCCGTTGTAACAGCATCAGGGCTTGGGCCAAGGCTTCTTCACGCGGGCGCTTCTGGACTTTGGTTGGGCCCAATAAAATATTCTCCAAAACCGTCATATTGGGAAATAAATCGTAGCTTTGGAACACCATGCCAATTTTTTGGCGCACGGTGGCCCAGTCGGTCTTAGGATGATTTAAGACCTGTTGCTTGAGGCTGACGGTGCCGCTATCTAGGTTTTCTAGGCCATTTAAGCAGCGCAATAGCGTTGACTTGCCGCAGCCAGAAGGTCCGAGGATGACGACCACTTCGCCGACCTGAACCTCGAGGCTGATGCCGCGCAGCACTGGATTGTGTTGAAACGATTTGTGGACATCTTGAATGCTTAATAAGGGGTGTGGCTCACTCATGTACTGCTTTCTGGGGTGTGTGCGTGGTTCAGCCGTTGGGCGATTTTGGCCAAGGGATAGCAGACCACAAAATATAAACAAAAGATAAAGCCGTAAATCCAAACCGACGCCAATGGGTTGCTGAGGCTGGCCGATTCGATGATTTGCTGGCCAACCTTAATCACTTCGACGACGCCTAGGGTAAACAGCAGCGACGTGGTCATGATCATGCGCGCCGACAGGTTGATGGCGGCGGGTAAGACGTGGCTGAGGGCTTGTGGCAGCAAGACATAGCGGAACAGCTGGGTTTGGCTTAGACCAATGGCTAGGCCTGACTCGGTTTGGTGTTTGGGTAGCGAGATCAAGGCGCCGCGCACAATGTCGCTCATTTCGGCTGCGCCCCATAGGCTAAACACGATGATGGACACGGCATAGGCGTCGAGGTTGATGTCAAAGTCAGCGGCCAAAACGTAATACAGTAAATACAGCCACACCAAAATCGGAATGATGCGAAAACATTCTAAATACAGCCTAAAAATCCACTTAATCACTGGTGAAGAATGGGTGCGGATGACGCCAAACAGCGTGCCCAATAGACAGCTACAGGCGATGGCAATTAAAGCCACTCTGATCGTGACCCATAGGCCTTCAGCCAGGCGCAGGAGGTGGTTGGGGTTCAATAAAATATCAATGCCCAAATTCTGCATGACGCACCTTTCTTTCTAACAGGCTAAGCAGCCAAGACAGGGGGATCAGCAAAATGGCATAGGCCAGCACCAGCATGAAGAGGGCTTCATTGGTTTGGTAAAACATGCCAATTTGGGAACGAGTCACGTTCATTAAGTCCATGACGGCAATGACGCTGAAAAGTGAGGTTTCTTTCAGTAAAAAAATGCAGTTGGCACCAATGGCGGGCACGCTGTAGCTCAAAGCTTGAGGCAGGACGACGTAGCGCATCAGCTGCCAGCGATTTAGGCCGATGGCTAGGCCGGCTTCTTGTTGGCTTTTGGCTACGGCAGCAATGCCGCCTTTAAACGCTTCCGCCATATAGCTGCCACCCAGAAGGGCTAGGCCGATCACGGCAATGAGTTCAGGGCTTAGCTTGAGGCCGATTTTAGGCAGGGCGTAAAACATAAAAAACAGCTGGATGAGTAAGGGCGTATTGCGAAACAGGGCAACGTAGGCCGCCACGATGGGGCTTAGGCCTTTGATTTTGTAGTGCACAATCACGCTACAGGCTGCGCCAATGATTAAGGCGCAGGCAATGCCCACGAGGGCGATGTTAAAGGTCAGCAGGAGGGCCTGTTGATACAGCGGTAAGGTTTGGGCAATGTAGGCCCAGTCGAGTCCAGCCAGCATGGGTTTAGTCACTAAATTCATCTATTGGTCTTGCTGCGAGTTAACCATAGCGCCTGTGCTTGGGCAACGATTGTTTGGCTATATGAATATAACCAGCGGTGCTTTGGTTTTGATTGCGGTTTATGCGCTTGGATTGGGGGTGGATAAGTGTTGTAATAAGGCCCCCTTGTCTCGTGCGGTAACGGGCTGATTTCTCACCCATCTTTAAGCGAAAGTCGAGCGATGTGGCCAAATAGGGGAAATGTTGTTGTGATATTAAGGGTTTATGTTCATAAAAGTGCTATGCTGGGGGTAGGGTATGGCATACTGATGCGCCTTAAAAAACAATAAGGTTTTTCTATACCCACAGCTGTGAAGAACAAGGAGTGAAGTAATGGCTTGGACCAATGAACAAAGCGCACGCTTATACGGCATCAACCACTGGGGTGATGATTATTTTAAAGTTGGTGACAATGGTCACGTTTGGGTTTATCCCAATAAGCAACAAGCCGATGTCGGCATCGACATGGCCGTATTGGTGCAGGATTTAGTGAAGGATGGGTATGACCTGCCTTTGCTGCTGCGTTTTCCTGATATTTTAAAGGATAGGGCCCGTAGGCTCTGTGAAGCGTTTAACCAAGCGGTTGAAACCCACGAATATCCAGCCGGCTATACTGCGATTTACCCGATTAAGGTGAATCAGCAGGCGTCTGTGATTCAAAATATTTTGGCGGCACGTTCTGACGTGCATTCTATTGGTCTGGAGGCGGGCTCTAAGCCTGAGCTGATGATTGTGCTGGCGATGGCGCCTAAGGGCGGCACGATTATTTGCAACGGCTATAAAGACCGTGACTTTATCCGCATGGCGTTGATGGGCCAAAAGCTAGGCCATCAGGTGTTCATCGTGATTGAAAAAGAGTCTGAGGTGGAGCTGGTGATCGAAGAGTCGCGCCGCTTAGACGTTCAGGCCCAAATTGGCCTACGCGTACGCCTGTCCTCGTTGGCTTCCAGCAAGTGGGCCGATACCGGTGGCGATAAGGGTAAGTTCGGCCTGTCGGCATCGCAGCTGATTTCTGCGGCGCATAAGCTTAAGGATGCCGGCATGGGCGACAGCGTTCAGCTGATGCACTTTCACATGGGCTCGCAAATCGCCAATATTGCCGACTATCGCTTAGGCTTTAAAGAAGCCATTCGTTATTTTGACGAGCTACGCGCTTTGGGCCTGCCGTTATCCTATGTGGACGTGGGCGGTGGCCTAGGCGTGGATTACGATGGCACCAGCTCGCGTAACGCCAGCTCAATTAACTATGATTTAAATGAATACGCCGACACGATTGTGTCGATGCTGGCCAATTACTGTGAGGAATCAGGTACGCCGGCGCCGCACATTTTGTCTGAATCTGGCCGTGCCTTAACCGCCCATCATGCGGTTTTGGTGACCAATGTGACGGACGTAGAAGGATTGCCGGAAGAAATGCCGGTAATCGATGCCGATGCCGATTGGACGGCGCCGATGAAGAAGCTGCTGTCTTCGGTGAACCAGGTCAATTTAGACATGACCACCGAGCTATACTATCGGGTGTCGCAATACTATACCGAAGTGAGTGAGTGGTATGTGGCGGGGCAGCTGAGCCTGTCTGAGAAAGCGATTGCCGAGCAGGTGTATTCTGTATTCTGTCGTCGCCTGAAACAGGCACTACAGGCTTCACAGCGTTCACAACGTCAGGTCTACGACGCCTTGAACGATCGCTTGGCGGATAAGTATTTCTGTAATTTCTCGGTGTTCCAAAGCTTGCCGGATACCTGGGCGATTGGCCAGATCTTGCCAATTATGCCGATTCACCGTTTAAACGAAGTGCCTTCGCGCCGAGCGGTGTTGCAAGACCTGACCTGTGATTCTGACGGCAAGGTAAGCAACTACGTAGACGAACAGAGCATTGAGTCCAGCATGGCCGTACACGAAGTCAAAGACGGTGAAGTGTATGTATTGGGCGTGTTTATGGTGGGCGCTTACCAAGAAATTTTGGGCGACATGCATAACCTATTCGGCGATACCGATTCGGTGAATATCTACGTTCGGGATGAGGGTGAGATCGAATGCAAGGAAGTGGAAGAGCACGACACCATTGAAGACATGCTGCGCTATGTACACGTGTCGCCAGAAAAAGTGTTGGCAGGCTTTACCGAGAAAGCTCGGGCGGCATCCCTGAGTGAAGCGGAGTGTGAGGCATTTTGCTCTGAGTTTGGTAAACGTTTACAGCAGTCGTCGTATTTGTCGATTTAAGCGTTTGCTTGAGAAACCATACCCAGAAATGGGAACCCCCCTGAGTGAATGAGGTTCAGGGGGGCTTTTTTTCGGCTTTTGAGTATTTGGTTATCTGTGTCTGATCACTAAGCAAACTCCTTGCGGGTGTTAAGAACGTTGAAAAGAGGGGAATAACTTAAGTCGCCTATCTGTGCTCGGTATTCACGTTTAGGAAGCTTAATCTGCAGCGCATGGATACTGTTTGATTAAGTTGGATTCATCTTATCGTTAATGGGAATCGTTATCAATAGCATTTGTGAAATAAATACAGGTTATTTTGTATCTGATTGTTTTTTAATTGAAAGTTTTTTGTCTTTGGGATGGTTTTGTGTTGGTTTTACACTGAATGATGTCGCGCTGGTGTCGGGGCGTTTGATGCGGGCAACGCTTGTGCTTAATGGGTTGGCCATTTAGGTTTGGCCACGTGCGGCCACAAAAAAAGCCGCATCGTGTGGCGCTGATGCGGCTGGGTTTGAGCTTTAATCGATGACCGGTGGCGGGATCTCGAATACTTGGCGCAGGTAGGCCAAGAAGGTTTCGTCGCTGCACATGGTCTTGCCCTTGCTGTCGGAGATTTTGGCCACCGACTGCTCATTGCAGCTGATCAGCTTCAACACGATTTGCAGTGGCTCTAGGCCCATGTCGTTGGTGAGGTTGGTGCCGATGCCGAAGCTGGTTTGGATGCGCCCTTTGAAATGCTGGTGTAGCTCATAGGCCGATGGAATGCTGAGGCCGTCGCTGAAGGTCAGCATCTTGGTTTCGGGCTTGATGCGCAGCTTTTGATAATGGGCGATGGCTTTTTCACCCCAAACGTAGGGGTCGCCGCTGTCGTGGCGCAAGCCATCAAACAGTTTCGCAAAATACAGGTCGAAGTCGCGTAAAAACGCATCCATGCCCACGACGTCGGTGAGGGCGATGCCCAGATCGCCGCGGTATTCTTGTACCCAAGATTCCAGCGCCTTCTTTTGAAAGTCGCGTAGGCGCACGTCTAGAGCTTGAAACGCCTGGAAAAACTCGTGGGCCATGGTGCCGATGGGATAGATGCCGAGTTTTTTGGCTAAATAGACGTTGCTGGTGCCGCGCATGACTTTAGGGGCGGCTTGATGCAGGGTATGCACCACATGCTCGTGCCAGGTTTTGGAATAGCGGCGGCGAGTGCCGAAGTCAGACACTAGGAATGGGGGCTCTTTGGCGCTTTGGGTGTTTTGAATCTGCTTGAGCTGGGCGGCTTTGAGGGCCAGACGGCGTTCGCCTTCTTGGAGGGCGGCCGGCGTGTGCAGGCGTCTGAAAAAAAGCTCGTTGACGATGGACAGCACAAAAATTTCAAAGAACATGGCCTGCACTAAGGGGCCAGAAATGTGAATGTCCAAGCGACCAACGTCGTCGATGCCGACTTTAATAAAGCGGCGCTTAAGCTGGAACAGCTCTAAGTAGTCGACAAAATCGCTTTTGATGAAGCGTAAGCTGCGTAAATAGGCTAAATCTTCGGCGGTGAATTTAAGCTGGCACAGCATGTCTAGCTGGGCTTCTAATTCATCTTTGATGTCGCGTAAAGGGTATTGGGTGGTGTCGTGGTTGCGACAGCGAAATTCATACACGCCGGTGGCCTGCGGAAACTGATGCAGCACCACTTGCAGCATGGTGAACTTGTATAAATCGGTGTCCAAAAGAGACTGGATAATGGGTTGGTTTTCCATGGGCATCAAGGTGACCACCTCCACGGGTGGTTTTATGATTGAACAGGCCTTGATTAAACCACGTTTTATCCGCTTTGTGGGTAATTTGCTCATAATGAGTAGAAAAATCTAGGAGGCAGAGTGGATGAGGCGGCGCATTGCTTAAATAATCAGCCATACAAAGAGGGGCTTAGCGTTGTGAGGCATTCGGTGGGTGGCATGATTTCCTGAATGTGGGTAGGCGTTTAGCCCCCGAATACATTAGGGTTTATTGATTGATATTAAAGCCAGAAAATTGACCCTTGAGCCAAAAAGCGGGATAATTAGGCATAGATTATCAATTGTCAATCGGGCTGCTTTATTGCAGTCTCATAACCCACACGATGTGACACAACATCACTGAACATAAGCCATATGAAAACACCTGAATTACTCTTGCCAGCAGGCGGTTTAGAACGCATGCGGGCCGCCTTTGATTTTGGCGCTGACGCCGTTTATGCGGGGCAACCGCGCTATTCTTTACGTGCCCGTAACAATGAATTTAAATTAGCAGAATTACAAACCGGCATCACTGAAGCGCATGAGCGCGGTAAGAAATTTTTTGTCGCCAGCAACCTATTGCCACACAATGCCAAGTTGCGCACCTATTTGGACGACATGGCGCCGATTATTGAAATGAAGCCTGACGCTTTAATCATGGCCGACCCAGGTTTGATCATGATGGTGCGCGAAAAATGGCCAGAAGTGCCGATTCATCTGTCGGTTCAGGCCAATACCACCAATTATATGGGGGTGAAGTTTTGGGAGAAAATCGGCGTTGAGCGCATCATTTTGTCGCGCGAGTTGTCGATTGATGAAATTGCCGAAATTCGCCAGCAGTGCCCTGACATTGAGTTAGAAGTGTTTGTTCACGGTGCTTTATGCATTGCCTATTCAGGCCGCTGTTTATTGTCTGGCTATTTTAATCACCGCGACCCAAATCAAGGTACCTGTACCAACGCCTGCCGTTGGGACTATAAAGTGCATGAGGCGGATGAAGGCAGCGATGCGGGCGACGCTCAAAAAATTGACTTTAATTTTGAAGCCGCGCTTGAAGACGCAAACCAAAACTTTGCCGCCTGCGGCGGCGCTGAGCGTCACCCTGCTGCTGATAAAGTGTATTTAATTGAAGAAGCCAATCGTTCGGGCGAATTCATGCCCATTATGGAAGACGAACACGGCACCTACATCATGAACTCCAAGGATTTGCGCGCGATTGAGCAAGTTGAAAAGCTGACCAAGCTGGGCGTGGATTCTCTGAAAATTGAAGGGCGCACTAAGTCGGTGTATTACGTGGCGCGCGCCGCACAGTCTTATCGCAAAGCGATTGACGATGCCGTAGCAGGGCGCCCGTTTGATTTAAGCCTATTGTCCGACCTAGAAGGTTTGGCCAATCGTGGCTACACCCCTGGTTTCTTGGAGCGCCATCAAACCCAAGATTATCAGAACTATTTAAGCGGTCATTCATTGGCCAAACAAAGTCAGTACGCCGGTAATGTATTGGGCGTCGACGCAGACGGCTGGGCTGAAATTGAGGTGAAAAATCGGTTTGCCGTGGGCGACACCATTGAGGTCATCCACCCTAGCGGCAACCACATTGTTCAGGTAACCGAAATCATGCACAAAGGTGCATCAGTAGAAGCGGCACGCGGTAACGGCATTCAGGTGAAAATCCCGAACATGCAGGGCAAAGAAAAAGCCTTGATCGCCCGCATCTTAAACCCCTAAGTCAGCATGAAGGAATATTAAATGAGTTTATATCAACTATTGAATCAAAAAGCCGCTGCTGCGTTTGCTGCTTGCGGTCTGGAAGATGCACCGGTGGCGCTACAGGTTTCTGGTAAGCCAGAATTCGGTGATTATCAAATTAATGGCGTCATGGGCGCCGCCAAAAAACGCAAAACCAATCCGCGTGCCTTAGCTGAAGAAGTCGTGGCGGCCTTGGATTTTGACGGCATGGTAGGCAAGGTCGAGATTGCCGGCCCGGGCTTCATTAATTTGTATCTGTCAGAACAGTTTTTGTCACAGCAGGCGCAGGCGGCTTTGGCCGATGAACGTTTGGGCGTGCCCAAGCAAGAAAGCCAAACCGTGGTCATCGACTACTCTTCGCCTAATCTGGCCAAAGAAATGCACGTTGGCCATTTGCGCTCCAGCATCATCGGCGACAGCATCAGCCGTGTGTTGAGCTTTTGCGGCCATAAGGTGATTGCGCAGAACCACGTGGGCGACTGGGGTACCCAGTTTGGTATGTTGACCGCCTATTTGGTTGAGCAGCAAGCCGCTGGCGATGCCGACATGCAGCTGTCTGACCTAGAAGGTTTTTACCGTGACGCTAAAGTACGCTTTGACGAAGACGAACAGTTCGCCAATACGGCGCGTGACTATGTGGTGAAGCTACAGGGCGGCGATGAAACCGTTTTGGCTTTATGGCGTCAGTTTGTGAAGACTTCTTTACAGCATGCTCAGTCGGTATACGATAAATTGGGCCTGCTTTTGACAGAAAAAGACGTGATGGGCGAATCTGCCTATAACGCTGACCTACAGCCAACCGTTGATGAGTTGATGGCTAAAGGCATTGCGGTAGAAGACGACGGTTCTAAAGTGGTATTCTTGGATGAGTTTAAAGACCAAGACGACAAGCCAGCGGCCTTCATCGTCCAAAAACGGGACGGCGGTTTCTTGTATTCGACCACGGATTTGGCCTGCGTGCGCTATCGCGTGCGTGAGCTGAAGGCCCAGCGGATTATTTACGTGGTGGATGCGCGTCAAGGCCTGCATTTCCAACAAATGTTTGCCACCGTGCGCAAAGCAGGCTTTGCCGACGACAGCGTGCGTTTGGAACACATTGCGTTTGGCACCATGATGGGTGAAGACGGTAAGCCGTTTAAAACCCGTTCTGGCGGTACGGTGAAGCTGGTTGAACTATTGGACGAAGCGGTTGAACGCGCGCGTCAAATGGTACAGAGCAAAAACCCAGACCTTAGCCCTGAGCAAATGGATTTAGTGGGTAAAGCCGTGGGCATTGGTGCGGTGAAATACTCTGATTTGTCTAAGAGCCGTACCAGCGATTACATCTTTAACTGGGACAATATGCTGTCGTTTGAGGGCAATACAGCCCCTTATCTACAGTATGCGTATACGCGGATTCAAAGCGTGTTCCGCAAGGCTGGTGAGTTTGACGCTCAGGCCCCGATTATGATTGAAGCTGCGGCTGAAAAACAATTGGCGGTCGCGCTGTTGCAGTTTGGTGATGAGCTGCAAAAAATCACCCAAAACTGTTATCTACATAATCTGGCTGCTTATCTATACCATGTGGCCACCTTGTTTAGCCGCTTCTACGAAGCCTGTCCGATCTTGAAGGCCGAGAATGAGGCCCAGAAAAATAGCCGCTTACAGTTGGCGAACCTAACCGCTAAAACCCTGAAGCAGGGCATGTCGCTATTAGGCTTAACCGTCTTGAATGAAATGTAAGCAAATAGTGTGATTATAAAAGCCTGCCTTAGAGCAGGCTTTTTTTATGGGGTTTCTATACTAAATGTCTAAAAATATCATTTTGTCTACAGTTGAATAAAAGATTGCAAATAGTAGTTGCTATTTTGTCTAATGTTATTTATATTAAACCCTACTTTGCAATAAATTCATTCTTTTTCGGTTTTTTGCCATAATAATTAGACAAAAGGTATAGTTATGCAGCTAAACATAGATAAATTGGTCGCTTACTTTGGTGGGGTAAACGCTTTGGCAGATGCTTTGAAAAAGCATTATCCAGAAGACCCTATTTCGACTGCCGCCATTTATAAATGGCGCTCGCGCGGTTCTTTGCCGTTGAGCCAGCTGCAAAAATTAACCGCTTTGGCCCAAATGCAGGGCAAGCCGATCGACTTGAACTCGTTCATGCAAAGCGATGCCGTCGGCGGTGCTGGCGCTGGTCGCCCTCAGTCTAATCGCTTGGTGGTATTCGACACCACTTTGCGCGACGGTGAGCAATCGCCTGGTGCGGCGATGACCAAAGAAGAAAAGGTACGCATCGCGCGTCAGCTAGAAAAATTGGGCGTAGACGTGATTGAGGCGGGCTTTGCCGCGGCAAGCCCTGGTGACTTTGATGCCGTCTATGAAATTGCCACCGTGTTGAAAAAAACCACGGTGTGCTCATTGGCTCGCGCCAATGAAAAAGACGTGCGCATCGCCGGTGAGGCCGTGAAGCCTGCGGCTAAGGGCCGCATCCATGTGTTCATCGCCACCAGCGCGCTGCACATGGAACAAAAGCTAAAAATGACGCCCGAGCAAGTCGTTGCGGCTGCGGTACACGCCGTGAGCGTGGCCAAGGAATACACCGACGACGTACAGTTCTCGTGTGAAGACGCCTTGCGCTCTGACTTGAGCTTCTTGAGCCATATTTGTGGTGAAGTGATCGAGGCTGGCGCCACCACGATTAACATCCCGGATACGGTGGGCTACGCCATTCCGTTCCAAACCGAGCAATTCTTTAAAACTTTGATTTCACAAACCCGCGGTGGCCATACCGTGACGTGGGCAACCCATTGTCACGACGACTTGGGCCTATCGGTGAGCAACTCTTTGGCGGCCGTCATGGGCGGTGCGCGTCAGGTGGAGTGCACCATCAATGGTTTGGGTGAGCGCGCTGGTAATGCGAGCTTGGAAGAAATCGTCATGGCCATTAACACCCGTAAAGATGTGTTTGGTCTAGAAGTGGGCGTGGACACCACCCAGATCGTGCCGACGTCTAAATTGGTGTCGACCGTCACCGGTTACCCAGTACAGCCGAATAAAGCGATTGTGGGCGCCAATGCTTTTGCCCACGAGTCAGGTATTCACCAAGACGGCGTTTTGAAGTGCCGTGAAACCTACGAAATCATGACGCCAGAGTCGGTGGGCTGGGCCTCTAATCGTTTGACCTTGGGCAAGCTGTCTGGGCGCAATGCGTTTAAGAGCAAGTTGATTGAGCTGGGCATCGAAATGGGCAGTGAAGAAGCGATTAATGCTGCCTTTGTGCGCTTTAAAGAGTTGGCGGATAAAAAACGTGAAATCTTTGACGAAGACCTACACGCCTTAGTGGGTGAGGAAATGGGCGGCCATACTGATTCATTTAAATATGTGTCGTTGAAAATTGAAAGCGAAACCGGTGAAATCCCAACGGCCGACATCGTGTTTAATGATCAGGGCCAAGAGTTCCGCGCCAAAAAAGGCGGTTCAGGGCCTGTGGATGCCATTTTCAAAGCCATTGAAAGCGTGGTGAAGAGCGATGCAGAATTGCAGCTGTATTCTGTTAACGCCATCACCAGCGGCACTGAGAGCCAGGGTGAGGTAACTGTTCGCTTGAGTAAGGCCGGTAACGTGGTCAATGGTCAAGGTGCCGACACCGATGTCATCGTAGCCAGCGCGAAAGCCTATTTGTCTGCCTTAACTAAGCTGCGCCATGCGGGCAACCGCGTGCGTGCTCAGGGCATGGTGTAGTCTTTGTATCGATGCTTAAGAAACCGCCTTCGGGCGGTTTTTTTTGTGGGCGTTGATGGTGGGTAGGCTGCGCTTTACCCACCCTACGGGTTGTGCTGGCCGTTTTGCGGGTGGGTCGAGACTCACGTGAGTTTGTCAGGCGCACCGACATAAAAAAACCGCCCTGAGGCGGTTGTCTGAAGGTGACGCGGGTTAGGCGCCTAGCTGCTGCAATAGGGGGCGTGACGGAATAAAGAACAGCGTGCCGGTGACGGCGGTGCTGAAGTCTAGGAGCCGGTCGTAGTTGCCTACGGGCTCGCCGATGAACATATTGCTGAGCATGCGTTCGGTGATGCTTGGGGTTTTGGCATAGCCTATGAAATAGGTGCCAAATTCGCCGGCGGCAGGGTTGCCGAAGGGGAGGTTGGCGCGCATGATTTTCAGCTCATTGCCGTCTTCGTCTTCAATATTGGTGACGGCGTTGTGGGCGTTGGCCGGTTTTTCTTCGTCGCTTAATTCAATGTCGTCTGCTTTGGTGCGACCGATGACGTGTTCTTGGATTTTTTCCGGCAGCTCATTCCATGAGGTCATGTCGTGTAGGTATTTTTGCACCACGGCGTAGCTGCCGCCGCTGAAGTCAGGGTCTTCTGCGCCAATTACGGTGGCGGCCAGGGCTTCTTGGCCTTCTGGGTTTTCGGTGCCATCGACAAAGCCAACCATGCTGCGGGCGTCGAAATAGCGAAAGCCTTGTACTTCATCGATGAACACCACGGCGTCGCCTAAGTGGTTACGGATGTTCA
>JAGNTR010000037.1 GCA_017987415.1 Neisseriaceae bacterium
GTATTCAAAAGTTGGACGTCGCCCAAGGGGCGAAACAAAACGACCAAGCAATAGCAAAATAACCGAAGCATTGAAACTAATGATTTAAAACGGTGGGCACGCTGCGCTTTGCCCCACCCTACACGATGGCGATAAACCATGCGAAAAAGTGAAAAGCCCCTAGTCATCCAAGATGACTAGGGGCTTAAACATTGCTTTATTGAGGTTATTTGAGCCAGCGATCGCTGGTTTCTTTTAAGGTGCCTTGGCTGTCTAACAGCGACCAAATGAAGGTCATGGTGCGTACAAAATCAGCATCGTCTTTTTGCAGCATAAAGCCCAGCGTGTTGACCTTGGTAAGGGGCTGGTCGACGAAGGCGGCGTATAGGCGCGGCTCTTTCTTGGCGTACAGCAGCGCTTCATAGGTTTCGGTAATCATCACGTCGCCCACGCCAGTGGCGATTAGGTTGGGGATTTCGGCGTTTAAGGCGTGGGTGCTGATGCGTGCTTTGTCCAAATGAGCCAAGACAAACTGTTCGTTGGTGCCGCCTGGGTTTTTAATCACGCGCACATCGGGCTGGTTGAGGCGTTCGACGCTGGTGTATTTGGCCTTGTCGGCGGCGCGAATCAGCGCCACTTTGCCAAAGGGGGCATAGCCTGGTAAAAACGCACTTTTGGTGACGCGGTGGACGTTGCGGCTGATGCCGCCGACGGCAACGTCAAATTGATCGGCCTCAAAATCGGCCATCAGCTTAGGCCAGCTGGTCGGCACAAATTCAACCTTAACGCCAAGTTCGGCCGCCATGAGCTGAATTAAATCAATGTCTAGGCCGCTGTCTTGGCCGTCTTGCAGCATGGCAAAAGGCCGGTAGTCGCCAGGCGTGCCCACGCGTAGGGTTTTTTGCGCCAAGATGGTGTCTAGGCGGGCGCCGGCATACGCCGTGCTGGAGAGGCCGCTCAGCAGCAGAATCAGCAGGCATAGCCAGGTGCGCAGGATGGAGTAAGGAGTCATGTGGTTGCCTTTAGAGTGTTCAGTAAACCACTATGGTAAAGCTTTTAGGCCGGTATGCCGCATGGGGGTGGATGCAGAAAACGGCTGAAGACAAAAACTTCTACTGTGGGCTTTGCCGTTTTGGCCCAGATCTGGCTGCCCGTAGGCAGATCGGCTCAGGATGCTGCCAATGGCCAGAGTAAACGGCATGATTCTTGTCTAATGCTTAGGCGCTTAGAAAGGCTGCCTAAGTGTGGCTTTCTGGCCGCATTCGGCGACAGAAGGCCGCAGCCACCCACATCAATAGGCAGCGGATGGCTGTGGCTAACTCATTGGCTTAACGTTTGGCCAGCTGGTTAAGCTTTTCAGAACTCCATGCGGCGGCTGAGCGCCAAAAGCCCAAAACCGTCATTTGGTGCAGGCGATAGAGGCCAATGTGGGCAATGCTGGCCGCGAGGCCTTTAAATGAGCGGCCTTTGAGGCGGCTGGTGCCGCCAAACACGCCAAATGAAGCGTAGCGCCCGATGGTGACTAAGGAGCCATTGTCATGGTAGACAAATGGCTTTTTCGGCGTTTGGCCGAGGATGATGTCCAAGAAATAGGTGCTGAGGTAAATGGCCTGCTGGCGAGCCACCTGAGCCGTAGGCGGCAAAGGATTGCTTTTGATGCTGCTGCAGTCGCCGATGGCAAACAAGGTTGGGTCGGTGGTGGCTTGAAAGTGGTCGGTCACCACCAGCTGCTGCGTGCGGGTCAGCTCGACGCCTTCTAAGCTGTGCATTAGAGCAGGGGCCTTCACGCCGGCGGTCCAAACGGTTTGGTGGGCGTCAATGCGCTCACCGTTGGACAAGGTGAGGCTGTCGGCGGCCACCGACGTGACGTTTTGGTTGAGGATGACGCGCACGCCGACTTTTTCCAGCGCTAACTGGGCGTGATGGCTGACGTCTTCGGTAAACGTCGGCAGGATGCGGCTGTCGCCCTGAATCAAGGTGATGTCAATGTAGCGGGTGAGCGGTTCGTCGGTGTAGGCCGAAGCATTTTCTAAAAAACGCATCATTTCGCCGCACAGCTCGACGCCGGTCGGGCCTGCACCGACCACCACGATGGGGTATTTTTGCTTATTAGTGGCGGCTTTAATGGTGATGGCGGTGAGTTTTTCAAAAAAGTCGGTGGCCTGCTTTAAGTCGTCTATGGTGTGGGCGTGTTCTTTGATGCCGGGGGTGCCGTAGTCATTGGCACAGCTGCCCAAACACAAAATCAAATAATCGTAGGTGAGGGTACGCTCGGGTAAGATTCTCATCCCCAGCGGGCTGTCATAAGGGCTGAGGGTGAGGGTTTTATTGGGCCGATCAATGTGGCTGACTTCGCCTGGATGATATTGGAGGCGATGGCTTTTAGCGTGGTTAACAAAGGAGATGCCTTGCTCTTGCGGCGTGGTTGAGCCGGCGGCAAACATGTGCAGCATAGGCTTCCACGTGTGCAGCTGGCTTTTATCGATCAGGTGGATCTGATGGGCGCTGCGGTGTAGGGTTTTGCTCAGCCGAGTGGCCAGCTCTATGCCAGCAATGCCGCCGCCGGCGATGACGATGTTTTTTTGAGTCATGCATGCCTCCTGCCTAAGTGATGAATCTTAAATGATGGATCTTAAATAATGAATTTGATGACTTAATGATATCAGACGCTTAGGCTAAGCGTGAGGGGGATTTTTTGGCGGCGCGAGATGTGGCCGTAGGGTAGGTCGCAACCCACGGGGTTTTGGTTTTAGAGATCGATTACCATCAAAACGGTGGGCACGCTGCGCTTTGCACCACCCTATAAATGGCCAACAAACCATGGATTATTGACCGTCGCGTAGGGTGGGTAAAGCGTAGCCTACCCACCACTCCTAACGTGCTCACGTGCCCACATTTAAAACCCGCGTGGGTCACGACCCACCCTACGCTTAAGGGCCTACGCCGTAGGCGTAAAAAAGAGAATAGAGAATAGGGAGCGATACGATAAACCATTATCTTTATCGGTTCAATTTTCTGTGTCGCTGAGTGAATGCTTATGCCAAAACTAAGGCTGAATCAGATGGATTCGGCTAATGCTTTGCGTTTCTGTGGGTTATTTTTAAGGCTTAAGTTGTCCACAATATCTGTGGATAAGTTTGTGTGTAAAGTGGGTATAGCCCTGAAAAAGACAATGAAACC
Source organism: Neisseriaceae bacterium (assembly GCA_017987415.1). GTDB lineage: Bacteria > Pseudomonadota > Gammaproteobacteria > Burkholderiales > Neisseriaceae > JAGNPU01. Next base: position 3,160 of record JAGNTR010000037.1, read on the forward strand.
AAGCAATATTCTAATATTGCTTAAAAAATGAACTTTTTTAAAATACGTTTTAAAACATGAGGTTATGGTGTTTTTGGGATTTTGGGTAGTTTTGTAGCGCCTTACTTTGCCTGATTTATAAGCAATGCTTAGTCCATGTGTATAAAGCCCATTTGTCAAGCCCCTGTTGGTTAAAATATTGCTTGATTTAAAAATAGGCTGCAAACAGGGGTAGGCTGGTAGGTAATGGAGCCTGATTACGGTACAATTGGGCATACTTGTTTATATTTCGAAATGAACCTCATGAAATCCAGTCAATTTTTTATTTCTACTTTGAAAAATGCACCCGCAGAAGCGGAGTTGCCTAGCCATCAGTTGATGTTGCGCGCAGGGTTTGTCAAACGTATTGCGTCAGGTTTGTATTCTTGGATGCCGATGGGCCTACGCGTGATGCGTAAGGTTGAGGCCGTGGTGCGTGAAGAAATGAACCGTGCCGGTGCTGTCGAGCTATTGATGCCGGCGGTACAGCCTGCTGAACTGTGGCAAGAGTCTGGACGCTGGGATTTTTACGGCAAAGAACTGCTGCGCGTGAAAGATCGTCACGAGCGCGATTTTTGTGTGGGCCCAACCCATGAGGAAGTGATTACCGACATCGCTCGTAAAGAAATCAACAGCTATAAGCAAATGCCGTTGAATTTTTATCAGGTACAAACTAAATTTCGCGATGAAGTGCGCCCGCGTTTTGGCGTGATGCGCGCCCGTGAATTTGTAATGAAAGACGCCTATTCTTTTGACGTGGATGAAGCCGCTATGTCGGTGTCTTATCAAAAGATGTACGACGCTTATTGCCGCATCTTTGATCGCCTAGGCTTGGTGTACCGTCCCGTGGCCGCCGACGGCGGCACCATTGGCGGCAGCCACTCGCATGAATTCCAAGTTTTGGCTGAAAGCGGCGAAGACTTAATTGCGTACAGCACCGAATCAGATTACGCGGCCAACTTAGAAATGGCTGCGACCTTGATGCCTCAGGGCGAACGTGCGCCGGCTGCGGCGGCGTTGACTAAAGTACACACGCCAGGCGTACGCACCATTGCTGACCTAGTGGCGTTTTTGAACGTGGCCATTGAGGCGACGGTTAAGGCCGTGGTGGTTGAGGCAGAAGAAGGCGATGAGCCAGTGCTGCTGTTGCTACGCGGGGACCATCAGCTCAATGAAGTGAAGGCCGAAAAATTGGCCGGCGTGAAAAGCCCGCTGACTTTTGCCAACGATGCCGCTATTCAGGCTGCCTTTGGTGCTTCAGGTGGCTCTTTGGGCCCTGTAGGCTTTAAGGGTAAGGTGTACGCTGATTTTGCCGTGGCCTTAAGTGCCGACACCGTGGTGGGCGCCAATGAAAACGACCAGCATTACACCGGCTTTAACTTTGGCCGCGATGCGGCTGAGCCTGAATTTGCTGATTTGCGTAACGTGATCGACGGCGACCCTAGCCCTTGTGGTCAAGGCGTATTGAAGCTAGTGCGTGGGGTTGAAGTCGGCCACGTGTTCCAATTAGGCACCAAATATTCTGAATCCATGAACGCGACGTTCTTGGATCAAAACGGTAAAAGCCAATACATGCAAATGGGCTGTTACGGCATTGGCGTAACGCGTATTGTGGCGGCGGCGATTGAGCAAGGCTTTGACGATAAGGGCATGATTTTTACCGACACCATGGCACCGTTCAGCACCGTGATTGTGCCGATGAACTACCGTAAGAGCGAAACCGTGAAGGCTGCAGCCGATGCGCTGTATGCCGAGCTTGTGGCGGCTGGTGTGGATGTGTTGCTGGACGATAGAGATGAACGTGCTGGCGTGTTGCTGGCCGATTCTGAGCTGTTGGGGATTCCTCATCGCGTGGTGATTGGCGATCGCGCCTTAGCCAATGGCGAAGTGGAATACAAGCAGCGCCGTGCTGAGGCTTCTGAGAACGTGGCCGTGACCGCAGTGGCGGCCCGCATTGTTGAGGCCTTAAACGCTAAGTAAACCATGAGGAGGCTGAGTGACCCAAACGACTGACGCGACCCGTATGCGTTGGGCGCAATTATTAAGCGCCCAGCGTTATAAAACCTCGCCACAAGGGCAGATTGTGCCGACCAGTACGCCGTCTACGCTGGAAGGCGTGGACGCCTTACGCACTGATTTTCACATCGATTACGACCGCGTGGTGTTTTCGGGGGCGTTTCGCCGGTTGGGGCGTAAAACTCAGGTGCATCCGTTTGCTAAACATGATCACACCCATAACCGTTTGACCCACAGCGTTGAGGTGGCCAGCGTAGGCCGCAGCTTGGGGAATCGGGTTGGGGTGATGATGCGCTCCGGCGGCTTTTTGCCTGAGGCCAATCGAGCTTCAGACATTGGGGCGATTGTGCAAGTGGCCTGTTTGGCCCACGATTTGGGCAATCCACCTTTTGGCCACACCGGCGAAGAGGCTCTGCGGGCTTGGTTTCGAGACCCGGCGCAGCGACATTATTTAACTGGCTTGACCGACGATCAGTGTGCCGACGTCAGTACCTATGAAGGTAACGCCAACAGCTTACGGCTGGTAGCGAGTACCGAAATGTACCGTAACCGTGGCGGCATGCGCTTGAGCGCGGCTACGATAGGGGCATTGTTGAAATACCCCTGGACCAGTGCCGACCCACACGGACGTGGCCAGAAATTTAATATTTACCAAACCGAATTAAGCTTTATTCGGACCGTGGCCGCCGATTTGGGGCTGCCTGAGCTGGCAGCGAACCGCTGGGCGCGCCATCCGCTATCGTATTTGATGGAGGCGGCCGACGATATTTGCTATGCGTTGTTGGATTTAGAGGATGCGGTTGAAATTGGTTTGATTGAAGACCTCGAGTTTGAAAAGATTTTGGCCAGAGTGACGTCTACTGAGCGCACGTGGCAGGCGCAAAGCTCGCGTCAGCGCTGCGCCATGCTGCGCGGCATTGCCATCGGCAAGGCGATTGACGACGTGGCGCAAAAATTTATGCTGCATCAGCAAGAGTTGCTGAACGGGACGTTTGTGCCCAAAGATTTACTCAGCATCAGCAGTGAGCCCATCCAAGAGGCCTTATTTCAGGCCAAGGAGTTGGCTCGTCAAAAAATCTATCGTCACCGCACCAAGCTGATGACGGAGATTGCCTCTTTCCCCTGTATTGGGGCTATTTTAGGCGCCCTGGTGCCGGCCGCGTTTGCCTACGTCAACGGCGGTGAGCTGGGGGTGCGTAACGGCATGATTCTGGATTTATTAGAGGATGAGCCTTTGGCGCCTGATGATGATTTATACACGGCATACATGAAGATTCTGGACTTTGTTGGCGGCATGACCGACAACAGTGCCGCACAAATGGCACGAGACCTTTCTGGTTTTGGTTTGGGCTTGGATTGATGCCTTCACTTTTCTATAGAAATACACTATGACAGATTTATTAGACGTAAACGAACCGATGCGCCTGTCCAAACGCATGGCGCAGCTAGGCCTGTGTTCGCGCCGTGAGGCTGATGGCTATATTGAACAAGGCTGGGTTAAGGTAAACGGCGCGGTAGCGGTGCTGGGCCAGAAAGTGACCGTGGCTGATCGCATCGATCTGGATCGCCAAGTGCACCAAAAACAGGCGTCGCGCGTCACCATCTTATTGAATAAGCCCGTGGGCTACGTCAGTGCTCAGGCTGAACATGGCTACGATACGGCCGCTAGCTTGATCACCGCCGCGAATCATTGGGCGGATGATCCAAGCCGAATCAAGTTTGACAAGTATCACGCCTATTCTTTGGCCCCGGCTGGGCGCCTAGACATCGATTCAACCGGGCTCTTAGTGCTGACTCAGGATGGCCGTGTGGCCAAGCGCATCATTGGTGAGACCTCAGACATTGATAAAGAATATTTGGTGCGTGTTGAAGGTGCATTAAGCGAGGAGGGCTTGAAAAAGCTCAATCATGGCTTAAGCTTAGATGGGAAGCCTTTGCAACCGGCTAAGGTGACTTGGCAAAATGAAGACCAGCTGCGCTTTGTGCTGCGAGAAGGTAAGAAACGCCAAATTCGCCGTATGTGTGAGCTGGTTGGCCTGCATGTAGTGGGGCTGAAGCGCATCCGCATCGGTAAGATTAAGCTGGGCCAGCTGCCGCAAGGGCAGTGGCGCTATTTACATGAAGATGAATCATTTTAAAAGATAAAATAATGTCCTACGTATTGGTTAAAGATTATGTCGAAACCCAAGGGTTTAACCTGCCTTTGGAAGAAGTACAAGTGGCCCACATGACTTTAAACGCCATTTTGGCGATGCAGCACACCCATGTGGCGACGGCAGATTTGCTGTCGCTGCCGCTGATTTTGCAGGGCAGCGATGGCGTGTATGACGCCGCTGGTCGCTTAGACAGCGAGCGCTTAAATCTATTGCCCTATTTCAAAAACGATGCGGTTGAGATCCGTGCCGGCTTGGCTGGGCTGAACGCCTGTTTGGATTCCATTACCGATCGACACCCTTTGCTGCGCGTGAGCGTGTACGCTTTACTGCCAGACATGGCAGAGCCAGGAGAGATGGAGTTGGTGTGTATGGCCAATATGGGGCGCGCCAGCGAAGGGGTGCTGCTGGTGAATGAGCAAGAAAGCATGCGTCATCACGCCAGTCGTGTGGCCAAAACGGCCTGGGGTGTGGTGGTGGATGATGTGCCTTATTGGGTGTCATTGGGCGAATTAAGCCAGGTGCGCGATCCCAATACCCAAAGCGAAATGTGCTTGCCCATCTGTACCGAAACCGGTGCCGTTGTGGGCGTGGTGCATGCCGAGAGTGAGCGTAAGCACGCCTTTGATGAGGCCACGCAATCATGGTTGGTGGCCTTGGCCTTGGCGGCCGAGCCCGTGATCACTGCCATGCCGTGGTTGCATGTAGAAGATCATGATCAAGACGATGAGCAAGGCTAGGGGATAAGGCATGGAACACACAGAACACAATCAGCACAATCAACCGGTGCATTTGAACTTCATTGCGGCCTGTCGGCTGCCGACTGAGTGGGGTGACTTCACCATGCATGGCTTTGAAGAATTGGCTACGGGGCAGGAGCATGTGGCCTTGAGCATGGGCGCACTAGATGCTGCTGAGCCGGTGTTGATGCGCCTGCATTCGGAGTGCTTGACCGGTGACGCCTTGTTTTCAAAGCGCTGTGACTGTGGCCCGCAGCTACAGGCGGCCATGCAGGCCGTTGGTGAGCTAGGCCGTGGGGTGATTTTGTATTTACGCCAAGAAGGTCGTGGCATTGGCTTAATCAATAAGATTCGCGCCTATCAGCTGCAAGATCAGGGTATGGATACGGTTGAGGCCAACGTGGCTTTAGGCCTGCCGGTGGATGCGCGTAATTTTGCTTTAGCCAAAGACATGCTACACGTTTTGGGCGTGGATTCGGTGCGTTTGATGACCAATAACCCCGATAAGGTGAAGACCCTGCAAGAGTTGGGGATTAATGTAGTGGATCGAGTGCCGCTTGAAGTGGGGCGTAATCCTGCCAATGCATTTTATTTGGACACTAAGGCTGATAAATTAGGCCATATATTGGCTAAGTAATGGCTCAAAGAAGCCCGTATTATCTGGGCTGGCGGTCAGTTGAGTAAGGTTTTTTTGATTTATATTCGCTGCCAGATCAATTGATTAATGATTTGTGATTAAAAAAAATCAGCGAACGCTTGCCAAGGGGTGGGGGATATGGTTTAATACGCTCCTCTTGGCGACAAGGGGTGATTAGCTCAGTTGGTAGAGCGCCTGCCTTACAAGCAGGATGTCGGCGGTTCGACTCCGTCATCACCCACCAAAATGGAGTGGTAGTTCAGTTGGTTAGAATACCGGCCTGTCACGCCGGGGGTCGCGGGTTCGAGTCCCGTCCACTCCGCCAAGAATTAAAAAAACCTTTGTTGAAAAACAAAGGTTTTTTTGCGTTCGCGCTGGCTGGCTATTGGCCCTATGGGTGGACAGGGCCGTCTTTTTAGCGCATCATCTAGCCATCTGCCGCCGTTGGGCAGCCTTCTTGGTGGGCTTGATGTATCTGTTTTAAGCCCACGCCTTAGCGCGGCAACCTCATAAATCCAGTGGCGCTCGAACGCCACGTCGTCCTTTAAGTGCACAGCTACCGTCAAGGTGGCTTTTTGTTGTGTTTGATAAAGGACACTCCACACCGACACACATTGACTAGGTATATATGATTTCCTCTTCCTCGCCTCATCCCTTACTCAGCAGCGTGAATCAAAAGCGACTGATTTTCATTTTAGGCTGCATCTCGATGCTGATGCCGCTGTCGATTGATCTGTACTTACCCAGTTTTACCGAGATTGCGCATACCTACGGCACCACTGATGGTATGGTGTCGCTGACCATTGGCAGCTATCTGGCCGGTTTTGGTCTAGGGCAATTGGTCTACGGCCCCATTTCGGACAGCTTTGGCCGCAAGCCCATCATTATTTTTGGCCTCTTGGCATTTATGGCGGCCACCATTGGCTGTGCCTATGCGCCGACGATTGATGCCTTGATCGGCATGCGCTTTGTGCACGGCTTTGCAGCCGCATCGTGCGTGGTGGTGATTAACGCCTTGCTGCGCGACCTGTTTGATAAGGAAGACTTCTCACGCACGCTGTCGTTTGTGACCCTGGTGTCGAACGTGGCGCCCCTATTGGCGCCGATTATTGGCGGTTGGATCATCATTTGGTATCCGTGGCAGGTGATGTTTGGGGTATTGGCGGCCTGTGCTTTGGTGGTGTTGGGCTTAGTGGCAGCCTACATTCCGGAGACGTTGCGCAAAGAGTATCGAGTGCCCTTTAGTTTGGCCAAAACTTTTGGCCATTTTATTGCGCTGTTTGGGCACAAGAAAATGCTGTGCTATATGTTGGCCGGCGCATTTTCGAGCATGGGTTTATTTAGCTTCTTGAGCTTTGGTACCGTGGTCTACATTAAGCTGTATGGCGTGTCGGTGCAGAACTTTGGCTATTTCTTTGCCTTTAATATTGTCACAATGATGAGTTTGACGACGATGAATACGCGCTTGGTGCACCGTTTGGGCACCATGAAAATGCTCAAGCTGGGCTTGAGCATTCAGGGCACGATGGGGGTGTTGATGCTGCTGGTGACGGTGTTTGATTTAGGCTTTATTCCCTTGGTGTTGTGCGTGGCGGGCTATATTGGCTGTGTGTCGATGATTGGCTCGAATTTGATGGCGACCACGCTGTCTCAGTTCCCGCACATGTCGGGAACGGTGTCGTCTTTGGCGGGCACGCTGCGCTTCTTTATTTCATCGGTGGCGGTGATGCTGCTGTCGATGTTTTTACAAAACCAGCAGGCGCGTGAGGCAGCACTGGGCGTGGTCGATTCGCATTCGCCGCAGTGGGTGATGGTGGGGGCGATGAGCGCCAGTGTCTTCTTGGCTATTTTGTTTTTATGGGTCGGGGCTAAGGCTGCGGATAAAGACATTGCCTAAGGTTCGATGTGGGCGATGCCCTTAATGAACAAAAAAAAAGCTGCCCTAGGGCAGCTTTTTTTATGAGCGCTTAATGGAACAGCGTTGGATCGATGTCGTAGATATTCTCTTCAGCTGGGGTGACCGTCCAGGTTGGGCGGCCAAAGTTGCTGTTTTTCATGCTGGTGCCAATGGTGAATTGGATGTCTTCGTCGGTGATCGTCATTTCCAAATACATGCCTAAGAAGCGATCGCCGCTGCCTAAATAGTATTGAGTCACGATTTGGCCGCTATCGGCTTTGTCTAGGTCTAAGCCCATCATCATCATCTCAGGCATGACTTCTAACTGGTCCAAGAAGCTTTGCACCGGCTCTGGCAATGGCTTGCCTTCATAGCTTTCTAGGAAGGCGTCAACGTTGGTTTTAAAGTGGCCAATGGTGTTGGCAGAAAAGGCCATCATTTCTGGCAAGGTTTGGCTCATGGTGATTTGCTGGCGTGCGCCTAATTTCTTACCGAAGGCGTCGACCGGAGCAAACCTAAGCTGTTCTGGCTTGACTTCAGCTAAGGCTTTTTTCATGGCGTCTAAATACGCCTTGCCCAACTCTTTGACCGGGATGTCTTTGAGTAAGTCTTTATCAAATTTATAGCGTAAGAATCGACTGTTGGCGTCGGCAATGCCGTATTCGTCTAAGCCAAAGGCCCAGCCAAAGGTCGACGTGATGGCTGAAGGATCGGCCAATACTTCACCCTTGCTTAGGTTCAGCGCCATGGGTACAGAGGCTTTGGCTTCAATATTGTTACCGTAATATTGGATGCTGGGGGTCATCTCCAGACGGCCATTGGGTAAATCCATGGCGCCTTTAGCCACGAAGCTGAAGTTTTTCAGGGTGTTGAAGATGCCATCTTGACGCGCTTGGCTACGTTTTTGATAGGCTGAGTCGCTGTAATAGTCATCGTCGTTGCCGCGTTGTTCGGCGCTGATGAGGGCATCAATATTGGCTACGTCATAGGCGTCGTCTAGTTGAATTTCAATGTCGGCGGCCTCTTGGGCGGCATCGATGCCAGCATAGGCTTTGGCGTCAGCGGCAGCTGCATCGGCAGCCATGGCATAGGCGCTGGCTTCCTCGGCGGCCTCAGCGGCCGCTTCAGCTGCATCAGCGGCTTCGGTTGCTGCGGCTACGGGTACTTGGCCCGCAGGCGTAAACGCGGTGAGCTTGCCTTCAATTTCAAAGTTGTAGCGGTTGTCTACGGTGAATGAGCGCTCGTAGGCGCGGCTGAGGTGATCAGCCGCGGTGGCGTCTTGGGGGAGTGAAGACATGTTGGCACAGCCAATAAGGCTGAGGCTGAGCGCCAGCGCGCTGACTGTCTTTAATGAAAAAGTCATGTTAGGCCTTTTATTCTAAAGTTGGATGGGCATGCACGGAGGCAAACACGGTTGTCAGACAGAACAATAAGGGATTTCAGCCATTTAGACAACCTTAAATATGGCTTTAGCTTGATTAGATGAGGCTTGATGGGGCTAAGTGGGTGGGTTTAAGATTTTGTTTTTTGACGTGATTTTATGGGTTAAAAAAGCCACCGAGGCGCTTGGCGCTCGGTGGCTTTTTTTGGGTGCTTAGAGGGTGCTGTGCTTATTCGATGACGGCTACAGCAGGTTCGGCCCAGGCGGCGGCGTCTACGCTGTCGGTGTCAATGAGGGATTCCTCTTCATCGTCAGCCGATGGTGCCTCTGCACCAGCGCTGATTAAGGTCGCCCAGGCTTGATCGGTGAGGAGGGTGACGTCGGCGTCGATCACTTTGGCTTTTTTGGTGTTGATCTGCCACGTTGGGCGGCCAAAATTGCTTAAGTGGGTACGGCTATTGATGTCGAGTTTAAAGGCATCAAGGTTCAGCTTGGCACCATCGCTTTGGCCAACGAGGCGATTATTGCCGTCTAGATAAAGCGACTGTTTGATGGCCAGTTGCTGAGTGTCGGTGCTGAGCTGGCTGTCTTTGGGTAAGAGCTCGGTGAGTAGGCTCGTTGCCAGAGCGCGTGACACTTGCTGGGCGTCTAAATCAATGTCCTGAATGGCCTTGACCAGATGTGCTGGTAAGGCTTTACCTTGATATTTTTTAAAGTAGGCGATGCTGCCTTCCAGCAGGTGTTGTTCTAATACGCTCGTATAGTCTAGGTATTCCTCTAGGCTTAAGATGGCGTTGATTTGCTGAGTGGCGTGAATGCTTTTACCCCAATCGTCGACGGCCACCATTTGAATGCGCTCAGGCGGCATATTGGCGACGGCTTTGGCATAGCTGTCGACGTAGATTTGTAAGAAGTGCTGGATTGGGATTTCTTTACCAATTGCTTTTAGATCGGCCAGGGCCTTAGGTTCGGCTAAGTTGATGCGATAAAAGGTGCCGGCAGGCTGTTGATAGGGTTGTAGCCAGCTGAGCTCGGGCAATGAGTTGGTGAGGGCGGCTGGGTCAATATAAAAGCTGTTTTGGCTCAGATCAAGGAGCATGGGCAGCTTTGCCTTGGCGCTGGCGTTGGGAATTTCAAAACGCACCGCCGGAATGACCTCTAGCTTGCCGCGGCGCATGTCTACGGCGCCGCTGGCATCGATGTTGAGGCCCATGATGATTTTTTTACCGCTCATCAGTTTTTGGCTTAGGCTGTTGCTGAGTTCGGCCAGTTCAGGGTATTGGGCATCGGCCTCGGCATCGTGCACATGGGCGCTTTTCTCGGCGTCGACTAAGGTCAATTCGTCGACTTTGAGGTTGATGTCAAAGTTGTAGCTGTGCTCGTGCAGCAAATGGTTGCTGGTGGCGTAGGTCATGCGTTCGGCTGGGCTCGCGTCTGGGGCCAGCGGCGTTAGTTGGGCGCAGCCAATCAGGCTGGTGCAAAGGGTCAGCGCCGTTAAGTGGCGAAAAGAAACACGCATAAGAAGCTTTCTGGATTAACCTTGAGAGTGAATGAATTCGGTCAGCTGCGCGGCACTGGGCATGCCGGCTTGGGCGCCTAGCTGGGTGACTGCAAGGGCGCCAGCTGCGCAGGCTTTGGCCACGGCCTGTTCTAGGCCCTGGTTGAGATAAACGGCCAACGCGGCGTTAAAGGTGTCGCCAGCACCGGTGCTGTCGACGGCCTGGATCGTAAAGCTGGGCTGATGCCGTAGGCCGTGCTGTGTGGGGTCTAAATAATAAGCGCCATCTTGGCCGTGGGTCATGACGACGGTGCAGGGTAAAGCAGCCAGCTGGCTGGTTAAGTCTGGGTGGTTAGGGCTGAGTATTGCCAGTTCGTGCTCGTTGGGCGTGAGGTAGTCAATCAGTGGCCATAAATCGGTCGGCAAGGTTTGTGCGGGTGCGGGGTTCAGTAGGAAGGGCACTTGAGCCTGTCGACACAGTTCGGCGGCCCGCTGTACACAGCTCAAGGGGATTTCCAGCTGGCACAGCACCACGTCGGCGCTGTGAATCAGCTCGATCTGGGCCTCGATGTGGGCGGGCGTCAGCGCATGATTGGCACCGGCCACCACGATGATGTGGTTGTCGGCTTCAGCTACGGTGATGCTGGCAATGCCGGTGCGTTGGTGCGCCAAGATGGCGACGGCATCGGTGTTGACGCCTTCGGCTCTGAGACCTTGGCACAATTCTTGGCCAAAGGCGTCATCGCCCACGGCGCCGATGAGGCTGACCTGAGCGCCTAGGCGCGCTGCCGCTACGGCCTGATTAGCGCCTTTGCCGCCCATAAACGTGTTGAATTGCTGGCCTAAAATGGTTTCACCCGGCGCGGCAAAGCGCTCGGCCTGGGTGACCAAGTCCATATTGAGGCTGCCAATGACCAAGATGTGTCGCATAGGGTGAGTCATCCTAACGGGCAAAGAAGGTACGCGCACCGGTGAAGCGTGGTGCGAAGTAGGGGTTGTCTAAGCTGGCGGTGCGAATGGTGCCGTTGCTTGAGGGGGCGTGCACAAATTGATTGTTGCCGATGTAAATGCCCACGTGTGAGAACGGGTTGTTGCCAGAAGTGTTAAAAAACACTAAATCGCCGGCTTTGAGCTGGCTTTTTTTGATGCTGCGGCTAGAAAAAGCCAAGTCTTTAGCCGTGCGCGGCAGCGGCACGGTGAGGGCCTGGTTGTAGACATAGGTGACCAAGCCTGAGCAGTCAAAGCCGGTGCTGGTGCTGTTGCCGCCGTACTGATAGGGCGTGCCGATTAGGCCCATGGCGTACATGGCGATTTCTGGGCCACCTTGGCTTGAGGAAATATGGCTAATCTGAATCGGCTTTTTGCTTTGTGCGACCACGCCAGGACGGGGCTTAGGCGGTTTTTTGCTGCCGCAGGCGGCCACAGACAAAGCCAGCAAAACAAGGCTCAGCAGCAAAAGCGTGCGCTGCCAAGGGCGCCGAAGGTCGGCGTAGCGAGAGGTGCTGGCTGTGTGCATATTTGTCTCCTTAGGGGTTTAGCCCTGCTCTTTTTCTTCCAAGAGGGCCCAACGTTCCAGTTTTTCAAGCAACAATAGTTCGATGGCTTCGATGCGGTTTTGCCACACGGTAGCCGCTTCGTGGTCTTTCTTAAACGCTTCTGGATCCAGCAGCTTCTCGGTGAGGTCGGCCTGTTCGGCTTCGAGCTGGTTGATCTCTTCCGGCAGCGCCTTTAATTCACGCTGTTCGTTAAAGCTGAGCTTAGCGGCACGGTTACGGTTATTGGCCTTTTTCGGGGCTTCCTCTTCAGCATCTTTGCTCGGGCGTTGCTGAGCTTTAGCGAGGGCCTGTTCCCGTTTGGCAGCATCCTCATAGTCTTGATAGCCGCCGATGTATTCTTTTAACACGCCTTCGCCTTTAAAGACAATGCTTTGAGTGATGACGTTGTCGAGGAAGGCACGGTCATGGCTCACCAAAAAGACGGTGCCGGCAAAGTCGCGTAACAGTTCTTCTAGTAGCTCTTGGGTGTCGATGTCTAAGTCGTTGGTCGGTTCGTCCAAGACCAAAATATTGGCCGGGCGAGTAAACAGTTTAGCCAGCAATAAGCGGTTGCGCTCGCCGCCAGAGAGTGAAGACACGGGGCTGTTGGCGCGGGCGGGGCTAAACAAGAAATCTTCTAAATAGCTCATTACGTGTTTACGCTTGCCGCCGACTTCTACGTAGTCGTTGCCTTGGCCTAGGGTTTCAAAGACGGTGTCGGTTTCGTTGAGGGCGCTGCGGAACTGGTCAAAATAGGCCACTTCTTGTTTGCTGCCCAGGCGAATCTTGCCGAAGGTGGGGTTTAGCTCGCCCAAAATCAGCTTTAAAAAAGTCGTTTTACCAATGCCGTTGGCGCCGATGAGGCCGATTTTATCGCCCCGTTGGATGATGGCGCTGAAGCGATCCATGATGTTTTTATCTGGATAGGCAAAGCTGGCGTCTTCAAGTTCGGCAATGATTTTGCCGCTTTTTTCGCCGGTGTTGAGGTTGAAGTTCACCTGGCCCTGTACATCACGGCGGGCTGAGCGCTCTTTACGTAAGGATTCTAAGCGGCGTACGCGGCCCATATTGCGGGTGCGGCGTGCCTCAATGCCTTTACGAATCCACACCTCTTCTTGGGCGTGAAACTTATCGAAGAGGCGGTTATGTTCTTCTTCGACGGCTAATTCTTGCGCCTTTTTTTCTTCATAGGCGCTGAAGTTGCCCGGGTAGCTGCGTAAAATACCGCGGTCAAGCTCGACGATGCGGGTGGCTGTGTGGTCCAAAAAGCGGCGGTCATGGGTAATCAAGATCACGCTGCCGTGGAAGTTTTGGATTAAGCCTTCCAGCCAAATGATGGCGTCGATGTCTAAATGGTTGGTTGGTTCGTCTAGCAGCAATACGTCGGGCTTAGTCACCAAAGCTTGGGCGAGGGCCACGCGCTTTTTCTGGCCGCCGGAAAGATTGCTGATTTTGTCGTGTTCAGATAGGGCTAGATGGGTCATCGTGGTTTGGATGAGGGCGTCGATTTGCCAGCCGTCTTGCGCTTCTAATGCGTTTTGTAAGGTTTGCAGCTGATGTAAATTGGCTTCGCTGGCGTCTTCGGCAATGAGGGCGCTGAGCTGGTGGTATTGGGTGAGTAGTTCGGTGAGTTCACCCAAGCCTTCGGCAACCGCTTCGAAAACGGTGTGTTCAGGGTTCAGTAATGGCTCTTGCGCCACGTAGGCGATTTTGAGGCCGCTGTTCATGCTGATTTTACCGTCGTCAAGTTTATTGACGCCGGCCAAGATTTTTAAAAAAGATGATTTACCTGCGCCGTTGCGGCCAATCAGGCCGACAGTTTCACCTTCTTGCAAGGTAAAGTGGGCGTTGTCTAACAGCGGCAGGTGGCCTGAGGCCAGTGCGGCATTTTCTACAATTAAAATACTCATGTTTTATACCTTAGAATGATGGCGTTGATTTTACCTGAAATTCTGCTGCTGTGCCTGCTTGTTGCCGCGTCATCGGGCTTGTTGCTGGCGCTTAGCGGATATTTTTTCATCAGATTGTTCTGATGAAAATCAAGCAAACTGATACAATGATTCTTTTTTGGCGATGCGGCTTGGCCAGTCTGGTCAGCGTCTTGTGAAAGGGTGAATCAATGTATTTTGTGGATCGTGCAGCCGTGGTGATTAAACCCACGGAATTGTTTTTAACTTGGCTTAAGTCGGTTGAAAAAGAAGGTTTAGACCTGACCTTGGCTCAGTTGCGCAGCGATTGCACCGTATTGATGGTGCCCGAATGTGATGAGCCAGAAGACGTCATTGCCTTTGTGGACGAGCATTACGAAGCTATATTTAAGGCCGAATTGGCCGCTTGGTATGAAAGCCCTAAGGATTGGCCTGAAGACATGAGCTTAAAAGCGTTCTGGGCCTTTTTTGACGTTGAAATCAACAGTACGGTGTTGGACTTGGTAGACGAGCCCATGCACAACATTCCCGTTGTGGACAATATGATGTAATGAAGCCGATTCACGTTCACCTTGCCCCGTCAAAATGGGCCTTAGCGATTAATGTCCTGGTGCATTTGGCACTGGTGGCGCTGATTTGGCTGTATTTTGAGCAACCTTGGTTGTGGAGTGCCTTGGCCTTGGCCAGCGTGGTGCACACCCATTATCGGATGACGCGTGCGTCTGGCCGGCTCACCGAATTGAACATTAATCCGCAGGGGCTGCTGTCGGTGGCCAAGGCTGGCGATAAAGCCTTGAGTCCGGCCACGCTGTTAGACGGCAGCGTGTTTGCCCGTTGGGTGATGGTGCTGTACATACAAAATCAAGGTAAAAAACAGGTGCTGTGGCTTTTGCCTGACAGCATTGAGGCCGATGCCTATCAGCAGCTGCTGGTGTGGGGCCGCTGGCACAGCATGAATGAAGAGGCATAAACCAATGCCCGTTGTAGGAGTATGAAAAACATGTCTCAAAAAACCTTGGCCGAATGGTTGGCCTATTTTGAAAGCGTGCACCCGAGCACCATCGATATGGGCTTAAGCCGCGTTGAAGCGGTACGCCAAAGCATGCAGTTGGTGCCCAAATGTCCCGTGATCACGGTTTCAGGCACCAATGGTAAAGGATCTGTTTGTGCTTTTTTAAGTAAAATATACGCATCGGCTGGTTTTAAGGTAGGCACCTTAACCAGCCCTCATTTATTGCGCTTTAACGAACGCATTGCCTTGAATGCTGAACCCGTGAGCGACGAAGAAATCGTCATCAGCTTGGAGCGTATTGAAGTCGCGCGTGGCGATGTGTCGCTGACTTATTTTGAAATGAATGCCTTGGCGGCGGTGGATGTGTTTGATCGCGCCCAAGTAGACGTCATGATCTTAGAGGTTGGTTTAGGCGGGCGCCTGGATGCCGTCAATGTGTTTGACGCGGACTGCGCCGTAGTGACCAGCGTGGATTTGGATCACCAAGCGTATTTAGGCGATACCATTGAAGCCGTGGCGTTTGAAAAAGCCGGTATTTTCCGCGCCGGTAAACCAGCCGTGTGTGGCCAAAACCCAGTGCCTGAATCAATGGCTAAGCACGCGGCCTCGCTGG
>JAGNTR010000038.1:0-4623 GCA_017987415.1 Neisseriaceae bacterium
AATAAACAAAATAAAACAGTCTCAATTAAGCCACGCTTTTTGTAAAATAATTACTTTTTTTGGAAATTTATTTACATAACTTTGCAATGCATGCTAGGATGCTTTTAATCACTCATCAGGCATAAGGTGCAACGATGGAACCCGTGAACACGAATTTGATCAAGCACATTACTGAAGCCCTACCGACTTACTCGCGAGCGTTTACGCAATTGGCTGAGTTTATTCTCAGCAAGCCTTTTGCCGTATCCAGCATGAGCATTGAAGAGTTGGCCAAGGCTGCCGACGTTTCCGTCGCAACCGTTAATCGATTTGCCCATGAATGTGGATTCAACGGCTACCCGCTGTTTCGCGCTGAACTCAGGGCGGTCTTTGAAAAAGTATTTGAACCCGCTGAAAAACTGCGCATGGGTGCTTTACAAAACCATGCAGAAGATGAAGTCGTACAGGCTTCGTTTGACGCCCTCGCCAGCAATATTGCCCAAAGCAAGGAATGGCTGGCCCAAAAATCTGTACAGCCCATCATTGAGCACCTGTTAAACGCAGAACGAATTTTTATTATTGGCATGGGGGTCAGCGCCTTACACGCGACCTTTATGACTGAAATATTGGAGCCTTTTTTAGGCCCTAAAGTACAAGAATTAAACAATTTAGGCGGCCCTGAGCGCGCGATTCGTAAAATCAGCATGCTCGGCGCCAACGACGTCATGATCGCCATTTCTCTGCCACGCTACTCAAAAAGCATTTTGGAAATGGTGCACTTGGCTAAGGCGCAACAAGCCTATGTAGTGGGTATTTCCGATACCCCTACCGCGCCACTAGCTGGCCAAACCGACGTGTGCCTGTTTGCTTCGGCCGAGCAGCCGGTTTTATACGCATCCAGCGCCGCTTTAATTGCTTTAATTGAAGGCTTATGTGCCGCCGTAGCCTTACAGGTTAAGCAATCGGCCGAGCGCTTAGCCCAACAAACCGAATCGGTACTGCCATACCTATACTTACCGACTGACCAACCCTGAAAGGAGACTGACACCTTATAAGACAAGTAAGACATCAAGAAGACGCACCCAACACACACAACAATACCTATAAAAATATAAAAAATGCTTTAAAAAAAGCACGGCTCCCTGGAGAATCGACGATGGTCACTCAGCCTAAAAGTCATTTCGAACGAAACTGGCTTATTGTGTTTTTGGTTTTATACGCGCTCATTATGCTGCCGCTGCCTTGGTATTACAGCGAAGCGTACATCCCTAGTTTCTGGGGCGTACCGCTGTTTGTCTTTGGCTGGTTAGCACATGGGGTGGTGGTTTTAATCTTGACCGCAGTCTATGCGCGCCAATGCTTGAAACGACCCGAATATCAAGACTTTGAACTAGGTCATGAGGACCATCGTAGCGAGGGCCCACATCATGAACGCTAACGTTGAGCAGTTTCTGACGCCCACGCCTGGGCCGTTCATCATCACCTTATTGATTTATTTTGTCATCATCGCCGCCATCGGCTATGTGGCCGCACGCCAAACCAAAAACATGAAAGACTTTTTGGTGATGGGCGGCAAGGCTGGCGCCGTCGTATCCGGCATCGCCTATTTTGCCACTCAATACAGCATGAGCACCTTTATGGGCGTGCCTGCCATCGCCTATAATAATGGCTTTGCCGGCATGAGCATCACCATTCCTGGGGTGGCATTTTCCATGCTGATCCCCGCCCTCCTCGTTGGCCGCAAACTGATGCAGCTACGCCAGCACAACAATTTCCTCACCATGACCGACTATTTGGCCGATCGCTATCAGTCGGATACCATGCGCGTCATCCACGCCGTGGTGATGGTCCTGTTTTTGATCGCCCTCTCAGGCGCCCAGCTAGTCGGCGCCGGCGTCATCGTCAAAACCTTTACCGGCTACCCAGAATGGACTGGCGTAGTCATTACTGGTGCGGTAGTGATGGTCTACTGTATGTATGGCGGTATGCGCGGCGCCATGCTGACCGACGTGTTACAGGGTAGCCTCATGGTGTTAACCGCCGTGGTGACATTTGTGATGTCGGTACGCGCAGGCGGTGGCCTAGAAGCCATCACCAGCCAATTGGTGCAAACCAGCCCCGATCACTTAACCCATCCAGGTGCTAAAGGTGAATACGGGTTTGGCGTGTATGTGTCGATGATTTTGATGTGGAGCTTTTTCACCATCGGCCAGCCCACCTTATTCACCAAGTTTTTTTCCATGAAAAACTACTCAGTACTGTTTAAAAGCGTGATTTTAGGCACCTTGGGCATGTTGATTTCAGCCACCATGATCGAATGGTCTGGCGTCAATGCCTTCGTATCCGTCATTGGTCTACAGGGCAAAGACGCCGATTTCATTGTGCCCATCATGCTACAGCAGTCGCTAAACCCGATCTTGGCTTCGGTGATGATTGCCGGCATTGTGTCGGCTGGGATGTCGACCGTATCGGCCCTCATGGTGGTGGCCACCGGCGGCGTCTCCCGCGACATTTACCAAAAGCTGATTAATCCGGCCGCCAGCGACAAAACTGTGTTCCGTCTCTCCCAAGTGGTCACCGTGCTCATCGGCATCATCAGCATCGTCATTGGGATCATGAAGCCCGCCAGTATTTTTGAAATCGTGCGGTTTTCCTTTGGTGGCTTGGGCATTTGGGTCATTGCCGTGATTCTGGGCATGTATTGGCGTAAAGCCACCACAGCTGGCGTCTTGACCGGCGTGATCTTGGGCGAATGTTACTATGTAGCCGTCAAATTAGGCTGGTTGAGCCAGTCGTTTGCTTTGCATCTCGATCCGCTGATCCCAGCCTGGGGCTTTGGCATGATCGTCGCCATGCTGGTCAGCCGCTACACCAAAAAAGTAGACCCAAGCGTCTTGGCCCGTCATTTCAGCCCGAACACATAACCACACCACCGCCCTTCGCCGCTTGAATACGGCGAAGGGCGCAAGGACTACAAACCATGTTAATTAAAGAAATGAACTGGATGCAGGTGGCCGACCATCTGCACACCGACGACCGCATCGTATTGCCCATCGGCAGCACCGAACAGCACGCCTACCTAAGCCTCATGACCGACACCATTTTGGCGGAAAAAGTCGCCGCCGATGCCGCCGAACCACTCAATGTGCCCGTATTGCCGGTTGTACCCTATGGCCTAGCGCCCTATTTCACAGCTTATCCTGGCACCATTTCACTACGCAGCAGCACCTATTTTGCCTTGATTACCGACATCCTTGACAGCGTTTACCAAGCGGGTTTTCGGCGCATTTTATTGGTCAACGGCCACGGCGGCAACAGCCCCGTACTGAACGAGCTACAAACCTGGCTGAACACCCACCCCGACGCGCGGGTCAAGCTACACAACTGGTGGGCGGCGCCGCAAACCATGGCCAAAGTCAAAGCCATTGATCCTGTCGCCTCGCATGCCTCATGGATGGAAAACTTTCCTTGGACACGCATCGCCAATGTGGTATTGCCTGACGCCCAAAAACCCATGATTAACCTTGAGCACATGCGCCAGCTCAGCGCCCAAGGCGTGCGCGACTATGTTGGCGACGGCAATTATGGCGGCGATTATTACAAAGACGACGCCCTCATGCATGAGCTCTGGGCCATAGGCGTGGCCGAAACCCGTGCCCAAATTGAAGACCACTGGGCCTAAGCCCACACACAGAAAAAGCCAGCCATGAACGCCATTCCCTCTCTCTCTTTACGCTTCACCTTACTGCGAGGCGCCACTGTATTCGCGCCTGAAGCCTTAGGCATTCAAGACGTTTTGCTGTGTCAGCAGCAGATTGTGGCCATTGAACCCAGTATCGACGCCGCCAGCTTGCCCAACTGCACCATCATCGACTTAAGTGGTCAAACCTTGTGCCCAGGCTTCATTGATCAGCACATTCATTTAATCGGTGGCGGCGGTGAAGCCGGCCCACACACCCGTACACCAGAGGCCAATCTATCGGCGCTGGTCGAGGCCGGCATCACCACCGCCGTTGGCCTTTTAGGCACCGATGGCATCACCCGCCATCCCGCCTCACTGTTGGCTAAGGTGAATGCCTTAAACCATGAGGGCATCAGCGCTTATATGTTTACCGGTGCCTACGCCGTACCCAGCCCCACCATCACCGGCCACATCGAACAAGACGTGGCCTTCATCGACCCCATCATTGGCGTCAAAACGGCGGTATCCGACCATCGCTCATCAGCTCCAAGCCCCGCCGAACTGGCCCGACTCA
Source organism: Neisseriaceae bacterium (assembly GCA_017987415.1). Lineage (GTDB taxonomy): Bacteria > Pseudomonadota > Gammaproteobacteria > Burkholderiales > Neisseriaceae > JAGNPU01. The sequence goes on from JAGNTR010000038.1 coordinate 4,236, forward strand.
GCACGCAAGCGCGCGTAGGCGGACTTTTGGGCAATAAGGCCGGCATCACGGTTTTACATTTGGGCAGCAGCAGCCAAACCTTTACGCCGCTGTATGCGCTTCTGGATGCCTCGGATGTGCCCATTAGCAAACTCCTGCCCACCCACGTGAACCGCAACCAACCGTTGTTTGACGACGCCATTGCCTTTGCCCTAAAAGGCGGCAGCATCGACATCACCAGCGGCATCGACCCTGATATCGGCGCGCGCAACGCCGTCAAACCCAGCCATGCCATTAGCCAAGCCTTGGCCGCTGGCGTGGCCATGGCCAAGCTCACCATTAGCTCCGATGGCAATGGCAGCATGCCCAAGTTTGACGCCGAAGGCCGCTTAGTCGGCCTATCGGTCGC
>JAGNTR010000038.1:4723-8878 GCA_017987415.1 Neisseriaceae bacterium
GCCGCTGGTTTTACCGATGTCCTGCCATCGGCCAAGCTGATTAACATTCCCATGGCCGATGGCGGCGAAGGCTCTGCCGCCACCATCACCACCGCCCTTGGCGGACAACTACTGCCCGTAACAGTACACGATCCTCTAGGACGCCCCATCGTTGCCCACTACGGCCTCAGTCCCGATCGCGCCACGGCCATTATTGAGATGGCCGCCTGTAGTGGCCTACAGCTGGTGTCACCCTCAGAACGACAACCCTTAACCAGCAGCAGCCAAGGCATGGGCGAGGCCATCTTGGCGGCGCTTGATCGTGGGGCGCGTCGATTGCTGTTGTGCATTGGTGGCAGCGCCACTACCGATGGCGGCATGGGATTATTGCAGGCTTTAGGGGTTCGATTTTTGGCCCAAGATGGCCAAAGCTTAGGCCCTGGAGGCGCCGCATTGGCGCGCTTAGAAACCATTGATGTGCAAGGCTTAGACCCGCGGCTGGCCGACTGCCAGATCGACATTGCCTGCGACGTGACCAATCCCTTAGTCGGGCCCAACGGCGCGGCGGTGATTTTTGGGCCGCAAAAAGGCGCGACCGCCGCCGACGTCGCCTTACTCGATCAGGCCTTAAACCATTACGCCCACAAAATTCAGCACACTTTAAACCTTGCCGTAGCCGATTTAGCCGGCGCTGGCGCTGCCGGCGGCATGGGCGCCGCGTTAATGGCTTTTTTAAAAGGCCGGCTACGCCCCGGCCATGAATTAATTGCCGAGGCAGTGGGCTTAGCGCAACACGTGGCCGAGGCCGACTGGGTGATCACTGGCGAAGGCCGCATCGACGGCCAGACTATTTTTGGCAAAACACCGATGGGCGTGGCCACCTTAGCCAAACAATATGGCAAGCCCGTCATCGCCATTGCAGGTGGCTACGGCGATGACGCCTACTTAGTCCACCAGCACGGTATCGATGCGGTGTTCAGCGCCGTGCATGAGCCATCAACCCTAGACGCCGCCCTCGCCAATGCCGCCGCCAATGTGCGCCAAACCGCACGCAACGTGGCTGCCGTCATCAAGCTGGCTCAGCCTGTTTAACCGAGCGAGCGCAGGCGTACAGCGCCAGCAACAAACCCACGCCGGTCATGCCAGCGCCCACCCAGCTGGGCGACAACAGGCCCCAACCTTGAGCAACCGCCTCACCTCCCAGCCAAACGCCAGCCGCCGCACCCAAATTAAACGCTGAGATATTAGCCGCCGACGCCAGCGTGGGCGCGCCCTCAGCCTGGGCCATTAAATACAATTGCAGCGGCGGCACCGTCCCAAAACCAATGGCGCCCAATAAAAACACGTTCAGCAATAGCCAGCCTGGGCTGTGCACGCTCAGCGTCAACAACAATAACAGCAGCATCAAAAGAGCCAGCATGCCCAACAAGGTCTGTTTTAAATAGCGATCCGCCAAACGCCCCGAGACCAAGTTACCCACCACCAAGCCCACACCGAAGAGCGCCAAAACCCAAGCCAAGCTGCTCGGCGCAAAGCCGGCTATTTCGACAACCAAGGGAGCAATATAGGCAAACATGGCAAACAAACCGCTGAAGCCTGCCGCCGTCACCATCAACGCCAGCCACAGTCGTGGTTTTCTAAATTCGCCCAGCTCGCCTTTAACCGACACGCGCTCAACCTCTTGTGCTGGAACCAGTCGCCATAAGCCAATCAAGCCCACTAGGCCCAAGACTGCAATGGCCCAAAAGGCCGAGCGCCAGCCCAAGCTTTGCCCAAATAAAGTGCCTAAGGGCACGCCCACCACATTGGCCAAGGTCAGCCCGGAAAACATCAGCGCAATGGCACTGGCCTGCTTATTGGGCGCCACTAAACGTGTGGCCACAACAGAGCCAATGCCAAAGAAGGCACCGTGGCACAGCGACGACACGATGCGCCCCAGCATCAGCTGATTAAAACCAGCCGCCAGCGCCGACAGCAGGCTGCCACCGATGAACAGCAACAGTAAAAAAATCAGGACTTTTTTACGGTTAAAGCGTAAGAGTAATAAGGTAAAAATGGGCGCACTGACCACCACACCTAGGGCATAACCCATAGTGATGTAGCCCGCCTGGGGGATGGAAATCTGAAAGTCTTGCACAAAATCGGGCAATAGGCCGGTGGCCACAAACTCGGTAGTGCCAATGGCAAAGGCACAAATGGCTAAGGCTAGTAAGGCTAAAGGCATCGCAATTCCTATGATCGATAAAGAACCGCCATGCTAATCTGCTCAACCCTGCCTTACTAGTCGCAAATAATCACAATACTTGTGACGAATAGTCATAAATCTGGCTGTGCCGCGCTCGGCAATAATCAACCAAAAACTCAGTGAACTGGGCGACTCGCCCCAAGACCGCATGCTTTTGAGTACGCACCACCTGCACGGGACGCGCAGGCCCAATCCAATTGGGCAGCAAACGCTGCAAACGTCCAGCGGCTAAGTCGTCCGCCACCACCCACGGCTCCAATAATGCCACACCGTGACCGGCCAGCGCCCACTGCAATAAGATGTGCCCATCATCGGCACCCATGGCTTTACTCATGCTAACAACCTGCGTGCCGCCCTCGCCGCCATCAAGCTCAAGCGCCCACTGACCACTGTCGTGGCCAGGATAAGCGAACATCAACGCCTGTAAGGCCTGTAGCTCCTCAAGGCTAACCGGCGCCCGCCGACCTGAAGCAGCGTCTACATAGTTTGGGGCGCACACCAGTACCCGGTGGGCATCAAATATTTTACGCAACACCAGCTGAGAATCGGATAAATGGCCGATGCGAATCGCGATGTCGATGCCGTCGGCGTACATGTCCACTAAACGGCTGGAATTATTCAGATAAAAGCTCACCTGCGGGTGCAGGGTTTTAAACGCCTGCATCGCCCCGATTAAAAAAGCTTGGTTAAACACCGAAGGGCTGCTGATGGCGATCGGCCCCGACATCTGCACTTGGCCAGCTTCGGCCACAGCATAAGCCTCATCTAGCTGGCTCAAGGCTAGCCGCACCGAAACATAGATCTGCCGACCTTTTTCAGTCACGTAGATGTGGCGTGTACTGCGGGTAAACAAATCGGTACCCAAAGCAGCTTCGAGTCGTTTAACCTGTTTGCTGACGGTGCTGGCGCTGAGGTTTAACACCCGCGCCGCGGCTGAAAACCCACCGCTGTCGACCACTTGCACAAAGGTTTCTAAATCAACTAGATTTTTCGGGTTGCTGCGATTCATCATCGTCCTGACTCTGCGCCATACGCGTCACCTGCTGTTTCAGCATGCTGATGAACACTTGAAGGCGGGTAGATAAATATTGGCGGTTAGGATAATACAGGCTAAAGCGATGGCTAGGGCTGTGCCAATCCGGCAAAATTGGGCGCAATTGGCCCATAGCCAAAGCATCAGCGACGCCTAAGCGGTAAACCTGGGCAATGCCTAAGCCTAACTTCGCCGCTTCGACTAAGCTACGCTCATCATTTAACAACAGTGATCTGGGGCTAAATTGATGGGTGAGCGGCCCAGACACGGCCTTGAGCCGCCACGACAGCACCACGTCTTGAGCATCACTACGATAGCCGATACAGCGATGTTGCGCCAGTTGTTCTGGCCGCTCAGGCCGACCAAAGCGGCTGAGATAATCAGGGCTGGCCACCAACAGCGACTGAAAATTCAGCGGCAACGCCAGCGCCAGCATATTGGGGTACAGCTGTTGCTGTAAACGAATGCCAGCATCAAAGCCACTGCCGGCAATGTCAACCAGGCCATCGGCCAGTTCAATAAATGGCTCAATATCAGGATAGGCTTGGCCAAAATCAGCCAGCATCGGACACACCACGCCTTGCCACACAACGTAAGGCATAGACAGCTTCAGCACGCCTTTTAGGCTTTGTGGCCGCACTTTCGCACTGTCTAAAACCTCGGCCATATCCGTCAACAAAGGGGCAATCTGCGCCAACAGTAATGCCCCCGCTTCGGTCAAGCTGACCGAGCGAGTGGTTCGGTTGACCAGCCGCGTGCCTAATTCTGTTTCCATTTGCCGAATGGCCTGACTCACGGCCGACGCCGATAGGCCTAGTTCAACCGCTGCGCGGCTAAAGCTTTGCTGCTGAGCAACGCTTTTGAAAATACTTAAAGCCAGGTGTTGATTAAAAGCCAT
>JAGNTR010000038.1:8978-18520 GCA_017987415.1 Neisseriaceae bacterium
CATGAACGCATACAGTATCAGGTGTTCAATCTGGCCGCCACCGAGATATTACGCAAGCTCACCACGTTTGAATTAGACATAGGCATCAGTTATTTAGACAACCAACAACCCTTCGGCCTGGAGACCACGGCACTGTTCCAAGAACGGTATTTAGTCGTCGCGCAACACGCCGATGCCTTTGCTGGCCGCCAAAGCATGAGCTGGGTCGAAGCGGCCAAACTGCCTTTGTGCTTACTCACGCCCAATATGCAAAGCCGCCACGGCATTGATCGCGCTTTTGCCCACGCCGGCGTCATCGCCACCCCCAAACTGGAATCAGATTCCCTCATGGTTTTGTGTGGTCACGTCCAACAGCTAGGCCTCTACAGCATTATGCCGCACAGTATTTTCTGTCTTAACCACTTAAGCCACGCCTTAGTCGCCCTACCGCTACAGCCACAGCTACAGCGTAGGATTGGCTTCATCGTGCGTTCTGGCCGTCCCCATGCGCCCTTGGTTGAGGCCACGATTCAGGCGTTCCAGAGCGTTGACCTACAGGCTCAGGCAGACGCCCGCCTGCCTTAAGCCCCTCTTCAGGCACCCACGCAGACGGCGCGCCGGCTTTATAAAAACGCCCTCACGCTCACTAAGGTTTGATACACGCCCCAAGCCATGGGCAAGCCAACCGCCAGCCAGGCTAAGACCACTAGGCCTGTGTGGCTGCGTTCAGGCGCCGACGTCACGGTTGCGGTCACGGCCACAGGCGCTTGATCATGCGCTAAACGTTTTTCTTGCGCCAACTCGTCATCAGTCATGAAGTATTTAGGATTCAGCGGCCGAATCAGCACATTACACACCAAACCAATCACCAACATGCCCACCAAGATATACATGGTTTGGCTGTACACCTGCGCCGGTGGAATGCCTAATGACAGCTGATAATCACGCATATAATTCACCACCACCGGCCCCAAAATACCGGCCGTGGCCCAAGCCGTCAGCAACCGCCCATGAATGGCGCCCACCATCTGGGTACCAAATAGGTCGGCTAAATAAGCGGGCACCGTGGCAAAGCCACCACCGTACATGCTTAAGATGATGCAAAAAGCGGCCATAAACAAGAAGCGGTTTTCCGTAGCCGCAGCGCCAGGGATGCTGGCATACAGCAAGCCGCCCAAAATAAAGAACACGGTATAGGTCAGCTTACGGCCCAAACGATCAGAAAAACTGGCCCAGACAAAGCGACCCCCAATATTAAACAGGCTGAGTAAAGCCGTAAATCCTGCCGCCACGCCTGCAATGGCAGTCAACTGTTCGGCATTCAGTTCGGTAAAGCTCAACGACAGCCCAATCAGCGAGCCCCCGAATACTTCCTGGAGCATGGGGCTGGCCATGCCCAACACCCCAATACCAGCCGACACATTCATACACAGCACCATCCACACCAACCAAAACTGAGGAATACCCCACACCCGCTTCACGTGCACGTGCTGCTTGGTCATCATGGCATTGCTTTTTTGCACGGGTGCCGTCCAGCCTTGGGGCTGCCAGCCAGAAGGCGGCACGCGATACGACAACGCCCCACCCATCATGAACACAAAATAAATCAAGGCCATCACCACAAACGTCGCGGTCACACCGACGCTGGTTGGCCCCGAAAATCGAGCCATTAGCTCAGCCGCCAGCGGCGAGCCAATCATGGCACCGCCACCAAAACCCATAATCGCCATACCGGTGGCCATACCGCGCCGATCCGGAAACCATTTGATTAAAGTACTGACCGGCGAAATATACCCTAAGCCAAGGCCAATGCCGCCAATGATGCCGGAGCCCACAATCATCAGCCAAAACTGGTGCAGATACACGCCCAGTGCCGACACCAGCATGCCGCCGGCCCAACAACAGGCGCTGACCACGCCGGCTTTACGCGGCCCAGCACGCTCTAGCCAACCGCCCCACAGCGCCGCCGAACTGCCCAGCAACACAAAGAACAGGGTATACATCCAACCTAGGGTAGAAATTTTCCAATCGCATTGCGTGGTAAACAACTCGCGCCAAAAGCCCACCTCTGGACCACATACTAAGGGCGCATCGACGCCCAAAGCGCGCGATAAGGGCAGCCAAAACACTGAAAAACCATAGGCCATCCCAATGCACAAATGAATCGCCAATGCCGCGGGCGGCACCAGCCAGCGATTAAACCCCGGCTTAGCGATGATGCGTTCTTTGGATAAAAAAGCGGCGGCCCGAGTGGGCGCTGCCGCTGTTTGAGTCGATTCAGACATAACCGTTTCCTTTTTAAAAGTCATCGGCGCATGCATTAGCCCACTACCGCGGGCGCCCAGCGTCGCAGCAGCACCGCATAGGCTTTAGCCAGCAAAACCAGCAAGATTGCGCCAAATAAAGTCGGTAGCCATAAAAAGCCCCAGCCAGGATCGCTTAAAAACACGATCACGGGATTGCTGCCTGCGGGCGGGTGCACGGTCTGCGTGTACAGCATCAGCATCGCGGCCGCGGCGCCAGCAGCGGCTAAGGCCCACCAGCTAGGGCCTAAGAGCCACAGAAAGGCGAGGCCTAAGGCCGAGCTAAGCATGTGCCCACCAATGACGTTACGGGGCTGCGAAAACGGCACATTCGGAAAACCAAACAATAGCACACAGCTGGCCCCAAACGAACCCAATAACCAAGGCAGGCCGCTCAACACGGCCAAGAAAGCCACCACCGCTAGCCCCAAAAACACCCCTGCGCCCACCAACACCACCTTTTCAAAGACGGGGATGCCGATGCCGCAGGCTTTAGTTGAGCCCGCAGCATACGCCAAATATGTGTCAACATGATCCCCCACTTTTCGTCTTAATAGCGGGCCGCTTCTTCAGAGCCTGTCGTGGTATTGCCTGCGCTGTATGAATGCGCGCCCACACCGGCTAAAGCCCCATTTTGAACGATTAGATATTCATGACGAATCGGCTCGTTGGCGAAATAGCATTCCAAGATTTCGCGCACGCCTGCGGCATAGCGAGCCTGAGCCGACAAGCTGGTGCCAGAAATGTGCGGCGTCATGCCATGGTTCGGCATGCTGCGCCAAGGATGGTCGGCCGGTGCCGGTTGCGGAAACCACACGTCTCCCGCATAGCCAGCTAGCTGCCCCGTTTCGAGCGCCTCGGCAATGGCGTGTGCATCACACAGTTTGCCGCGGGCAGTATTGATTAAATAAGCCCCTCGCTTAAATGCCTGCAATGACTCGGCGTTCACCATGCCTTCGGTTTCGGGATGCAAAGGACAGTTGAGGGTCACCACATCGCACGCTTGGGCTAAGCTCGCGAGGCTGTCGTGATGAGTGAGGTTAAGCTCTGCCTCCACGCTTTCTGGCAAGCGGTGCCGATCCATATAGTGTAAGTCTACGTCAAACGGCTTCAGTAAACGCAACACTCTTAAGCCGATGCGCCCTGCCGCCACAGTACCGACGCTCATGCCTTCTAAGTCATAGGACCGCGCCACACAGTCGGCGATGTTCCAGCCGCCTTTCATCACCCAGTTATAGGACGGAATGTAATTTCGCACCAGGCCTAAAATCATCATCACCACATGTTCCGCCACGCTGTTGCTGTTGCAATAAGTCACCTCTGCCACGGTGACGTTGTGATCAATTGCCGCCTGTAAATCGGTATGATCCGAGCCAATACCGGCGGTGACGATCATTTTTAATTTTTTGGCTTTTTCAAAACGCGCCGCCGTCATATAGGCTGGCCAAAACGGTTGGGAAATGACGATTTCAGCATCGGCCAACTCTTGATCTAACACGCTGTGGTCGCCATCTTTGCTGGCCGTGACAATGAACTCATGCCCCAAACCTTCTAAATAATCCCGTAGGCCCAAAGCGCCGGACACGCTGCCCAATAGTGTACCTGGGGTAAAATCGATGGCCTTAGGCGTTGGCAGCGTTTGCCCATCGGGATAGCGCTCTAATTTCGGGAGGCCGTCACGCGCGTAGCGGGTGGGATAGCCTGAGATTGGATCATCGTATAAAACGCAAATGATTTTTGCCATGATGTTGCTCCTCATTGAGTAAAAGTAGACAAGCGGCTTAGGCTCATAAAGCCCCAACACATTGTTTCAACATTATTTTATGTTTCGCCGTCTTGCCTAATTTTGCATAAAGTCGCCCCTCTGGCTAATCGTTTGATCTGATGAGGTGATCGCTGTGGGTGATGAGCGTGGGCGCAGGTTTTTTATGGCGGCGCCCTCAAACCCAAAACAAAATCACCAAGGCATGAGGAAACGAATGGCATTAGGCAGTAACGATTAGGCACGCTGCGCTTTACGCCACCCTACAACTCAGCAATAAGCGCCGCAACGATCAAGGAACGCAGTGACGTACCAAGGTTTACTGTGTCCACTATTTAATAGCCATCACGTTGACCGTTATGCGTGGGCTGGCCCGCGGCCCATGCAGATGATTCAAGAGCACTGGCTCATTTGAGATCGTGGGCACACTTCGCCTTACCCACCCGACCTAATCGCAATAAACCATGATTCATCAATGGGCCGATCAGCCAAACCCCATAATGCTCAAAGCCTATGCTTACCCACAAAAAAAGCGTGACTCAGTCACGCTTCACTCATCGCCACCCATCAACGTTGGGTTTGTTCGGCAATTTTTTTCAAGTATTCATTGTTCTTAAACGCAATCATGATCAACTCGAAGCTGATGCGACAGCTAATGAGGCCCAACACCAACACAGCGATGCCTTGACCTGCATGGCCACTGAACAGCATCAAGACGCCGCTTATAATAATCAGCGCGCTGGAAATCCAGTAAAAAAACACTAAAATACTGGGGGTAATCAACCGATCAAAACCTAATAAATCTTTCATAAATCATCCTGACGTCTGGTAAAATTAATCGTCATATCATAGCATCATTAAAAATAACACACTACTTTTCAAACACAAGCCAATCTTTGTGTCGCCTTCTGTGTTGATTGTTCGCTGGCCGCCGCCCCAAACCAGGCCAATTCAGGCTGTAATGCCACCACTTCTCCAATCACGATCAAGGCCGGCGTCGGTGCGCCTTCGGCTAAAGAGGCCAGTTCGGCCAGCGTGCCGATGCGGACGCTTTGCGTCGGCAAAGTGCCGTGACTGATGATGGCCACTGGCGTGTCGTGGCCGCGGCCATATTGAATTAAGGCAGCGCTGATGTCGGCGGCTTTAATCGTACCCATATACACCACCAAAGTTTGCCGCCCACGCGCCAGCGTGGCCCAGTCCAGCTCGTCACCGTCGGGGCGGCAGTGGCCGGTCACGAACAGCGCCGTTTGGGCATGGTCACGGTGCGTTAACGGAATGCCGGCATAAGCGGTCGCGCCTAAAGCCGCAGTAATGCCTGGCACCACCGTAAAGGGAATGCCGGCCTTGGCCAACACGCTCAGCTCTTCGCCCCCACGGCCGAATACGAATGGGTCGCCGCCTTTTAGCCGCACCACGCGCTTACCCGCCAAGGCATAGTCCAGCAGCAGCTGATTGGTTTGCTGCTGCGCCACTTGGTGGCCGCCGGCGCGCTTGCCCACGGCGATTTGATCGGCATCGCGGCGAATCAGCTTCAATACCTCGGGCCCAACCAGGGCATCATAAAACACCACATCGGCGCTTTGAATCGCCTGTAGGCCATTGAGGGTCAACAACCCAGCGTCTCCTGGCCCGGCCCCGACCAAGGTCACTGATCCAAGGCTGGATTGATGGCCATCTAGCTGCGCTTCAAGTACGGCTTCTGCCGCCTGCAGTTGACCGCTGCGCGCGGCTTGTTCGAATGGGCCGTTGAAGAGGCGCTCCCAAAAATAGCGCCGTTCATTAAAACTGTGAATACGCGCCTTCACCCGCGTGCGCCAAGCCGCGGCTAAAGTAGCCATACTGCCCAAATGCTGGGGCAATATGGCTTCAATGCGTTCACGCCACTGGCGTGCCAAAACGGGCGCCGCTCCTCCACTGGAGACGGCGATCTGAATCGGACCACGCTCAATCACGGCAGGGGTAATAAAGCGGCACAGCGCCTGATCGTCCACCACATTCACCAGGCGATGGCGCGCTTCAGCGGCCAAAAACACTTGCTGATTTAAGGCCTGATCATCGGTAGCCGCAATCACCAGCCACACCCCGTCGATCTGGGCGGGCTCAAAATCGGCTGCCAGCCACGACACCGTACCGGCATCTAACCAGCCCTGAATGGCCTGATTGACCTTGGGTGCCACCAACTGCACCTGCGCTTGGCTGTTTAATAGGGCTGCGATCTTACGCTCTGCCACCATGCCGCCGCCCACCACTAAGACGGGCTTGTCGGTTAAATCTGCAAACAAAGGGAAATAGGCCATACGGCGTCCTTAAAGCGAAACCAAAACCCTAATTTAGCCATCTAGACGTAAATAGTAAAATACCCAATTGGCCTTAGCTCACAACCAAACGTTATATACGCACGCCACACTCACCGGTCTAAACCCCTTCTTCACTTTGGCTTATTCAGTCATCTTTACCCCATATGGTTTTTGGTTATAAGCACAGCTGTTAATGTTATTTTACACGTCTAGACGTCTATTGCTACGATGGCCTTATGACAAAAACAAGCATGGAGTGACTTTTATGGTCAGCCAAATCAACCCTTTGCCGTGGCAACCCCCGCAGGCAACGACTGCAGTACTAAATGCCTTGGCAGATAAAATCCGCCTCTTAGACATTCGCCTGCGCTACATCACCGAGCAAGCGCTAGACAGCCGCTTAGCCTCTAGCCTCGCCGCCGAAGACATGGTGCTCACCGATGCCATTGCGCGCCAGCAGCTGCCGATTACCATCTTCACCCTAGCCACCGGCAAGCTACCGCTCGAAACCTTGGCCTTACTGCCTCAGGTTCAGCGCCGCTACGGACTCACTGTGACCACCGTAGCACCAGACCCAGAGGCTACTGCTGCCTACGAAGCCAAGCATGGTACGTTCGCTTTTTACGACAGCGTGCCGCTGCGCCAGCGCTGTTGTCACATTCGTAAAATTGAACCCTTAAATCGCGCCTTAGTAGGCGCCGATGCTTGGCTTACCGGCCAACGTCAGGCGCAATCGGTGACCCGCGCCACGCTGTCGTTTCATCAACTTGATGACGAACGGCAAATGGCCAAATTCAACCCGCTGTTTGATTGGTCAGAGGCTGACGTTTGGGCCTACATCCAGCATTTCGACGTGCCCTGCAACGCTTTATACCAACAGGGTTATCCCAGCATTGGCTGCGACCCTTGCACCAAAGCCGTACGCGCCGACCAAGACATCCGTGCCGGCCGCTGGTGGTGGGAGCAACAAGACAGCAAAGAGTGTGGCCTCCACCCTTCCTCTCAATCCAACCCAAGCGAGTCTTAGTATGACCACATTACACACTACCCACCTTGACTGGCTTGAAGCCGAAGCCATCCACATCATTCGTGAAGTGGCAGCCGAAGCCCGCCACCCCGCGCTGTTGTTTTCCGGCGGCAAAGATTCTGTCGTGCTGCTGGCCCTTGCCTGTAAAGCCTTTACTTTTGGTGATCGGCCCTTGCGGCTGCCGTTTACGTTGGTGCACATCGACACCGGCCACAACTACCCCGAAGTCATTGCCTTTCGCGACCAAACCGCGACGCGCGTAGGCGCACCTTTGGTGATTGGCCACGTAGAAGACTCCATCGCCAAAGGCACGGTGGTGCTGCGCCACGCCACTGATTCACGCAATGCGGCTCAAGCCGTGACGCTGCTAGAAACCATTGCCGAGCAAGGGTTTGATGCCCTAATGGGCGGGGCCCGACGCGATGAAGAAAAAGCCCGCGCCAAAGAACGTATTTTTTCTTTTCGGGATGAGTTCGGCCAATGGGATCCTAAAGCTCAGCGTCCAGAGCTTTGGTCGCTCTACAACACTCGCCTGAACGCGGGCGAACACATGCGCGTTTTCCCTATTTCCAACTGGACCGAGCTAGACATCTGGCAATACATCGAGCGCGAAGGTTTGGCGCTGCCCGACATTTATTACGCCCATCGGCGCGAGGTGGTCGAGCGCCGCGGCCTGTTGGTGCCGGTGACGGCCTACACGCCAAAGGCGGCCAACGAAGACAGCAGCGTGCGCTCGGTACGGTTTCGCACCGTCGGCGACATCAGCTGCACCTGCCCTGTGGCCAGCGAAGCGGCCACGCCCGCCGACATCATCCGCGAAACCGCCCTGAGCCAGATTTCTGAGCGCAGCGCCACCCGCCTAGACGACCAGGTTTCAGAAGTCGCCATGGAAGAACGTAAACGCGCCGGCTATTTTTAAGCCCAGACCCAACCGCCCCATTGCAGCACGAAAAGGACCCTTATGAGCACCCAACCTTCTGTTTTAAGATTCATCACCGCCGGCAGCGTCGACGATGGTAAATCGACCTTGATTGGCCGTCTGCTGTACGACAGCCACGCCCTCTTAAGCGACCAGCTGGATCGACTTCATCACGACCACAGCAAGCGCACCGACGACGGCGTGCCAGATTTTGCCTCGCTCACCGACGGCCTTGCGGCGGAACGAGAACAAGGCATCACCATCGACGTGGCCTATCGCTACTTCAACACCGCTGAGCGTAAATTCATCATTGCCGACACGCCTGGCCATGAACAATACACCCGCAATATGGTCACCGGCGCCTCCACTGCCCACGCCGCCATTGTGCTGATCGACGCCAGCCGCCTCGACTTAAGCCAGAGCGAGCCGCAGCTATTGCCCCAAACCAAGCGCCACAGCGCCTTATTGAAGCTATTGGGTTGCCCTCACATTGTGGTGGCGGTTAATAAGCTGGACTTACTCAATCACGATCAAGGCGCTTTTGAGGCGATTACCGCCGCCTATGCGCGCTTGGCTGACAGCCTAGGCCTACAGCCTGAGCAGATCCACTATGTACCGATTTCGGCGCTCTACGGCGACAATATTGTCGCCGCCAGCACCCATTTACCTTGGTATCAAGGCCCAGCCTTATTAAGCTTATTGTCTGGCCTGAGCACCGACCGCAGTCTACCCGACGACGCTAAAGCCGCCATTTTCCCCGTCCAGCGCGTGGCCAGACAGGATGGCAGCGCCGCCGATGATTTTCGCGGCTACCAAGGACGGCTAGAACAAGGCCAGCTCAGCGTAGGCCAGCCGGTATGGATCGAACCTGCGGGCAAGCTCAGCCACATTCAATCCTTGCTCGGTCTAGAAGGCTCCGTGACCCAGGCCCAAGCAGGCGACCTCCTCACCTTAACCTTAACCGAAGACATTGATGTGTCGCGCGGCGACACCATTGTGGCGGCCAACTCACCCTATCTAGCCACCAAACGGTTGACTGCTTCGCTGTGCTGGTTTGACCAGCGTCCGCTCAATCCGGCACGGCGCTACTGGCTCAAACACGGCACTCAAACCGTGTACGCCAAAGTCAGTCAAGTGCTGAGCGTCTGGGACGTCCACACCCTCAGCCACGGTAGCGAAGCCGAAACCTTAGCCTTAAACGACATCGGCAGCGTCCAGCTCAGCCTACAGCAGGCCATTGTGCCCACGCTGT